>PMWW01000054.1 GCA_003165795.1 Acidobacteriaceae bacterium
TCTTGTAACACAGTAATACTAGGAGGGTGCTGAAGAAGTCGGGAAGGCAGATTCTTCGCGGGCTGAAGCCTGCTCGGAATGGCAAGAATAAAGGGCGTAGGACGGCGCACCTGAAGGAGCGCCCCTTCAAAACCTGTCGAATCCGACTTTTTCAGCAACCTGCTAGGCTAGTTGGTGTCCGGCAATTTTATGTCATAACTCCGAAGTTACAATGTTGCCGGAACGTCCTCACCTCAGCGGCTAAAGCCGCCCTATACGTGCACTCTTGCGGCACGGCTGAAGCCGTGCCCTTTCAAACACAACGATTGAATTTTGCCACGAACTTACGGGACATGATACTAGCAGCAACCTGCTAGGAGGGTGGATCGTACTATGCAGCGTTCTATGCGCAAACTTCTCTGCATCACCGCCCATCCTGACGACGAAGCCGGCGCCTTTGGCGGCACGCTGTTGCTCTATCAGGAACGCGGAGTGGAAACTTCCGTAGTTTGCCTGACGGCCGGAACTGCCGCGCGCAATCGCGGCACCGCAGGCAGCAACCAAGAGCTCGCCCAACTGCGTCGCGCCGAGTTTGCTGCGTCATGCAAAGTGCTGAACGTGGCTTACGGCGAGGTGCTCGACTATCCCGACAGCAAATTGGACCGCACCGACTTGTATCAGGTTGCGGGCGATCTGGTGCTGCGCATTCGACAGATCCGGCCCCACGTCGTCCTGACCTTCGGACCGGACGGTGGACTCACGGCGCATGTCGATCACGCCATGGCGGGCACATTCGCGACCATGGCGTTCGAGTGGGCAGGCCGCCCCGATCGCTATGCTGAACAATTGGAGCAGGGACTGACGCCGCATCGCGCGCAGAAGCTTTATTACTACACGTCAGATTTCGTGCTCGACGATCGCCAGCCTATCGCCCCGCCGACGGTCACCGCGCGTATCGAGGTGGGCAAAGAGCGCTTCGAGAAGAAGCACCTGGCCTTCCGGCAGCACACCACGCAGAAGCCGCTGTTTGAGCGGGTGCGGAAGAACGTTGGCCAGCGGTCGGAGGGTACGATCGAGATGTATCACTTGGCAGCGACGCGCGATCCGCGCGAGGGGAAGTTGGAGGCGGACCTGTTTGACGGAGTGGTCGAGGATAAGTCTTAACCGCAGATCACTGCGCTCCGTTCCACTGCCGCAAAGATGACAGGTGAGTGGCCAGCAGGGTGCTAAGAAACTCGAAAAAGCGGGTCCCTTACCGACTAAACAGGCTGCTGAAAAAGTCTTCAAAGCAGATCCCTCGTCGGGCTGAAGAGACTGTGTCGCGACCCCTCTAAAGGTGCGCCCTTCGTGGACGCACCAACGAGAATGACCGGCAAACCCTTCAGCCGGGTCTAAGAAGGCTCCCGACTATTCGTCGCGCAGCGTTTTCATTGGATCGACTTTCGTCGCGCGATAGGCGGGTAGCGTGCTCGCCAGCAATCCAACGCCAGTCATCAGCACGGCCACCGAGCAGAATGTTGCCAGGTCGCGCGCACTTACACCAGGCGTAACGAGCGTCTTGAACCAGGTTGGTCATGAGCAGTTTTCCTCCAGGCGAGATGCAGTTCCAGCTTCCACTGCCAGTAAAAAATGCAGGCGTGGGGCCAATCTCAGATACGCTAACTATAAGAAAGCATGAGGGATGAAGCACAGAGGGCGGCACAAGGTTAAGCCCCGCATGTTCGCCCGCGGACAAAATGTCCAGAGAATGTCCAGAGATGGAGGCTGGCGAAAACAGGAGCTGGCTTCCCAACAGACAAAAAATCTGGAGAAAAAACTGAATCCTACCCAAAAAAGATATATCTTATGCTATAACTTGAGATATATTCCAAGAGGAGGAAATAAGATGATCACAGAACAAGAAAACTTTGGACGCACGGCACAGAGTCACTGCGGTGGACATCAGCGTCGAGAACGTGGCGAATTTGCCGGCCCGCGGGGCTGGTTTGATCGCCGGTTCGCAGGATTTCGGGAAAGAGGAGAGTCGAGGCATGGCGGTTTCGGCGCAGGCCGGGAGCGAGGCTTTGGCCGCGGCGGGGAACGTCTATTCGATGCCGGCGATGTAAGGCTGGTCGTTCTCAAACTGCTGTCGGAGCAGCCGAGCTATGGGTATCAGCTGATCAAGACCATGGAGCAGCGCTTGGGAGGCGGCTACACGCCCAGCGCCGGCGTGATCTATCCGACGCTGACGATGCTGGAGGAAGAAGGTTTGGCGTCGGTGTCGACCTCGGAGAACAAGAAGATCTACACGGTTACGCCGGAAGGGAACGAATACCTTCAGGCCAACAAGGAGCGGATCGACGAATTGTTCGAGCGTCTGGATACGGCGGGACGTGGTTTCCGGCGTGGCCGGTCGCCGGAAATCATGCGGGCCTTCATGAATTTGCGCGGCGCGGTCGCGGTGCGTCTGCATCGCGAGAGTGTGACGCCTGAGCAGATCCAGAAAATCACCGATGCCATCAATGCGGCAGCCAAGGCGATCGACGAGCTGTGAGCGAACTGGTCGAGTTAGTCGGCCGTAACACGCCATGGGGTTCGTAGTGTGTCGAGCGTGGTCAGATCGCAAGCGTTGTATCGAAAGCGATGGGGCCGGAATGCTCTATTTCAGACTTTTCGGCTCCAAGGCAATGCTCTTTCACGAGGCGCCGTACTTGAATCTGTCCATTTCCCTGAGGATCGAGACGATTGCGACTGCCAACGTATGACAGCGTTGCGCTTCCTCTTCCGTGGAATTTACATATCCCCAGTGGGCAATCCTGTTGCGACGCCTGAAAAGCTCCTTCTGAAAATAGTGCTTTGCGGATTGGTTCGCCGCATCGGGAAACGTTGCCATTATCCTCTGAGCCACGGTATTGTTGGCAACGAACTCGTCAAAGGTCATACCCGTTATCGCGTTGGAAACAAAATCTGCAGGTCCGACTGAACCTTCTCTCCCAGCGAAGCCTCCTCTTTCTCGGAGCTTGCGCTTCCATTCTTCTTCCTGGTCCCGAGTAGGCACACTTAATGTTGTGGCATAAGTATCCATTCTTTTGAGCTTGAGAAAAAGCCGAGTAAGAAAAGACTCAACCGCCATCGTCCCAATTACTATCGATAGGCTGTAGTCCCCGCTCTCTAGCCCCGCGTTGCTGCGATACAACAGCCGTTCCGCCGTGACGCTGACGCTTAAAGGGTCCATCAGGTGCGCTGGAGACCCACACTCGCCGCATACCACCTCCGGAAAAGGACCGTCTCCATGGGTTGAGAACAAAACTTTGTATCCGCAGGCGCATGGAATTTTGTAAGTAAATTTCATGCCGGTTACTATAGCGCGGGCTTGTGCTGGTTGCCCAGATTTGTTGGTCGACTCCGCCAGCCTGGGATCGATGAAGGTCTACTCCATCGGTCTAACGGAACTGGGCTAGTCGAGATTCTCCGGCTCCAGCGCGATGCTCGTTTCGCCGGCAGCTTTCTTCTCCCAATACTTGCGGACCCAGGCTTCCCAGCTTCTGCCTGCGGCAGTATCGCGTCCGCTGAACGCCAGGGCGGCGATCTCAGAATAGGGAACGGAAACCTTCTGCTGCGAATCCTTTGGAATTAGTCGCACCACCGACTCGGCCAGGGTCGCGCCGTTGCGCCGGTCGAAGATGTAGCCTTCCACTCGCGAGCCGTCTTTGCGGGTGATGGTCACATCGCCGCGATAGTCGAAGGCCTGCTCCAGAGCGTCGCGCAAGTCGGCTTCGCTAGCGAGTTCGGGAATCCAGCCTTCGATCTGCTGGCGATCACGTCCGTCGACTACTTCCAGATGGTCGACCGTAAGGTTGTGTTGTGGCTCGCTCATGATTTCGCTCTTCGCCTTTCGCTCTTCGCACAAAACCTATTCACCACGAGGCACGGAGAGCACAGAGATAAGTCAAACAATTTTGACACTGTGCGTCGAAAATTCTGGACGACGACGCTCACGTGCAGCGGCTACGGCTAACAGGATGGTAACCGTGAGGAACTTATAAAACTGAGTGCCGTTGTGCAATATCCTGTCCCAGGGTGGTCCCAAATGGTATAGCTGAACGCCAAAGTAAAGAAGCATTATGACGAGGGACAAAACTGTACTGGTTCGTAAGTATCGGAAGCCTAACAGGGCAACCGGCAAAGCAAATAAAGGAGCTCCAATTAAACAGAATTCAGAAAAGTTCCGAAATCCAAACACAAGGTAGCCACCGAAGGACACGTAGGAGAGATAGGCCGCAATACAAGAGGCAATCAGAACGAGAAGATTCTTTAGTTGTGGAACTGTTGGCATAGGTGTGTCAACTCTTCTG
>PMWW01000204.1 GCA_003165795.1 Acidobacteriaceae bacterium
GAGCAACGGCTAGGCTCGACCTTCGGAATACCGCGCCAGTCCTCGACCCGACCGGCAAAGTGGAAGCGATCGGCGCCGATGGTAATAGCTCCAGCATTAGTCCCAGATGACGGGCGATCCGGAAGTTGACCCACTACCCTCCCACCACTCGATTTGGGCTCGGCTCTCCCCCGGGTTTGAGCCCCGCAAAGCGCGTATGCTAGCATTTCAAGTTTGTTACAGCTTCACCATGCGCAGGCCGGCATGGTGCCCCGCCCTTTTGCCTCACTGGCAACTTCGGGGTTGTACAAGCACGGTTCACGCGTGCAACCGGCTCCTGATCTGCGCTCCGCCGTGACGGACAGGTTGGGTGCAACATTGGCCTTTAGCCTTTGAGACATCAGCGCGGAGCCGGGGTCGCCAACAAGCGCCCTGTCTATGGCGGGCTTGTTGGGGTGGGGAGTCGGCGGTCTATCGCGGGTATTGCCACTCGTATGAAGGAGTCCTAGGTGAAGAATTACGAAGGCGTAAACATTCGCAACGTCGCCCTGGTTGGGCATTCACATTCCGGCAAAACCTCCCTTGCATCGTCCATGCTGTTCACCGCGGGGGCGACGCAGCGCCTGGGCCGCGTCGATGAAGGCAACACCACCACCGACTACGACGAGGAGGAAATCTCGCGGGCGATGTCCATTGCCGCCGCGACCGCTGTGGTCGAATGGGGCAAGACCAAGATCAACCTTCTCGATACGCCGGGCTTCAGCATGTTCATCCACGAAGCCGAAATGGCGCTGCCCGCCGTCGAGGCTGCCCTTGTCGTGGTCGACGCCGTCAGCGGAGTCGAGGTCATCACCGAGCGCATCTGGCAGTACTGCGACAAGTTCGCTCTGCCGCGCGCCATCGTCTGCACCCGCATGGACCGCGAACGCGCCGACTTCAACCGCGTAATGGAATCGCTCACCTCGGCCTTCGGGCGCACCGTGGTTCCCGTTCAGTTGCCGGTCGGCTCCGAGAAGAGTTTCACTGGCGTCATCGATTTGGTGAAGATGCAGGCCTACACGTACGAGATGGGCGGCAACGGCAAAGCCACGGTCGGCCCCATCCCCGGCAACATGGCCGAGCAGGCCAAGGCTGCGCACGAACGTCTGGTCGAGCTGGTGGCCGAGGGCGACGACTCGCTGATGGAAGAGTTCTTCGACAAAGGCACCATCGCCGAGGAGCACATTGTCGGCGGCCTGCACAATGCCATTCGCGAGGACAAAATCTTTCCCGTGCTCTTCGCCTCCGGCTTGGGCAACATCGGCACCGATGAAGTGCTCGACTTCGTCGTGGATTACCTGCCCACCGCCGCGGAGCGCGACACGGTGAAAGCTGCCCCCACGCCGAACAACGGCGAGCCCGCCACCCGCAAGGTTGCCGACTCCGAGCCGCTCTCGCTCTTCGTCTTCAAGACCATCAGCGATCCGTTCTCGGGACGCATCTCGTTCTTCAAGGTTTACTCCGGCGTGCTGAAAAACGATGCCACGCTGCAGAACTTCAACCGCGGCAGCGCCGAAAAGTTCGCTCACATTTCGACCATGCAAGGCAAGACCGCGATCCCGGTCAACGAACTGCACGCCGGCGACATCGGCGCAGTGGCAAAATTAAAAGAGACGTTAACCGGCGATACCCTCGGCGACAAAGGCTCGCCCATCCAGTATCCGGGGGTCACCTTTGCCGAGCCGGCAATCACCTTCGCCATCGAACCCAAGACCCGGGCCGACGAAGACAAGCTGAGCAACGGCATCCACAAGCTGATGGAAGAGGACGCCATGTTGCGCTTCTTCCGCGATCCCCAAACGAAAGAGTTCCTCATCGCCGGGACCGGCCAGCAGCACATCGAAGTCATCGTCTCCAAACTGAAAAACCGCTACCACACTGAGGTAGTCCTCAAAGCTCCGAAAGTTCCCTATCGCGAAACCATTCGTGGCCGCGCCGACGTGCAAGGCCGGCACAAGAAGCAGAGCGGCGGGCATGGCCAGTTCGGCGACTGCAAGATCAAGATGGAGCCGCTGGCGCGCGGCGGCAACTTCGAGTTCGCCAATGAAATCTTCGGTGGCGCCATTCCCAAGAACTACATTCCCGCGGTCGAGAAAGGCATTGTGGAAGCGGCGCAGCGCGGATTTCTCGCCGGCTTCCCTGTCGTCGACTTCAAGGTCATCCTCTACGATGGCTCCTATCACGATGTCGACTCCAACGAGCTTTCGTTCAAGACGGCCGGCCGCATCGCCTTCCGCAAGGCCATGGAGCAGGCCAAGCCCACGCTGCTGGAGCCGGTCATGACTGTCGAGATCACCATCCCCGACGAATTCGCCGGCACCATCATGGGCGACCTCAACAGCCGGCGCGGGCGCATTCAGGGCATGGACAACAAGGGCGGCAAGACCATCGTGAAAGCTGAAGTTCCCATGGCCGAGATGCTGACTTACGGCACCGATCTCACCTCCATGACCCAGGGTCGCGGCACCTTTTCGATGGAAATGCATCACTACGATTTCGTTCCCGCACTACAGCAGGAAAAGATCATTGCCGCCGCCAAGGCCGAGCGCGGCGAAGAAGTTGAAGTGGAAGAGTAGAAAGGCTTCGCCACCGAGGCACGGAGCCAAGGAGAAAACCCGGCGGCCCGGTGCTTCTGGTGTCTCGGTGGTTCTCTTCATGGTTACGGCTATTTCCTGGCCGCGACTATGAGCCAGTCGCGCGCTGGTTTATAGTGTTCTGTGTCCCGGTGAAATTCTTCCCTCCCCATCTCCATCGAGTTCTTCTGGCTGGCGCGCTGGCGTCACTGATGCTGACCATCGGCTGCAAGCGCCACCAGCTGACCCATCACGAGTACATGTACGTCTCCGCCGCCGAAACTAGCCTGCGCGATCGCGTAGCCACCATGTACAACAAACTGGGAACGGTGCACAACGGAGATCGAGTTGAAATCCTGGAGAAGCAACGGCGCTTCCTGCGCGTGCGAACCGACGGCGGTCAGGAAGGCTGGATCGAAGAGCGCAGCCTGGTTCCGCAGGAGATTTACGACGGATTCCAGAAGCTCGCGCAAGACGATGCGAATACGCCTGTGCAAGCTCACGCGACCACTCGTGCTGAGCTCAACATGCACGTCACCCCCTCGCGTGAAGGCGAGCATCTTTACCAGCTTAAAGACGGCGAAAAGGTCGAGATCATAAAGCGCGCCACCGCCGAGAAGAATCCGCCCAAAGCTCCGTCAGCAGCCAAGCCTCCAGCCTCAACCAACGCAAAGAACGCGGGCAATTCGCAGAAGCCGGGTCCGCCTCAGCCGGCAACGCAGCAGCGCGCAACCGCCCCTGCCGCTCCACCGGCAGCGCCGAAGGCCAGCGCGAACACGGCCAAGCAGCAACCGCCTGCCAAGCCCATCATGGAAGACTGGTACCTGGTGCGCAGTTCCTCCGGGCACGTTGGATGGGTGTTGCTGCGCATGGTTGACCTGGACATTCCGCTCGACGTTGCGCAGTATGCCGAGGGCCAGCGGATCGTAGGCTACTTCGTTCTCAACACCGTGGAGGAAGACGGCAAGCAGCAGCCGCAGTACCTGGTTTTGTTAAACGAGCCTAAGGACGGATTGGCGTGGGATTACAACCAGATCCGTATCTTCACCCGGAATCGCGCCAAACATCGCTACGAAACCGCCTATCGCGAGCATAATCTCGAAGGCTACCTACCGGTGAAAGTCGGACACCAGGATTTCGGCAAGGAAGGAGACCTGCCGACCTTCACCATCCGCAAGATGAATGACGATGGCCAGATCGTCGAGGTCACTTACAAGCTGAACGGCCCGATCGTCCGCCGCGTGCTCTCGCCGCAAGAGGAAGCCGCGGAAAAGGTGAAGCACGACGCCGCGCTGGCTGCCCGCCTGAAGGAGATTGGCGCGCGGCGGGCGCAGCACCCGAAACCGGCACCCACTCATCCCCACCACAAGCATCCCTGAGATTCTGGGAGACTTTGTGGTCGTACCGCGCTAGCGGCTGTAGAACTCCGCGATCACAGCCGTTACCCGCTGTTGCTCATCCTCCCGTAGCTCGGGAAAGATTGGGAGCGCCAACACTTCCTTGGCGGCGCGCTCCGATTCCGGCAGATCGCCTGACTTGTATCCCAGATAGGCAAAGCACTGTTGCAGATGCAGCGGAACGGGGTAGTAAACTTCGCTGCCAATCCCGCGCTCGGTTAAGAAGTTTCGCAACTCATCTCGCCGCCAAGCCCGAACCACAAACTGGTGATAAATGTGGTGCGCGTCGGGTAGCGACGAAAGCAACGCGATAGGAGCTTGCGCATTGACTGTCTGCGAGTCCGCCTGTACCAGTCCGGCGCTACTCAGCAGACCGTGATAGCGGCAGGCAACGATGCGGCGCCGCTGGTTCCAGTCGTCAACATACTTTAGCTTCACCCGCAGCACGGCGGCCTGCATGGCATCCAGCCGGCTGTTCCAGCCAATCTCTTCGTGGTAATAGCGCCGCCGGCTGCCATGATTGCGCAATCGGCGGACATGATCGGCCACTTCCTCATCGTTCGTGGTGACGCATCCGCCGTCACCGCATGCGCTCAAGTTCTTGGTGGGATAGAAGCTGAAGCCCGCCGCCGCTCCTAACGTCCCGGCCTTCTTTTTTCGCCAGGCCGCGCCGAACGCCTGCGCCGCATCTTCTACGATGGCGACACTATATTTCTGGGCAAGCTGGCCGAAGCGGTCCATGTCGGCGCACTGTCCATACAGGTGTACGGGCATCACCGCGCGGACCTGTCCGCGGGCCCGCCGCAGCGCATTCTCTACTTTTGCCGGATCGAGATTCAGGGTTCCAGGATCGACATCCGCCAGCACGGGAGTTGCCCCGCAGCGCACGATCGAGCTAACCGATGCGAAGAAGCTGAACGGCGTCGTGATGACGGTGCTGCCCGCATCGACTCCACATGCCTGCAGCGCCAGCCACAGCGCGTCGGTCCCGGAGGCGCAGCCTACACTGGCGCGCGCGCCCAGGTACTCGGCGGATTCGCGCTCGAATCCGTCCAGCTCCAGCCCGCCGATGAAATGCTGTGTTGTCAGCACGCGTTCGACGGCGGCGTTCACTTCGTCCTTGATGCTTTCGTATTGCCGCCTGAGATCGAGCATGGGGACGGGTCCGGGTTGCGCGGCGGAAGTCGGATTGGCGGAATTTCCTACTGAGTCGAATGGCATGTCCAGTATGGAGTCTAGATCGATTTCAAGATTAGTGTATCCGACGGGAGGGGTAGTGGGGCGCTTCAGCGCCGCGTTCTCTGCGAGCCATAAAATTCGTCAGGGTTCGCCCTCATCACGATGAGCGCAAGCCCCGACGTTCTATCGATGACACCATGGACGCCGGCCTGGAAGGCCGGCTCTACCCGAACTGCTCCCACTCCAACAAACGCCGCAGCAAAACTCCTAGCGCCCGGCAAACATGATGTAGTGACTGGCGGCGCCCATGAAGAAGAGCATGGGGAACGATAGCCAGAAGTTCACCCGCGAACAAAGCAGCGACAGTCGCGCGACTTTGGCAGCCTCCGGCGGCATGGCCGTGCCCTTGGTTACGCTTGCTTCGGTCCAGCGAATTATCTTCTTCTGCATCCGCCAGACGACGCCCCACACGCTCAGCATCATGAACCAGCCCAGCCCGCCGCCAATGCCAATCGACAACGCGCGATTGCTCTCCCACCCTCGCTGGTTGATGCTTAGGAAAACGTACGCCGCCGCGATCACCACGACGGCGACGATAATCCCCAGCACTGGCGCCTTCCTCAGGATCTCCGCCGGAGACACGAGCACTCCCATCTCGATCGCAAACGCCAGGGTCCAGATCACAAAGAAACTGCCCACCATACCCCCAACCGAGGCGGATTGTCCCATGGCGATTGCATTGCGAGCGTCGATGGCGACGATGTGGCTCCAGTAGGCGACGCCAACCAACACGGTCACAACCGAACTCCAGCGGAACCACCACAGCGCCCGCGGCATCAATTTTGGTACTACGATGCTCCGCTGTTTGGCATCCAACTCCTGCAGGAACGGGGTGTTGACCAAGTTGAAAAAATAGAGCAGTCCCACCCAGATGATGCCGGCCGTGAGGTGGATCCAGCGGAGAACGATCAGAGCAGCCGGTTCGCCTCCGGGCAAATCGATTTGTGGCGCGGCAAAAAGCGGCAGCAGAGTAGCAGGCATTTTGGTCCTCCCGGATGCGGCTGCCGGAATATCCCGGCGCAGGTCCCGCATTCTAGCGGGTGGGCGAATTTTACATCACGTAGCGATAGGTGCTTGCTTTTCTTGAAATCAGTAGGTCCGGCGTCTTATCGTGAATTGGCTTACAATCTGTCTAGGGTGAGGTTGGCGTTTCGACCATTTGGATGTGGATGGCTATGTCTCATGTCTACAGACCCGAGATCGTGTGGGGCCGCGAACTCTGGGGCTACGCTGTTTTTGTTGGCAGATTGCCTGAGAGGGACCCATGGACAGCAAACCGGCACAGAACATCCAAGATTCATTCTTGAATACAGCCCGCAAAGACAAATGTGTAATTACGATTTACCTGCTCAGCGGGGTCAAGCTGACGGGCAGGATACGCTCGTTCGACAAATATTCTGTGGTATTGGACACCAACAACCAGGAGCAGTTGATCTTCAAGCACGCTATTTCCACCGTTGTCATGGCGCGCTCTCCGCATCTTGAGCGGCAGGTCGAACCGCGAGCAGTAGTTGAAACGGTGGCTCCGAGCGGGGTCACAACAAGTACGACATCCGAGGACTAGCCTATTTCCCGCGCGGATGGAACGCTATCGAGAAACAGTGACCGCTCCTGGCAAACCGGCCGGAGCCAGCCGGAACGCGCTTTTCTAGTAGGAGTGGAGTTCCTCTTCCGCCCGCCGGGCAAGCGGGACAAGGCGCGGTCCTCCGCGGTTGACTCCTCAAGAGCGAAGGAATCCTCGTCTTCTCGCTCACGACAAAAGCTGCCGGGAAAGGTCCCACGCGCCGCTCGCATGGCACGCGAGGTCGCGTCTGCGGCTACTCTGCCCGCCTTGGACGACGAGCGCCGTGAGTTCTCGGCGGAAGAATCCATGGCCGAGCTGCGAGACCTCATCTCCAGCGCCGGAGCCGGCATTGCCGGCGAAATCCTGCAGCGCCGCCAGAAGCCCGATCCGGCCACCCTGATCGGCAGCGGCAAGCTGGAGGAGCTCAAAGGCGCGGTGGCTTCCACTGCGCCGGACCTCGTCATCTTCGATCATGAGTTGACTCCATCGCAGCAGCGCAACTTGGAGCGTGAACTCGAGGTACGCGTTCTTGACCGTACCCAGCTCATCCTCGACATCTTTGCCCGGCACGCCCGCCCCCGTGAGGGACAGCTACAGGTTGAGCTGGCGCAACTGCAGTACCTGCTGCCGCGGCTGGCTGGACGCGGCGTTCAAATGTCGCAGCTCGGGGGCGGCATCGGAACGCGTGGTCCCGGCGAGACCCAGCTGGAAACCGATCGCCGCAAAATCTATCGCCGCATTCGCCACGTTAAAGAACAACTGGACAATGTCCGCCGCATTCGCAGTCAGCAGCGCCAGCGCCGCGAATCCGTGCCCATCGCCACGATTGCCTTGGTCGGCTATACCAACGCCGGCAAATCGACACTGTTCAATGCCCTGACCAAGGCCGGCGTACTGGAGAGCGCACGCATGTTTGCCACGCTCGATCCCACATTGCGGCAGGTGGTACTTCCTTCCAAGCGCCAGGTGCTTCTCTCTGACACTGTGGGATTCATCCGGAACCTGCCGCATACCCTGGTCTCGGCTTTCCGCGCCACCCTGGAAGAGGTGCAGCGGGCCTCTCTGCTGCTCCACGTTTCCGACGTTACCAGCCCCACCGCAGCCGAGCAGCAGGCGCAGGTTGAGGAAGTCTTGCGCGAACTGGAGTCGCAGGACAAGCCCCGGATTTACGTGATGAATAAGGTGGATTTGCTGCCGGAGAAGAAGAGTGAGAGTCTGTGCGATACCGACAGCGTAATCCACGTCTCCGCCGTGAAAGGGACGGGCCTCGACAAGCTACTAGCGCTGATCGACGCTAAAATCGCCGAGGATCCGGTGCGGACGGTGCGCCTGCGGGTACCGCAGTCGGAAGGCAAGGCGCTGGCCACGCTCGATGCGAAGTCGGTTGTCCTGTCGCGCGAGTATCGCGATGGCTACGTCGAACTGGAAGTGCAGGCGCCGGAATCGCTGCTGCGCCGGATAAAAAGCTTTGTCACGAACGAGTAGGCGTGAAACGCACCCCAGACGGTAGAAGGCTCCGGCGCTTTCGATTTAAGGCTTGTGCTGCGGCAGGGGCAGGAGCTGCAGCCAGGAAATCTTCTTGAAATCCTTTACATCCGCAGTGAGCAAAATATTGGTTTTCCCCGTAATGGCCGCGGCGAAGCAATCTGCATAGGGCAGTCCGTACCCAGCCTTTAGTTGGGCTGCTGCCTCCGTGATCGGCTCGTCTGCACTGATTATGTTCAACGGCAAGAGGCTAACCTGCGCCATGAACCCCCGCGCTACCTCGAAACCCCGCTTTCTGGCGATGTTGTAATAGACCTCTCCCCAATTGATCACCGAAATCAACAGTGTGGTCTTGGAATCGCGCGCGCGCTTGAACAAGGCCTCGACAATGTCCGCGCCGGGCTGATTCATTAAGAAACGGTAGAGGGCATTCGCATCCAGCACATGTCCCTTCATGAAAGCTCCCGGTCCGGGTCGCGTTCCAGCTTTGCCGGCATACTCCACTTGGTGAGGCTCCCTCGCATACTCTCGATGAAAGCATCGGTAACCGGCTGTATGAACAGGCGTCCTTGCTCTTCGACAAAGGCGATTCGCGTGCCTTGCTTGATGTCGAAACGATCTCGAATGTCAGCGGGAATGACGATTTGTCCCTTGGCATTTACAGCGGAGTATTCTGTATTGCTCATAGTAAGACATTGTATGCGTCAGTATGACATGATACAAGTGAGTACCACCCGAGAATATAAGTATTACATAAGGACAGTGAGAACCGCCCGCCAGGACAGGCAAAGAAGGGGGCGGCATCATGCGCGATGCTGGGCTCTCGATCGTGCAATTCCGAAAGCTGCTCTAATCACTAATTCCGGATAAGTCCGATCCGCCGAAGCTACACGACCCGTGCGCCCGCGTCTGCTTGCTCGTGCGCGTGATAGCTCGACCGCACCAGCGGACCGGATTCCACGTGACGGAAGCCCATCTTTAGCGATTCTTCTTTCAGGAAGCGGAACTCGTCAGGCGGGTAGAGCCGCGCCACCGGCAGGTGGTCTTTCGACGGCCGCAGATATTGGCCGATGGTTAGGATATCAACCTTGCGGGCCGCCAGATCGCGAAATACTTCGAGCAACTCGTCCGTGCTTTCACCCAGCCCAACCATCACACCGGTCTTAGTCGGGATCGCCGGATTCATCTCCTTGGCCCGTTCCAGCAACCGCAGCGTGCGCTCGTAGCGCGCCCCTGAGCGGGCAACGCGATAGAGCCGCGGCACGGTTTCCGTGTTGTGGTTCAGGATGTCGGGCTTGGCATCCATCACGATGCGCAGTGGCTCTTCCAGACCTTGGAAATCGGGAATCAACACTTCGACGCGGCATTCGGGGACGCGCAGGCGAATTTCCTTGATAGTGTCGGCGAAGACGCGCGCGCCGCCGACATTGTCGTCGTCGCGATTGACGCTGGTCACGACCGCGAACTTCAGCGCCAGCTTCTCCACGGCTTCCGCCACGCGGCGCGGCTCTGCAAAATCGATGGGCTGCGGACGGCCTTTGGGCACGGCGCAAAAGCCGCAACGCCGGGTGCACAGATTGCCCAGCAGCATGAAGGTCGCGGTGCGATGGTTCCAGCACTCGCCGATGTTGGGGCAGTGCGCCGACTCGCAAACCGTGTGCAGGCCCAGTTCGCGCGCTAGAGTTTTCAGGTTGTGATAATTCTCGCCCAAGGGCGCGCGCGCCTTAAGCCAGTCAGGTTTTGAGACCGGGCGGCGCGAGCCAATGTCAATCTGGATCAGTTCAGGAGCAGTTGCCATGCTGATATAGATATTGTATCGCGTCGGGAAGACGCTTTTCGCTATTCGCCGTTCGCGGAAAGTCAGCTCTTAGCCTTCAGCCGTTGGGTCCTAGAGTCAGGACACCAATGAGACGACACCAACGTAAACGCTGCTGAAAGCTAAGGGCTAAAAGCTGAGAGCCTGTAGCGAAGAGCGAATAGCGAAATAGCGAAGAGCGGCTTCTCTCACAACGTGTGCAAATACGCCATCAGATCGTCGAACTGCTGCTGCGTCAGTTTTTGTTGGAACGCCGGCATCTTGGCCCGGCCGAGCAGGATGATATCGGAGACACGCTCGTCGTTTGCCGGCATGCCATTTTTCATGAAAGGCTTCTTGAACAGTCCATTCAGGCTGGGACCGCGCAGATTGTGAGTGCTGTAGGCGTAGTGGCAGTCGGCGCAGCGCGTTTCGTAAACCCGCCGCCCGGTGGCCTGCTGCGCATTCAATCCCAGCTCGGCATCGGTCTTGCGGGGCTCGGAGTCGCAAGCGCCCAAAATGGCGATCACGACGAAGACGATTGCAGCTAAGAGGACAAACCGCGCGGGCTTCGCTTTCAACGTTGCTTCCAAGATTTCTGCATCTGGATTCGTTAAGGCCGACAGTCGGGCCTCCGTCAGAGTTAGAATACACCCCGCATGACGATTGCCCTCAAACGCGTTTACCAAGATAGGGGAGGTGTTTGTTTTGAGGAAACGACTTTCCCACGCTTTGGTTAGGCAGCGAGAGCTTATCCGCTTTCCTGCTGCTTCCGCAATCTTCGCGACTCCGCTAGGAGTGCCATGCTGTGCATCAGGTTTTGCATGGTGACGATTCCCACCAGCCGCTGTTGATCGACCACGGGAATCATGTTCAGACCTCGGCCGCCTAGCTTGCGAAAAGCAGAGCCCAGGGAGTCGGTGCGCTGGGCAATGTCGAAGGCCCGCACCATGGCCGACTGCACGTAGCCATTGCCGCCCACGCGCAGCGACTCCACGATGCGTTGTTTGCTGATGACGCCCACCATGTCGCTGCCACGCACCACGGGAAAGTCGTCTTGCAAGGTGTGTACCGCCTTGTGCAGCGCGTCCTCCAACGTATCGGCAGGCGATAAGGTGGAGAAGCCGGTGAGCATGACGTCTTCCATGCGTACGCTTTCCAGCACCGACTGGAAAACCACGGACCGGTCTTCCAGTTGCGCGCCAACGAACAGGAAGAAGCCAATCAGCATGAGCCAGGTGTTCCACACCCCGAGAAAGATGAACAGCATGGCGAAGGCCTGGCCAATGGTGACGGCCCGTCGCGTGGCGCGAACGTAGTCCATGCGCTCGGCCAGGACCGCCCGCAAGATGCGCCCGCCGTCCATGGGATAAGCGGGCAGCAGATTGAAGCCTCCGAGAAACACATTGCCCCAAAACAAGGCACGGGGCAGATTGCCGGCGTGGACAAAGGGGTGTGCCCAGAGCTTGACCTGAGGCAGAAACAGCAGGATGAAGACACCCGACACGGCGGCGATTGCCAGATTCACCAGAGGACCGGCAACGGCGATGCGGATGTCGCGCGCGGGATCGGCATTGTGCTGGCCCATGTCTTCCATCAGGGTCACGCCGCCGATGGGTAACAGGATGATGGAGCGCACCGTTACTCCGCTGCGGCGGGCGACCAGTGCATGCCCCAGTTCATGCAGCACCACGCAGGCAAAGATGATCAGCACCAGCGCCACTCCGCGCATGGCGCCGCTCGTTCCCATGGCTACCGATTGCGTGAACCACACAAATGCCAGCAGAAACAGGAACGTGAGGTGGATGCGGATGTCCACTCCGAACAAACGTCCCGCCGGAATTGACCAGCTTCTCATGGTTCCGCACGACCCTCCGCTTTCATTCTATACACTTTGGGCAGAGAAGCAGCCGGCACGCAGAACGGTCATTAGCGCGCAACTTGCAGATCGCTGGGAGGCTTTAGGGAGACTCTGATTAAGTCACAGCAATTCCCTCAGCGGCTGAAGCCGCATTGATTTTAGGGTGCTTACGGACGGCCTGAAGGCCGTCCCCTTCGAGAAGCCGGACTTAATCAGAGTTTCCTTAGCAGTTCAGGCGACTATTTCCCAAAAGCGAAAATTTGCTTCCAGTCGTTCTTCATACTGATCACGGTCCAACCCCTTGATTTGGCTTCGTCATAAAGCGCCTGGGTGAACGTACCTACCTTAGTCGCAGGCAGCCCCTGAGCAGGACCGTAACCATATTCGCGCTGCGCGTCGTCGTGCAGCACCAGCATTTCCAGCGACGCTCCACCGCCCGCCTGGGTGTACTCCAGCATCTGCTGATCGCCGGTCGAGTTGCCAAACCCAGCTTTGGGATGCCGCCCGATGAATAGATAGATATCTTCCGGCTTGCCCGAAAAATTATTGTTCAGCAATAGCTTCGGCGGACGTATCAGGACTCCCTGGCCCTGCTGGTTGTAAGTGTATTGGGTCTCGATCGCCGAGCCAATTACCTGTTCTGGCGGGATGCCATATACCTGTTCCGAATACACGCGCACAAAGTCCTGGCCGCCGCCGGTCACAATGTAGGTCCGGTAGCCATTGGCGCGCAGGTACTGCATCACCTCTACCATCGGCTGGTAGACGAGTTCTGTGTAGTATCGTTGCCAGCGCGGGTCTTTAGCCTTGGCCAGCCAGTCCTTCGCCGTCGTCTGGAACGCCTCCACTGACATCCCGGTTTGGGTAGCGGCAAAGATGGCTAACAGGTCATGCTCGGTGAACTTCGCCATCGCTGCCTTGTCGCCGGCGATCACGCTCTTGAAAGGCTCAGTAGTCTTCCACTCCGGATGCTGCGGCGCCAGAACAATGACTTGCTGAAAGGTGAACACCACCTGGGTGTACATGGGGTGCTCGACCCAGGTTGTGCCGTCCTGATCGAAGGCAGCGAAACGGTCTGCGGGTAAAACATAATTCGGATTCGACTGGTCGGTGGTGACGTGAACGAAGGTCAGGATCGCCTGCTTGGCCGGCCCATCGTTCCACGCGGGCAGCGGATCGGTCTGCGCCTGGGCGGCGACGCTAACGAACAATAGAACAATTAATGCGGGGAGAAATCGAGCCCAACGTTTCTTCATAAGTTTGCCTTCCCTATTGAATACGATCTGCAATCCATCCACGCCTTGGGCGCCGTGGAAAGCTAGTA
This sequence comes from Acidobacteriaceae bacterium, assembly GCA_003165795.1. GTDB lineage: Bacteria > Acidobacteriota > Terriglobia > Terriglobales > Acidobacteriaceae > Bog-257. The sequence continues at coordinate 13,257 of PMWW01000204.1, forward strand.
ATACATCTTCACGTTAGGCTGATGGGAAGACGAGTTGAACTAGCATAACTCGCAGCGGCGATTGAAATAGTTGCTAGAGGTGAAACCTCGCCCTTAATGGTTCTCTCAGTCAAGGCTCTTTCACTCGGGGCGACTCTTGGCCAGAAAAACACCGATTGCTCGCCGTTTTTTCTCATGGGTTATACCGCGCCAGCCAGGCGGCAATTTCGCGGAACACGTCCTGGCGCTGCTCCCACACTGTGGGAAAGTGTGGCGAACCAGGATAGGTTACCATGCGGGTCGTCTTGCCGCGCGCAGCCAGCACTTCAAACAGCTCTCGTCCCTGATAGGCGGGGACACGCTGGTCGGCGGCGCCATGCAGAATCAGCAGCGGCGTCACCACACCCTCCGAATGCATGACGGCGGAGAACATCAGAAACGCGTCAGGATCTTTATCGGGCCAGCGAGTGTCGTAGTCGATCTGTTGCACATCGCTGGTCCACAGGAAGCTAAGCCAGTCGGTGATTCCAGCGCCCTCGATAGCGGCCCGATAACGATGCGTCTGCGTGACCGACCAGGCGGTCATGAAACCGCCTGCGCTCCAGCCGAACATGGTCAGGCGACCGGGGTCGGCCCAGCTCTGGGCGATGGCAAAGTCGGTGGCACTGTCGACGTCGCGATAGGCGCGATCGCCGAAATGCTGGTAGATGGCACTCATGAAGTCGGTGCCATATCCGGTCGAGCCGCGATATTCCGGCTGCAGCACAACATAACCTATGCCGGCAAACAGCCGGGGGAACATGCTGAACTGCAGCAGGTCATTCGACTCTGGTCCGCCATGCGGGAGCACCATAAACGGATAGCGCCGATCGGTGCGGTAATCCGCGGGAAGCGTAACGATGCCTTCCAGCGCAATGCCTTCCTGGCTCGTCCAGTGGACGGCGCGAACGGCACCGAGCGCAATTTTCGCCAGCTGATCGTCGCCTTCGGTGGTCACCCGCTGCAGGGTATTGCCGTTGGCGACCGCGACATTGGAAGCGTGTTGCGGATCGCCCACGGTGAAGCCTCTAACGTTCGGCGCAGAGGCTATCTGCGGCGATACCGGGCCTTCTTCAATGGTCCCATCGGGCCAGGTGTAAGTGGGGACGAGACCGTGGTTCTGGAACGCATCGACTTCCGCCTGCACGCCGCGCGCAATCGTCACCCAAACGTTCCCATCAGCATCGGAGGACAAGTGAATCGCGCTGGCCTGCAGTACGGGCGTGCGATCTACGGGGCTGCCGCCGGCAATGCTGACCGTCCAGACATGGTCTGGAGTCAATACCGGCGAGGTCGTACTGAGGAACGCCAGCTCCTTTCCGTTGTTTACAAACGCGACATTGCTGGCGGCGTTATCGATGGTCGCAACGTGGCGAGGACCCGTGGCATTGCAAACGTCAATGAAGGACTGGACATAGTGAAAGCCGATCTTCGGCGTTTGCGACAGTATGGCGAGAGAAGCTCCGTCGCGCGACCAGGCAAGGTCGGCTATATCCCGCAATGTAGGACACCACCAGGCGCCGGCGGAACCATCGGCGTTGATCACGTATAAGCTGGTGGCCTCGGCCTCGATGACGGTGTGTACATCCTCCAGGGGATCGGGGAGGCGCGGATCGGCCAGGAGTGCATAGTGCGAGCCGTCGGGCGAGATCAAGGCGGAATGAATGCCTCTAGGAAGGGCCGTCTGAGGAACCGGCATGGCTCCGGCAGCGGCAGGCGTGTTGGCAGATGCAAACTGTATGGTGGCTAGCTGGGCCATCTTGCCGACCTCATACATTCCGTAGAGCGCGGCGCCGTCACGCGTGAATCCGGCGGGAGTGAACTTTTCCGGAAGGGCGAGCGGGCGGGATTCGCCGCCGGTGACCGGCATCAATTTCCATTCGGTAGTGTCAGGGCCTTTGGCGCCGCCGAATCGTACCCGGTAAAGCAGGGTTTTGCCGTCCGGCGAAACCGCAATGGCGTCGGCGTGGCGCAGCGTGGCAGCATCCTCGAAGCTGAGGGGATGACGGGTGGTTTGCGCGACCGTCAGCAGGGAAATAATGAGGCAAGCAACAAAAGTCAAAACCAGATTACGCATATGGCTGGTCTAAAACTCCTAACGAACGAAAAAGCATAGCAAGCGGACGAAGTCAGCGCCACCTGCGGAGCGCGTTTTCCATGCGAGGGTTGCAGCCAGTTACTGCCTGCCAGCGGTGGGATTCACGGTGATGATCTTCATCGCCCCGTCCTGCTGTGGGCTGAACCAGACCTCGCCATTTCCGATCATCGCTCCCTGGTAGTTGCCGAACAGGCACTTGGCCGTCTGCTGCGCAATCGCCTGCAGGACGTGAGCGTCAAAGATGCTGCCGTATTCGGCGATAAGCTGCGACTTGGTTTTGACCCGCGTTTTCTGGCCGCCGTGAATCACCATCACGGGGTACGAAACCATGGAGGCGACTTTCGTCTTGTCGCCATCATGGATCGCCGTCTGTAGCGCAGCGAGGAACGCCCTGGACTTCTGCGCGAAGTCCGCGCCTTGATTGTCGACCGTGCTTCCCTCGCAAGCCTGCGAGTCAGGAACGTTCTGAGCCTGCGCCGAGAGCCAAGCTCCAGCAATAAGGAGTATTCCGATCAACCCGTATGTCTTTCTCATGATTCGTCCTCACCCATAACCACTGCACATCGATTGTCTATCGCCGATCAGTGACCCCGCTGTATAGGCTGCAACAGTCCCCTTCGCCCGCCGTCCTCAAGCGCGTGAACGTCCGGGAATGCGCGGTGCTATGGCGTAATACAGTTGCACCAGGACGATGAAGCCGATGCTCCAGTAGGTGTTGAGGAAGATACACAGCAATGCGCCGAACGCATAGAACGACTGGCCGATTACGATGCGGCGCTTGATGGCGATAGCAATCTCCGGCGGCAGGTCGGGCTTGACCAGCCTGGTTCCCATGGCGCAAACCCAACTGAAATAAAGGGTGGTCCCCAATAACAAAATGTTCAGCCAATAGACAAGCAGGGCGGGCCGGTACTGGATGAACTCGGCCAAGAACGCTGTCGAAAAGGGGGTGATCGAGACCACGAATAGGAACGCCAGGTGGATCCAGGAGAGGCTGCGATCGGAGCGGACAAGGTGATTGAGCTGCGTTTGCTGGCCGACCCAGAAGATGCCCAGGGTCATGAAGCTCATCATATACATGAGCAGCCGCGGCGAGAGCGCCACCAGGGCGCGCCAGAGATCGTGCTCGTTGTGGATGGCCGCAGCCGCGGGGGCGCGAAGGTCCAGCACAAGCAAGGTCATGGCGACCGCGAAGATGCCATCGCTGAGGGCAGCGAGGCGTTCCAGGCTTTGTCCGGCAATCTGGTTGTAAGAGGTCGTCATGCGATTAGCTAGAGCAGGCCTTCACGCACTTGCAAGAAGTTTTCGCTTAGTGAAGCACGCGTGGAAGGTTCCAGTGTCGGTACACGGCAGCCACTCGTAAGACAAAACATGCAATCGCGCCGGTGATGGTCATTGACGTTGGAGGCAATCCCCAACGCATGCCGGCCAGGGCGGTCGCAAACGCCAGCACCATCAGGCCCAGTAAGTCGAGATCGCCTTCGATGGCGGCCGTCGCACCCTCGACCGCAAAGACAAAGGTGCCGATCAAATCGACAACCAGCGGCAACTGGGCAGAGTCGTATCTCACAAGGTCCTGCGACGGATGGGAAAGCGGCAGCCCATGGGTCGCAACTGCCCATTGCCGGAGCGCTCGATCTTATCACCACCGCCCTCAATGCTGTCGCCGCCGCCCGGCGGGTAGTGGGTCAGTTTGGACAAGGATGCGCAGCTTCGGCGCGGCGGCGCGAAGCGGTCTGCCCAGGTGTCTGGCGGCGCAAAATGCGGTATGGACCGTTACGGAGGGTTGAGGCCATCCCGCCCTCAGGTTGCCAGCCTGGTGCATTGGCCGATATACTTTGAGTTTGCCCTATTCCATTCTTTGTCAGTGAGGAGCGCAGTTTTCGAATGCCCAAGCGCACATTCCAACCCAACCGTCGCCGTCGCTCCAAGACGCACGGATTTCGTTCTCGCATGAAGACCAAGAGCGGCCGTGCGGTGCTGTCGCGCCGGCGCGCCAAGGGACGCAAGCGCGTGTCCGTGAGCCCGGGCTTCCGCGATTAACCCGACTGTACCGATATTTCTGCGTCGTCGCAGCCTTTCCGAATGGAAATTGCAGGGGTCGTCGCAGGACTGGGGCCGCGGCTACAACGAAAATCCCCGGTCCAGCGAGCGCTGAATGTCTGGTAACGTCTCCGCCGCCAGCGGCAAGTTTCCGAAGTCGAAGCATTTGCTGAAGCATGCGGACTTCCAACGGGTGTATCAGGGCGGCCGCCGCCAGTTCACCGGCAATATGACCGTTTTTTTCCTGCGACGCGGCCCGGCGCAAGATGTGCCAGTCGGCGGCCCGCGAGTGGGATTCACCGTCGGTAAAGTGCTGGGCGATTCGGTGGAGCGCAATCGCATCCGCCGCCGGATGCGCGAAGCGGTACGGCTTTCCCCGCAAGCCTGTGAGGTACCGGTGGACGTTGTGTTCAATCCGCGAAAGAGCGTTCTGACCTTGCCTTTCGCCGCACTGAGGGACGAAGTAGCCCGTGACTTGCGCTTGGCCGCACAACGGGCGCGAGTAGCGGAAGCGAAATGAAGTTGGTGCTGCAATTCGTGCTGCGGATGTATAAGCGACTGCTATCGCCCATGTTGCCGCATTCCTGCCGCTTCGTGCCGACGTGTTCGGAGTACGCCATGGATGCCATTCATCGCCATGGAGCGTTGCGCGGTAGCTGGCTGGCCGTGGGAAGGTTGCTGCGTTGTCATCCCTTGGCGCGGGCAGGATATGATCCTGTGCCGCAGCAGGCTTTCGCGAGAAACCTGTTCTTTGCAAATTTCTACAGGCTGCGAAAAAAAGCAGTTCCGAAGCATTTTGAAGGGGCGCATCTTTAGCTGCGCCGTAACGTCACCTTGTAGTTTGTCATCACGAGCGGGCGAACCGGGTTCCCGTCAAGCGCCGACTTTGCGCTTGTTGGGGTGAAGTTTAGCCCGCGAGAGATCTGCTTTCCGACCTGTTCGGGTAAAGCATCGTCGTTCGCCGGCGCCCTGGACATCGACTGCTGAACGGAACCTAAACTTGGCTGAATATCGCAATCCACAACAAGAAGGCGGCGGCGGCGACAAGCGCATGCTGATGGTGTTCGCCGTCACCTTTGCGCTGATCATCATCAGCCAGATCTTCCTGTTCAAAAAGAATCCCACCCCACCCTCCAAGGCGAGCCCGGCCGAGACTACCCAGAGTAGCCAAGCTGCGGTTCAGCCGGAAACCACGCCTGCTCCCGCCGAAGTCTCAAGTCCGGCTCGCGGCAAGGCGACCAAGGGCGGGGCAGTTTCGAAGGCCGCCAGTAGCGAAGTCGAAACGGTAGTCGAGAACCCGTTTTACAAGATCACCTTTACCAATCGCGGGGCGCAGGTGAAGTCCTGGGTACTGAAAAAGTACAAGGACGAAGACGGACATCCGCTCGACCTGGTGAACAAAGACGCTGCCAAGTTCGGACTGCCGCTCAGCCTGTACACCTATGACGAAAACTTGCGGAACCAGATCAACTCGGCGTTGTACGTCGCCAGCGCCAGCGGCAACATCGCCGCTCCCGCAGAGTTGAGCTTCGAGTACGCCAACGGCGCTACCACCGTCCACAAGACTTTCCAGTTCGGTGACACTTACGTCATTTCGATTGAGACGGCGGTCTCGCAGAACGGCCAGTCCGTGCCGGCGTACCCCATGTGGCCCGCGGCCCTGGGCGACGAAACCACCGCGCCCTCGTACGCGTCGGAAAAAATCGAGTACATGGCCGACGGCAAGGTGGAGCGGCTGGCGCCCAAGAAGGTCAGCAGCGGCAATACGCTGCGCGGACCGTTCAGCTGGGCCGGTCCGCAAGACCAGTTCTTTGCCGCCATATTTCTGCCCGACAATCCCGACACCGCCGCGATGGTCACGCTGCACAACGCGATTACCGTCCCCAAAGACCCGAAGAAACCGGACCCGAATAACGTGAACCACTATGAGGTGCTGGGCGCGGCCGTGGGCGACGCCAGCGGCGTTACCCGGGAGCGCTTGTTCGTGGGACCGAAGGCGTTGGAGGTACTGGAGTCGATACGTTCCAACACCGCGCCGGGACAGATGGACGGCCCCGATCTGCGGGGCACGGTGGACTTCGGTTTCTTCAGCTTGATTGCGCGCCCGCTGTTCCTGTGGCTGAAGTGGACCCACGAACATATGGCCAGCAATTGGGGCGTGTCGATTATCATCCTGACCGTCATCATCAACCTGGCGCTGTTGCCGCTGCGCATTTTCAGCATGAGATCGGCGCTGAAGATGCAAAAGCTGCAGCCGCAGATGAAGGCCATCCAGGAGAGATACAAGAAGTATCCCATGCGCGATCCCAAGCGCCAGGAGATGAATGCCGAGATCGGCGAGCTTTACAAGCGCGAAGGCGTGAACCCGGCCGGCGGCTGCCTGCCGCTGGTGATCCAGATGCCGTTTCTGTGGGCGTTTTACACCATGCTGGGAAGCGCCATCGAGCTGCGCCAGGCGCCGTTTTTGTGGCTGCACGATCTTTCGTCGCCGGACAAGCTGTTCATCATGCCGGTGGTGATCGTCATCAGCACTTACCTGATGCAGAAGATGACGCCCACCTCGGGCATGGACCCCAAACAGCAGCAGATGATGACGCTGATGATGCCGCTGATGATCGGCTGGTTCAGCTTCAACCTTCCCTCGGGCCTCAGCGTGTACTGGACGGTGGGCAACCTCATTGGCATCGGTCAGCAGTTCATTATGAATCGCAGCGCACTGGGCCGCGAGATGCGCGAGGAAGCGGAGAAACGCGCCCGCAAGAAGGCCAAGTAATGCCCATACCAGACAAAATCGCCACCGCCAAGAAGATCAGCGAGCTGCTGAACGCCATTCTGACCGCCGGCGATTTCCGCCTGCGGTACAAGATCACCGTCGACCCGCAAGTCGGCACCGATCGCGAGTGGGAGCGTCCGGAAATTCTGGTCGAAATCTCCGGTGCGGACAGTCCGTTGGTCCTGGAGAATGGCGGGGAATTGCTGCGCGCCTTTGAGCAGATAGCCTCGGAAATGCTGCGGCTGGCGCCTAACGAACACGAGAAGATCAGCTTCGATTGCCAAAATTTCCGCTCCGCCCGTTTGCAGGAGCTTCGCCTGGCCACCGACGTCGCCGCCGAACGCGTCCGCAAGACAGGCATACCGTATGCCTTTGCGCCCATGTCGTCGCGCGAGCGCCGCATCCTGCATCTGGCCATGCGCGATCTCGACGACCTTCGCACCGAGAGCGACGGCGAAGCCGCCCAGCGCCACGTCGTGGTCTATCCCAAGGACTACACAGGCAAGCCGCCCGCGGCGTCGATTTCGCGACGGAGATAAGAAGCGTTCACCACGGAGGCACGGAGAACACGGAGAAATCTTTTCTTTGTGTTCCGATCTCTGGTTTCCTCTGATGGATTGAGGGCCGCTTTTCACCATTCGCTCTTTCGCTGTCACCATCGGCGATTCGGTATTCGCTAAGAAAATCGAGTGTCATCCTGAGCGAAGCGACCGAGGGAGCGCAGTCGCCGGACCTCTATAGCCGCAACCAGCTTGAAGGACGAAATGCGAATGGCAGGCAGGGGCAACGTCCAGCGTCCTATTAAAACTCCGTGCCTCCGTGGTGAACAGTCTTCCCGCCCCGCTACAATCCCTAACATGCATCTTGACGACACCATCGTTGCCATCGCTACGCCTCCGGGACGCGGCGGCATCGGCGTGGTGCGTCTGTCGGGAAGCGACGCTCGCAATATCGCGTGTCCTATGCTGCGGCTCGCCCACGGCCTTGATTTCGAAGCGGGCCGCGCTCACTTCGGCGAGCTGATCGATCCTGCGACCGCCGAGCGGATCGACGAAGTGGTGGTCACTTATTTCGCCAAGCCGCACTCCTACACCACTGACGACGTAATCGAAATCTCCTGCCACGGTTCGCCGGTAGTCTTGCGGCATGTGGTCGAGATGGCAATCAACGCCGGCGCCCGACTGGCCGAGCCGGGCGAATTCACCATGCGAGCCTTTCTCAACGGACGCATCGACCTCACCCAGGCTGAAGCGGTGCGCGATCTTATCGAGTCGCAAACCCTCTACCAGGCCCAAGTTGCGGCGCGGCAACTGGAAGGCGCACTTTCCAAACGCCTACAGCTCACCAAGCAGAAGCTGGTGGAGCTGATCGCCACCATGGAAGCCGGAGTGGATTTTGCCGAGGATGATGTCTCGGTCATCCCCGACGCGCAAATCCTGGCGCGCATTGCCGCCGTTCGCGAGCCGCTGTCAGAACTGCTCGCCAGCTTCGCGTTCGGAAAAGTTGTGCATGAAGGATTGACGTTGGCTATCGTTGGCCCGCCCAACGTCGGCAAATCAAGTCTCTTTAACCGGCTGGTCGAGCACGAGCGCGCGATCGTCACCGCGACTCCCGGCACCACGCGCGACCTGGTGAGCGAGACCGTCTCCATTGGCGGCATTCCGGTGAGGCTGGTCGATACCGCCGGCATCCGCGCGGCTACGGATGAAGCCGAGAGCATTGGCGTCCGCAAATCCATGGAGGCACTGGCCGAAGCCGACCTGGCACTGATTGTGCTCGATCCCTCGGCGAATGATCCCGACCTTTCGGACTTCGCCGATTTACTCGGCAAGACCGAAGGCCGCGCCAGGCTGGTTGTCGTCAACAAAATCGATCTCCTGCCAGGTCGCGTCGCCGGAATTCGATTTCCGCGGCCCGGTGACAACCATCCTCCGATCCGGCTGCCCGACTGGGCCCAAACGTCGGCGCTCACCGGCGAAGGTATCGCGGAACTTCGGAACAAGATTCTGCAATTGGTTGGCGGCGACGGCGGTGCGCAACAAGAAAGCGCCTTGCTCACCAACGTTCGCCAGCAGAAGCTGGTGGAGGAGGCGATCGGCGCACTCGACGAGGCGGCCGCGGCGGTCCCGCGAAAAACGCCTCACGAAATGGTCCTGCTCGACCTCTATAGCGCACTGCACCCGCTGGACGACATCACCGGCGCCACCACCGCCGACGACATCTTGAACCTGATCTTTAGTTCGTTCTGCATCGGAAAATAGCGTGACGATCCAAACTCCCGTCCTCAACCCCAATCTCGTTGTCATCACCGGCGGGCCGGGCGCCGGCAAAACCACTTTGCTGCGGGAACTGGAGCGAAGAGGATTCTGCTGCGTGCCCGAGATGGCCCGGGAAATCATTCGTGAACAGGTGGCGGCCAACGGAGACGCGCTGCCCTGGGCAGACACGGTCCGTTACACGGAACTGATGTTGGCGCGTTCGATTGCTTGTTACCGGCGGCACACACCCGCCCACCGCCTCACGTTTCTGGACCGCGGCATTCCCGACGTGTTGTGCTACGCACAAATCATCGATCTAGATGCGGTCGCTAAGATCCGGTCGGCCTGCGAGAGCTACCGTTACAACTCGACGGTCTTTGTCGCGCCTCCGTGGCAAGAGATTTATTCCACGGACGAGGAGCGCAAGGAGACTTTCGCCGATGCGGTGAAGGTTTACGAACGGATGGTGCAAGTTTACCGGCAGTGCGGATATGAGTTAGTGGAGCTGGCTCGCGTGAATGTTAAGCAACGCGCGGAGTTCCTGCTTGCCCGCGTAAGTCGCGTTCGGGATGAGCGCGCTTGACAGCAGAACCGGCGGCTAATTAACTTAGCTAACATGAAGTACCACACCGTCCACGAAGCCAAGACGAACCTGTCGCGGCTCATTCAGAAGGCTTGCGAAGGCGAAGAGGTGATCATCGCGCGCGGAAAAAAGCCGGTGGTGAAGCTGGTGCCGGTCGGTGATGCCATGCGTGAACGAGTTCCAGGTCGCTTCGAGGGCCAGTTTTCGTGGACGGACGACGCCTTCGCTCCGCTGACAGATGAGGAATTGTGTGAGCTCGGCTTCGAATGAATCTCCTTATCGACAGTCATGCGGTGCTCTGGTGGTTCTCTCGCAGCGCTCAGCTTTCCGGCCCGGCCCGTGACGCGTTAGGCAGTGCGCAAAATCGCGTGTATGTCTCAGCCGCGGTGGCGTGGGAGTTGGCGATCAAGGTCAACCTCGGCAGGCTCGATGCAGGCGAACTCACGGCCAATCTGCCACGCTGGTTGTTCGAAGCAGGCTTTCACCGCCTGGCCATTTCTATGGACCATGCACTGCGCGCAGGCATGTTACCCCGCCACCACGGTGATCCCTTCGATCGCATGCTAGTGGCGCAAGCGCAAGCCTTAAACTGCCCCATCGTCAGCGCCGATCCGGTTCTTGATTCCTATGGAGTGCGGCGCATCTGGTGACTTCAAAAGTCGCAGCCAGCGGTCCGAACAGGAGGCTTGGCGAAAGGCAAAGAGCAGAGCGAAGAGCGGCCTTTTTCACGGCCGTGTATCCGGCACGGTGATGGCGCGGAACATGTAGGGCAGCGCCTCGGCCACGATCATGGCAACGACGATCAGGCCGCCACCTAAGACCTGCCGTGCGCTCATCGGCTCCTTCAGCCAGAAGACACTCAAAATCGCCGCCGTCACCGGCTCGATGCAGAAAAGCACCGCGGCCTCAGCTGGACCGAGTTGAGTCTGGGCCAGCGCCTGTCCCCAGAAGGCGAACACGGTGGAGAACAGCGCCAGGTAGATCGCCGATCCCAGCACAGTTCCGCTTGTGAGGGTTTGCGCCAGGTTGTGGAAGCCCTGGCTCCCCGGCAGACATGCGGTCAGTGCCAGCGACACCACACCGCAGACGATGACCTGCGATCCGGCCAGCAGCCAGGCGTTGGATCGCCGGGTAAAGGCGCCCATCATGATGATATGTACGGCGCACAGGATGGCGCAGAGCAGGGTTTCGATGTCGCCGCGATTCCAGCCCGTCCACCACCCGCCGGGCAGATGAACCAGCAGGTAAAGGCCGAAGGTTGCGATGATCGCTCCCATGGCCGACGTGAGCCTGATACGCTGGCCAATGACCACCGCGATCAGCGGCGTGAACAGAACGTACAGCCCGGTAATGAAGCCGGACTTAGCGGTGGTGGTGAAGCGCATGCCGTCGGTTTGCGACCAGAAAATGACAGCCAGCACCAGCCCCAGCCAAATGCCGTCGATCACGCCGCGCCGGACGATGGGAACCCGCCTGGCACGAATGATGATGAACATCAGCACGCCGGCCAGCACGAAGCGCGCGCTCATTAGCGCGGCGACGGAGATGCCTCCGTCGAGGGCAAAGCGCGTCATGGGAAAGCCGAATCCCCACACCGCCGCCACCAGGGCGATGATGAGAATCGCGGTGCCGTGAGAGATGGGTGCGGGCTGGGATTGGGGTCGGTGCATGGATGGATGTGCTGCCTGACGGCGCACACTCATCCTATCGTGATCAGCAGGAGCAGGATTAGCTTGCTGTCGCGCTGCCGATCCAGTCCCGCTCCAAGTCCGGAACGGATCGAAATTCAGGGTCTCCGGTCACCAACGGACAGCGATATTTCTGGGCCAGCGCCGCAGCGAAGGCGTCCGCGTACGCAATCGGGTATTGCCCTTTCAGCAGTGCCGCGTCCCAGATTTCATCGGCTGTCGGCACTTCGATGGTTACAGGTAGCGTGGCCGATAGTTCGCGCCATGACTCCGCGATTCTTTCGCTGTGTGTTTTCCGAAGGAAGTAGTACACCTCGCCGGCATTGATGGCGCTCATGAATAGCCGCGTACTGCCCGCAAGGGATTCGTCAAAGAGCTTTTCGACTACGTCCGTCGCCGGCTGTCTGCCATTCATCCACTCAAGAATGGGCCACGTGTCAAGGACGCGAGTCTTCACGTTCGCGCTCCTCCTTCCGGAAGGCTGCGAACTTTTCCATCAAGTCGCCCATATCGGCGGCGGCGCCCTTAAGCTTTCTCCAGGCATCACCCTTGGATAGAACAATTTCCTGCCCACGAACTTCCAGGGTTAGCTTGGTGCCCTCGGTCAGATTAAGCGCTTGCCGCACCTGCTTTGGGATCGCAATTTGGCCTTTTGAGGAAACTGTAACTTGCTCCATAGATGAATCTTACCATAGGTAAGTTCTGGCGAGAGCGCGTGCCGCAGGATGCGGTCACGGGTCGATCACTTCGAGAAAAGGAAAGCGATGGAAGTCGGTGTCTCGGGTACAAATCCGGCGAATACCATGTTCGCGCATCAGGATGGCGGTGTGGGAGTCATGGAGCAGGTTGCCCGCGAGATGAGGAAGCTCGGCAAACAGCTGCCCAGCCACCTCAGGGTGCCGCGATGTGGGGACAAGCACACCCAATCCCGGCGAGTCGAGCAGGCTCGACACAAACTCCCACGCCTGCTGTACGCTCCAAGGCCGTCTCATCACCCGCGGATGAGTGGTCACTCGCAAGAATTCGTAAAGGATCGGCCAAGTCGTGTACCACGCCTCCGGCCTGCGCCGTTGGTGCTCAAGCCAGGAGCGCGAAGCGGTATGGTGCGGAGAATCAGCGTCGGCAGCATAGACCAGGACATTGGTATCGACGAGGACCAATGCCTACCTGCCTTCCATCGCCTGGTACAACGCGTCCCGATCGGCAATATCCACCAGGGTGCCGCCGCTGTGGAAGACCGGCATGGGCGGTAAATCGGCGGTCTTCTTCTGCGCCCGAAACAGGTTACGCAGCGCCGTCTCGACGAGTTCTGACATGGTTCGCCCTTGCCGCGCGGCCTCGCGTTTGAGCTGGGCCATGACGGTGTCGTCAACGTTGAGGGTGGTCTTCATATGGAAAACCATATCATTGATATGGATAGATGGTCAAACGCGGCCGATCGGTGTTCTGACGCGCGACCGGCAAGCGTCCCCGAAGGGGACAGCATATCTAAGCCCAGCGTTTCAACGCTGGGTTGGCATGATGTCGAAACCGAGTCCCGAGGGGACGACATATGGAAGTCACCCGAACACGTATCGCGCATCGAACGGCGCGCCGGATTTCCGCAATAACGTCATGAATTCCTGCTCGAAACTCCACTTGCGATGATGCTCTGCCTGGCGCGCGATGTAATTGGCCACCGTCTGCTTCTGCGATTGGCTGACACTGAACGCGCCGTAGCCTTCCTGCCAGTCGAAGTGCACTCCGCGTTCGTGCAGCCAGCGCGAGCTGTTGCCCTTTAACTCCTGAACAGCCTTCGCCAGTGGCATCGCAGGCGGCACGTGTATCAGGAGGTGGATGTGATTGGCTGTGCCTCCGGCGGCGAGCAGGGTGATCTTTTTCGCGTGCGCTACTCCGGTCAGGTATCGGCACATTTCGACGGGATCCGGGATGAGATTGGCCCGTTCCTTCGTGCTGAAGACGCAATGCACCAGCACCCAGGCGTGCGTGTGAGACATGTCAGAAGGTTATCGGGTGTCTTGCGGGACATGCGGTGACGAACGACACAGGCCGCGGTTCATTTGCCGTCCCTGGTGGGACTCGGTTTCGTGGGGGATCGTTACCCAGCGCTGAAGCGCTGGGCTTAGATATGCTGTCCCCTGCGGGGACGGCGGAATCCCCGGGACTCGAACACCGCGCGACCCGGGGCACCCGGCGATATGGGTAGACGGTCAACCGCCTCATGCAGGATGGATGGTCACGAGCAGGAACCAGAGAACGGATTTTCACGGGACGGTTGGGGGTTCAATTTCGCTTTAGATACGCGAAAAGGGCGATGGCGACTTGAACAGCAGCAAACAGAACTAAAGCCCAGGTCGCCCATTTGAGCGAGTTTGTCGAGTTAGCCAGCTCTTGAGTTGCATCGCTCAATGCTCTTGCGTTCTTTTCGTTTTGTTTACTCGCCTCTTCGTTGCTAGTGATGAGTTTTTTAGTAAGATCGTTCGCCTGAGCGCCCAACTTGTGTGCTTCGATCTCGAGCTTGGCGTTGCCAAGTGCAATTTGTTTCTCCCAGACATTCTGATCGTGCCTATGAACGTCTCCTGCACGCTCAAACAGTTTCTCGGCTGGAAGATTCCATTCATTTTCATCCACGCTCATTCGTCACCGCCATTGCAATGTTATCTTCCGAAACGCTGCTTGCCGCCCAAACCATTCCCGCAAGGCCGCGGCGCATCATGGCTTTGGCCAGGCCCGCTGTACCCCTAGAGCGTCGCGCTCTTGCTCTCAATCAGCCCCTTCACCCGCTCGACAAACGCCTCCGCTTTCACTGACCCCTCGCCCTTCTCTTGCCCGCGGACGCGCACGTTGACCTCGCCAGCCTCCATCTCACGATCGCCAAGCACTAGTTGGAAGGGCACCTTCTGCAGGGCGTATTCGCGGATTTTGGAGTTCATCTTTTCGTTGCGCACGTCCACGTGCACGCGCACCCCGGCGGCCTTCAGCTTGTCCCCGACCTCGTTGGCGTAAGCGTGGTGCTTTTCGCCAATCGGAATCACGACGACCTGTACCGGCGACAGCCACACCGGAAACGCGCCCGCGTAGTGTTCGATCAAGACGCCAAAGAAGCGTTCGATTGAGCCATAGAGCGCGCGATGGACCATCAGCGGCTGATGACGTTTGCCGTCTTCGCCGACGTACTCCAGTCCAAAGCGCTCGGGCAGGGTGAAGTCGAATTGCACGGTCGAGAGCTGCCACAGGCGGCCAATGGCGTCCACCAGCTTGATATCGATCTTGGGGCCGTAGAACGCAGCTTCGCCGGGAATGGTTTTGTACTCGATGTTGCGCCGCTTCAGCGCCTGCTCCAGCGAGTGCTGCGCCAGTTCCCACTGATCGTCGTTGCCGGCATAGGTCGAACGATCGTTCGGATCCCAGGTGGAAAGTTCCACGTGGAACATCTCGAAGCCATAGGTGTGCAGCGTGGCCAGCGCAAAGTCGATGCAGCCGACCACTTCGTCTTCGATTTGTTCCGGAGTGCAGAAGATGTGAGCGTCGTCCTGGGTAAAGCCGCGCACGCGCAGCAGGCCATGCATCACGCCTGAGCGTTCGTAGCGATAGACCGTGCCCATCTCGCCCAGGCGCACCGGCAAGTCGCGATACGACTTCAGGCTGTCGCGATAAATCAGGATGTGGAACGGACAGTTCATCGGCTTCATGCGATAGTCGGCATCGTCCAGTTCCATCGGGGTAAACATGTTTTGCGCGTAGTAGCCTTCGTGGCCGCTGGTCTTCCACAGATCGACGCGCGCCACGTGCGGCGTGTGGACCAGCGAGTAGCCGCGCTTCAGGTACTCTTCGCGCATCCAGTCTTCCATCTCCTTGCGCATGATGCCGCCCTTGGGATGCCAGAAGATCAGCCCCGGCCCGGCCAGCTCCTGGATGGAGAACAGGTCGAGTTGCTTGCCCAGCACGCGATGGTCGCGCTTCTTGGCTTCCTCAAGATTCTTGAGGTACTCGTCGAGGTCCTTCTTACTGAAGAACGAAGTGCCATAGATGCGTTGCAGCTGCGGGTTCTTTTCGTCGCCCAGCCAGTAGGCGCCGGCGATGCTGAGCACTTTGAACGCCTTGATGCGTCCGGTCGACGGGATGTGCGGGCCGCGGCAGAAGTCGGTGAACTTGCCGGTCTTGTAGATGGAAATCTTCTCGTCAGGCGAGGTGAACTGCTCGATGAAGTGACACTTCATGAAGTCGCCTTCCGACTTGAAGCGCTCCAGGCCTTCCTGGCGCGGCAGAAACTCGCGCGCGTAGGGGAGGTCCTGCTTCACCAGCTCCTGCATCTTCTTCTCGATGGCTTCCAGGTCCTCGGACGAGAACGGCTTCTCGCGGTAGAAGTCATAGAAGAATCCGGACTCGGTTGCCGGGCCGTGGCCCAGCTTGGTCTCGGGGAAGAGTTCGAGCACGGCGGCGGCCATCAGGTGCGCCGACGAGTGGCGATAAACTTCCAGCGCTTCGGGGTCGCGATCGGTGAGCAGGCGTAGCTCGACGTCTTGCTCCAACGGGCGAGCGAGATCGATCAGTTGCGCACCGTTCTTGGCGTCGACGGCAACTCCTTCGGGGTGCTTGTGTCCATTGCCGCCGCTGACATTTTCGTTCCCGTTGGAAGCCAGCGGCCTGATTTGAGCGGCGAGTGCGGCATCGGCCAGACGCGGGCTGATGCCTTTGGCGATGTCGAGGGCGGAGGTCCCGCGCGGCACGTCTTTAACGCTGCCGTCGGGCAATTTCACATGAAT
>PMWW01000100.1 GCA_003165795.1 Acidobacteriaceae bacterium
TCTGGTTGTTGCTTCTGCTCTGGCTTGGCTTCCTCATGTTCCTGCTGTGCGAAGGCAGGAACAACGGTTCCGAGAGCCAGAAACAGTACTGCCGTTCCGAGAGTCGTAAATGCTTTCATTAGGTATCGCCTCCACTACAGGGTAGGCGTGGAAACAACGATTAGCTGTATCCTTTTGACCGCTGGGAACTTTACTCGTTGCGACCTCGTTGGGTCGCCGTGACATGACTTTAATCGGGAACAGACAATAATCTGTGCGGCCTTTTATAGTTCTATAGTGAAGATGGGATCTGCTGTCACGCTAGGAGACTTGGTGCCCAATCTAAAGGCTCCAGTCAGCCGGTCTATCCGGAATCGCACCCAACAGCCCAAGCTCGTAGAGACATTCTTTCAAGCCTGCCCTACTCGTCGGCTTCCCGCCACCGATATCCGCACGCCAGGCATCTCCAGCGCCGCGTGACTTGCGTTGGCGGCTCGGGAAACGGAATCGCGGCCGACCACAACGTGATCTGGCGCGGGTTCGGGCTGGCCACCTCGCGAATCTCCAGCGACTCGCATTCCGGGCAGCACGCTACTTCCTCTAACTCCTCGTCATCGTACTCCGCTCCCACGTCGGCGGGTTCCGGCTCGAAATCGTCCAGCACTTCCAGCGCGCGTACCACCTGGCTGTCAGGCACCTGCAGGCGTATCCCGCCCAAAGCCATCCCCATATGCCAGTTCATGGCATGCATGTTCTCGTCACACACAAAGGCCACAATGCCGGCGGAGACCAGCTTGCCTTGCGCCAGTTTAGCCTCACCCAGGCTCAGGAACTTTGTGATGGTGATCAGTTCTTCCAGCATGGCTAATCCGAGAAGCGTAGGCTAGCTTTCCGCTCGAGTCAATTCCACCAAATGCGCACTTCGGCTGTGCTCGGCGATGGCATCGACGATCTGCACCGCCAAGCTCAAAGCCCGACGGCCGTCTGCCAGCGTGACCTCCGGCGTCGAGCGTTCGCGTACCGCGCACAGAAAGCTGCTCAACTCTGTCCGCAAGGGCTCCTGCGGCTCAACCTTCGGCTTGAACGGCGTGATGCCGGAGAAGGCGCTGGCAGCCGTGCTGGCCGGATTGAACGGGTCAACCTCGGCCGGCTCGGGATTCAAGTCGTCAACGGTCAGCACCAATACATCCTGCCGCGAGTAGTCGAGCGAAATATATTGATGCGGCTGGAAGAAGCGGAGCTTCCGTATCCGCTCGGTGCTGACCCGGCTGGCGGTGAAGTTGGCCACGCAGCCCGACTCGAACTCCAGGCGGACGTTGGCGATGTCGATTTTCTTCGACAGGATCGGCAGGCCGACGGCGCGAATCTCCTTCACCGGCGACTTGGCGAACGCCAGCACCACGTCGAGATCGTGGATCATCAGGTCGAGAATGACATCGACATCAAGCGAGCGTGGCGTGAAGACGCTGAGCCGGTGCACCTCGAAAAACATGGGCTGAGTGAGCAGAGAAACGGTCGCCCGCACCGCCGGATTGAAGCGCTCCAGATGACCGGCTTGCGCGATGCGACCGTACCGTAGAGACAACTCGATCAGCTCATCGGCCTCGGCAATGCTAGTTGCTAGCGGCTTCTCGATCAGAACGTCGACGCCGCTCTGCATCAGCTTGCCGGCAACTTCGAGATGGGTAACCGTGGGCACTGCGACCGATGCCGCCTGCACGCCGGCTGCGACCATCTCGTCGAGCGAGTGGAAGGCTTGCGTGCCGAACTCCTGCGCTACGGATTGAGCGCGGGCATAGTCGAGATCGGCAACTCCGATGAACTGAATATTCTGCGCGGGATCGGCTTGCAAATCGCGATACACGCGCGCGTGGTTGCGGCCAAAGGCCCCGGCGCCGGCAACTCCAACACGCAGAGCATCGCTGCGATTAGGCATCTTGAGATTGTCGCCCATGGTCGTGCCCCGAGGCAAAAAGATGTTGCCGATGCGAGGCCCAACCGGAACCGGCTAACTGCTGTGATGCGGGAGGTGGCTGACCGGCGTCTCGGCGACTATGCAAATGCCGCCCTCGTTAGCCGCCGCCAGCACGGCTTCCTTGTCCAGCATCAGACATCGCCCGGCATCCAGCGCCAGGCAACTAGCGCCGGCCTGCTTCATGGTCTCGATGGTGTGCAGGCCGACCACCGGCACGTCGAACCGCATATCCTGATTGGGCTTCGCCACCTTCACCACGGTCAGCCCACGGCTCAAAGTCGAAGGCTCCTGGCCGAGCGACGGCGACTTCATGAGTTCTCCCGCGCGTACGATGGCGGCATCGGTGCCTTCCATAGCTTCGACTGCGATGCACGCCGCCTCGGCAATCACCACCGTCTGTCCAATATCGAAGCGCGCCAAGTGGTGAGCGACGGCGCGTCCATAGGTGATGTTCGTCTGCTCGGTATCGCTTGGGCCGCGCTGCGTCAGCACGCCCTCGCTGGCGAGCATGGGCTCGAGCAACGCCGTAGAACTCATGAGCGTGATGCCTTCATCGCTAAGGACCTTGCCCACCGCGCCGATCAGGGAATCGGTGTTGCGGGTAGTGAGCGCAAGCAGCAGCTTTGCCAGCCGCCAATCCGGCTTGATGCTGCTGAATATCTGCTTGTGCTTTACCTGGCCGGCCATGATCGCCTGGGTTACGCCTGCGTTCTTAAACGTCTCGATCAGCTTGGACAATTCCCCCAGCGAAAGCCAGTACACCGCAGCCGCACCGTGCTGCTCGATCTCAGCAGACGTCTCCTCCTTGATCGCCGCCACCACGACCTGCACGCCCTTCGAGCGCGCAGCATCCAGCACCAGCAGGGGAAACTTGCCGTTGCCCGCAATCAATCCGATCTTTTCCGGAAAATCCGCCATGTGTCAGTTCTGCAGCTCCCAGTCCCTACTTAATGATTCCCCGGTCCGAACTCTCGATAAACCTCATCAGCAAGTCCACATCATCACCCTGCGCACCTTCCGACCGCAGCTTCTCCACTGCCTGCGACGTATTGAGTTTCGACGCCAGCAAGACTTTGAACGCGTGGTGCAGTTTGGCGATCCGCTCCTGCGAAAACCCGCGGCGCTGCAAGCCAACTTTGTTCAGCATGTAAGCATGGGTATCGCGCTCGGCGCTGGTCATAGAGTAGGGCAAGACGTCTTGGGTGATCGTTGTTCCTCCCCCAATGTAAGAGTGCGCTCCAATGCGAACAAACTGGTGCACCGGACAGAGCGCGCCAACCACTGCCCATTCCTCGACCGTCACATGTCCCGCCAGCGTGGCGGCATTCACCAGCATGGAGTGATTGCCAATGAAACAGTCGTGCCCGATATGTGCGTAGGCCATAATCAGGGTCTGACTGCCGACGCGCGTCACCCCTCCGCCCTTGGACGTGCCGCGAGTGATGGTCACGTACTCGCGAATGACGTTGTGGTCGCCAACTTCCAGACGCGTCGGTTCGCCAGCGTAGGTGATGTCTTGCGGATCCATACCGAGCGTCGCGAAAGGATAAATTTTGTTATTACTGCCGAAGCGGCTGGGACCGCCTAACACAACGTGGGACATCAGTTCGCAGTTCTCGCCCAGCTCAACGCCGGCATGTACCACGCTGTAGGGACCAATGCTGCACGACGCCGGAATCTTTGCGGATGGATCGACGATGGCCGTCGGATGGATGCTCATTCCCGGTCTTAGGCCGGCTCGCCCGCAGGCGCGGGTTGCGGCACCTCAGTATTTTGTTTGGGCTGGCGATTCAGCAAGCGGCAAGTGACAACCGCTTCACAAGCGAGTTTGCCATCGACATAAGCTTTGCCTTGCAGGCGGCCTGCGGTCCCGCGGAAGGCGAGCACATCCACCTCGATGCGAAGCTGGTCGCCAGGCGTAACCGGACGGCGGAAGCGGGCCCGCTCAATGCCGGTGAAGACCAGCAGCTTGTCGTCGCGCTCGGCAACTTCGGTGAACAGTAGCACCGCGCCGGCTTGCGCCATGGCCTCGACAATCAGCACTCCCGGCATAATAGGATAGCCGGGAAAATGGCCGGCGAAAAAGGGCTCGTTGATCGTAACATTCTTAAGCGCGACAATCCGTTTGGTGCGGATGATGTGGATGACGCGGTCGATCAGCAGCATCGGATAGCGATGCGGCAGAAGTTTGAGAATCCCGTCAATATTGATCTGTAGATTCTCGCCGCTTGTGGGCGCGGGATTAGCTGGATCGCTCATGGGCTGATGGTGAAAACCCCGATTATACATTCCGCAGCAGCGGATTCGGCATGTGACAAGTTTTAGCGGCCAGGTTTTGCGGCCACGATTAGGATGGAAGTTATGTCCAAGACTAAGCAGCGGCTTGATTCCAGCCTAAGCGGAATTCTGCAGTGGCTCACCGAACGTGAAGACGAGATGGTCGCCAGCGTGCGCGAGATGGTAGTGCGAGAATCGCCGACGCACGACAAAGAAGCGGGCGACAAACTGTGCTCGCATCTGGCCGACGAGTTTGCACGCCTGGGTGGCCAGATCAAGATCCATCAGCAACGCACTGCGGGAAATCATCTGCAAGTGAATTTTGCCGGCGCATCCAGCCGTCAGCCACTGCTCCTGCTCGGGCACTTCGATACGGTTCACGATCTGGGCACGCTGCGCACCATGCCGTGGCGCGAGCATCGCGGGCGACTCTACGGGCCGGGAGTTTTCGACATGAAGTCGGGCATCGTGCAAATGATGTTTGCCCTGTGGGCGCTGCACGAAACTGCCGAAGGCCTGCCGCGGCCCGTCATCGTGCTTCTGGTTTCCGATGAAGAGCAAGGCAGCAGCAGCTCGCGACGAATCACCGAAAAGCTGGCGCAGCGTTGCGCCGCAGTATTGGTCTGCGAACCTTCCGGCCCCGGCGGAGCGTTGAAGACCGCGCGCAAGGGCGTGGGCGGCTTTAGGCTGAAGGTCACCGGGCACGCAGCGCACTCCGGACTCGACTTCGAGAAAGGCCACAGCGCGATTCTCGAGCTGGCGCATCAAGTCCGCGCCTTGAGTGGCCTTACCGACCTGAAGCGGGGCATCACCCTCAACGTGGGCGTGATTCGTGGCGGCACGCGCACCAACGTGATTGCTGCCGAGGCAATTGCCGAAGTCGACCTCCGCGTGGCCCGCAAGAGCGATGGAGCGGTGATGGAGCGCAGAGTGCGGCGGCTTCGCGCCGTCAATCCCAACTGCACGCTGCACATCGAAGGCGGCATCAATCGTCCTCCGCTGGAGCGGACCAAACATGTGGCAGCCTTGTTCGAGAAGGCGCGCGAAGTGGCGCGGGAACTGGGGTTCAAGCTGAACGAGATCACAGTCGGCGGCGGTTCGGACGGCAACTTCACCGCCGGCATCGGCATTCCTACGTTGGACGGATTGGGAGCTGTCGGTGATGGGGCCCATGCGTCGCACGAGCATGTCATCGCCAGCGAATTGCCGCGCCGCGCCGCCCTGCTGGCGGGGCTGATTGGAGCGATCGAATGAGTGGCTGAGGACGGTGCTTTTCTCGAGTTGAGAAATATATATTCGGAATATATACTGTAAGGGTAAAGAGAGAACGACGCAATGACCAAGACTGCCAAACTGTTTCGCAACGGCAACAGCCAGGCTGTGCGTCTGCCGCGAGAATTTCGCTTCGAGGGCGACGAGGTTCGGATTCGTAAGGTGGGGATCACAGTGGTACTGCAGCCGATCGTCCCCGACGTGAAGGCATGGCTGGCTGACCTCCGACGACACCCGCTGTCTAAGGACTTCATGGCTGAGGGACGTGGGCAGCCTCCTGCTCCGGATCGAAAGCTGTTCGAATGAAATACCTGCTCGACACCAACATCTGTATTGCCCTGCTGCGCGACAACTCCCCTTTGGTGGCTCAAAGGTTTCAACAAGCCATTGCCCACCGTGGGTCTCTCTGCATTTCTTCACTGGTGCTTTGCGAACTCTGGTTTGGGGCGTTCAATAGCTCCCGTACCGATGAGAATGTAGAGACATTACTCCGGTTCCTTAGTGGCCCGGTGGAAGTCTTGCCGTTCGACGGGGCGGATGCCTACGCCGCTGGTGAGATCAGGACCGACTTGCAGCGAGCTGGAAAAACCATTGGCTCGTACGACACGTTAATCGCGGGTCAGTGCTTGAGTAAGGGCTTGACCGTCGTGACTTCAAATCTTTCAGAGTTCAAGCGAGTCAAAGGTTTGCACTGCCAAGACTGGGCCCAGTAGCTTTCTTTCGCCCCGCTACCACCCGCGGAATTCCCTGCAGATCGGGCACCACGCGGACCTCATCCCACATTGTAAGATTTAGTAGATTCACCACCGCGTCGCGCATTGAGTAGCCGATTTCCATGGCCAGCCAGCCGCCGGGCTTCAAAGCTCGATGCGATTGTTCGATCAGAGGTCGGATCACATCCAGTCCTTGCTCGCCCGCGAAAACGGCCACCTGCGGCTCGAAGTCGCGTACTGACTTCTGCACCTTGTCGGCCTCGCCAAAACCGACGTAGGGCGGATTACTGACCACCAAATCGAAATCGTGAGTATTGGCCAATGCCTCGAGGATGTTGCTGTGCACGAAGCGCACTCGCCCGTCGAGTTGCAGGCGCGCGGCGTTGGCCCGCGCGATCTCCAGCGCCTCGGCAGACAGATCGACCGCCCAAATGTCGGCGTCTCGCAACTCATGAGCCAGCGCCAGCGCAATGCATCCCGAACCTGTGCCTACGTCAATCACCTTGGGGCGTGTCATGCCGTGCGCCAGTTCCAACACAGTCTCGACCAGGTGTTCGGTTTCGGGACGCGGAATGAGAACCGCCGGCGACACCACGAAGTCGAGTCCCCAGAATTCCTGATGGCCAGTGATGTACTGCGATGGCATGCCGGTCGCACGCTGCGCCAGCACTTCGTCGTAGCGAGTTTCTTCTTCGGCAATGAACTCGCGCTCGGGATAAGTATAGAGATAGGCACGATTGACGCCGAGGACAAACATCAGCAGCACCTCGGCGTTCATGCGCGGCGAACCTACGTCGGCAGATTCGAGACGATCCACCGCCAACGCGAGCGCTTGCTTCAGTTGCACAATTGCGACACAATCCGGGGCTGAAGCCCCTTACCGTTGATGATGTCGTGGACCCTGGCCTAAAGGCCGGCTCTACCTAATCTGCGCCACTTGGTTTCTACGGTCCGGCAATGTCCATCACGCGCCGACCGCCGACTCCTGCTTCAGCTTTTCCGACTGGAAGTGCGTGATCAGCACATCGATCATGGGCTGGATGCGTCCGTCCATGAACTCGGGCAATTGGTGCGCGGTAAAGCCGACCCGATGGTCGGTAACACGATTTTGCGGAAAGTTGTACGTGCGGATTTTCTCGCTGCGATCGCCGCTGCCCACCATGGCTTTGCGCTCTTTGGCCAGTGCATCGGCCTGCTTCTGCTGCTCCATCTCGTAGAGGCGGGCGCGCAGCACGCGCATGCCTTTTTCGCGGTTCTTGATCTGCGATTTCTCGTCCTGGCAGCTCACCACGGTGTTGCTCGGCAAGTGCGTGATGCGCACGGCGGAGTAGGTCGTGTTAACCGACTGTCCGCCTGGACCGGACGAGCAGAAGGTATCGATACGAATGTCTTTGGCTTCGATCTTTATGTCCACGTCCTCGGCTTCGGGCAGGACCGCGACCGTTACGGCCGAAGTGTGTACGCGGCCCTGGGTCTCAGTTTCTGGGACGCGCTGCACGCGATGCACGCCGCTCTCGTACTTCAGGCGCGAGAACACGCGCTGGCCCTCGATGATGGCGATTACTTCCTTCAGCCCGCCCACACTCGACTCCGACGTGGACAGCACTTCCACCTTCCAGCGCTGGGTCTCGGCGTAGCGCGTGTACATGCGGAAGATCTCGGCCGCGAACAGCGTGGCCTCGTCGCCGCCGGTGCCGGCGCGGATTTCCAGGATCACGTTTTTTTCGTCGTTAGGGTCTTTGGGCAGCAGCAAGAACTTCAACTCTTCCTCGACCTGGGCGACGCGCTGCTCCAGCTTTTGCATCTCGTCCTTGGCGTAGGCCAGCATCTCGGGATCGGTCTCGTCCTCGGCCAGCGCTTTGCTCTCCTCGATGCCGCGCGTCAGGTCCTTAAACTCGCGATACTTCTCCACGATCGGCTGCAATTCGCTGTGCGCCTTGGCGGTCTTCTGGTAGCGCTGCGAGTCGGAAACGAGCTCCGGCGATGCCAGCGCATTATTCAGCTCTTCGTATTTGCTTTCGATGTGCTCTAAACGCTCAAACATGGGATACCAACTTTATTCTACGGAAACCTTGTACGATCCGGACAAGGGTTCTCAAAACTCGTGCCGTTTAAGCCAATGTGCTTTGAAGGCCGCACCTTCAGCTGCGCCGCAAGCCGCGCCATTTCTTTCGGCTTTAGCCACCGAGGGACTTCGATTTCCCCTCCAAACCTAATTTCCTCAGTGGCTAAAGGCAACTCCTCGCAAGGAACGTAACGGCACGGCTAAAGCCATGCCCCTTCAAAGCTGTCTGCAATGGGAATTACGGTTCTTAGCGGCGGGCGCCGCTAGGCAATCACCAGTTCGCCGCCGCGCTGCTTCTCCAGCTCCATGGCTTCGTTAAGGGCGGAAATGGCAGTCTCGACCTGGTCGTCCGCCGGAGGCTGCGTGGTAATGCGTTGCAGCCACAGTCCCGGCTTGGTGAGCACGGCAAACAGCGACGACCCATGCTTGGCGGCGAAACGAATTAGCTCATACGAAATGCCGGCAATCACCGGCAGCAGCGCGATGCGAAAGCCGAAGCGCGCCCAGAAGGTCGTCGCCGGGATCAGCATATACACCAGCATGGCAATCAGCATCACGGTCATCAGGAAGCTGGTGCCGCAGCGCGGATGGAAAGTGGTGTAGGCCTGCGCGTTCTTCACCGTCAGCGGATCGCGGTTCTCGAAGGCAAAGACCGTTTTGTGCTCGGCGCCGTGATACTGGTACACCCGCTTGATGTCGGGCATCAGCGAAATCCCCCAGATAAACAGCAGGAACAGCGCGATGCGGATCACACCGTCCACCACGTTAAACAGGATCTGATTGCCGAACGCGGGATAGTGGTTCTTCAGCTTGGTGGCCGCCAGCAGCGGCAAAAACTTGTACATGAAGATGAAGAAGCCCAGCGAGAGAACGAGGTTCACGCCGATCACCCAACCGCTGATTTCGGTTTTCTTCTCTTCTTCAACCGGCAACTGATCGATGGCGACGTTGGCCGAGTAGCGCAGGGCGCGGAAGCCCAGGCTCATGGCTTGCCCCAGCGTCATGATGCCGCGTAGCAAGGGCCACCCCATCCACTTGTGCTTCTCCGACATCCGCTCCAGCGGTTCGGAGTGCGTCGCCAATGTACCGTCGGGCTTGCGAATGCAAATGCCCCAGGCGTGCGGCGAGCGCATCATCACGCCTTCCAGCACGGCCTGGCCGCCGACCAGGGTAGTTTCCTCCCCGCTCTCCAGAGCCGGCAGAAGTTGGACGGCCGCTAAAAACCGCAGATGGCGAAGCAAAGTCCGCATGAGAATTGGATGTTCCTCGAAGGAGTAAGACGCACTATAACGCTAACTTAGAGTAAGCAGGCAAGACGGCATATGTCAATGCGAGGGCCAGTTTCGGGCTCCGGCGGTCCGGAATACGGTCGAGTCTCATGTCGCGACTCATGGCCGTCAACCCGTTACCCCACTCTCCATCAGTTTAGATCCTCCGTTTACGTCGACGATCAGCCACTAGCGCAGGTCCGTGAGGAAACTAACAATTTGGCCCGCGAGCGCGCCACCCAGGCAGGCCGCTCGCGGACGGGTAGACCGATGCAGAGAACTATTTGTATGTCGCGTTAGTGCGAGCCAGATAATCACGATGGGCGCTAAAGTCCGTCATGGAACCAAACGCCGGGCCAGCCAGTGGATTCGCCTTCAGAGTGTCCCTTATCGCCGCGTTGACCTTGTCGAGGCCTTCCGCGTTGGCGGCAAGGTAAAAAATCCAGAACGTTCCGGGCGCTTCGGTGTGAATCGCTTCGGTGTCGATTTCGTACTCGTAAATGGTACCGGCGGCAAGTTCTTTCTCCAGCAACGGCGCAATCAGGTTCTTGCTCAGCATCTCCACCGCGTTGTCGGGCGCATCCGCCTTCAATTTATAGGACGCTCCCATGGTGTACAAGCCCTTCCAGGAGCCGGAGCGCCAGTTATAATACCGGGTGACGAAAATGTCATCCCAGTGTTTGGTAGCGGTGGACAAGACAGGAGAAGCGGAGCTGCCGTTCTTGTAGAACTGGTCCAACAGGTTGAGGACGCCGGCCATGGACATCGCTGACCACCAGTCGTCATGAGTTGAGCCATCAGGCTGA
This sequence comes from Acidobacteriaceae bacterium, assembly GCA_003165795.1. Classification (GTDB taxonomy): domain Bacteria; phylum Acidobacteriota; class Terriglobia; order Terriglobales; family Acidobacteriaceae; genus Bog-257. The sequence goes on from PMWW01000100.1 coordinate 10,356, forward strand.
TGGACCAAGTTGACGTCGCTGCCGAATCCCACGATGGTCCCATCGGCCAAGGCCTTGTTCAGAGTTGGCTGATCCGCCTCGTCGGACTTTACCATCTCGGCCCACTGGGCGCGGGGAATGTTCCACAAGCCCACGTACGAATACATCGGCGGTTTTTCTTTGACCTCTGACATCTGCGCGCATGCCGGCACGACGCAGACGCCGGCCACCGTTAGCGCGCACAGCCCTGCAAAAACGCTCCCCAGTTTCCGATTCATGTTTTCCATCCTCCGTAATTTAAGTTTGATTCCTTCTGTATCGAAAAACGGCTCTTGGGTGCCGTGCGCAGTGATCTTTCGTTTAGCGCGCCCTCCTACCGCTAACTTCAGCCCAATTCAAATCTAAGGAATGCAGTGCGACCGGCCTAGACTAGATGATGCAGAGTATGCAGCGCAATTGTGCGGGCAGCGGATTCCCCTATCGAGACTTCTGTACCGCTCTCTGGTTGGCCCAGAGTTGAGCACTGAATTATGGATGCACTTACCCCAGAAAACAACTAGGCAACGGTGGTGACCCCCGATGGTCACCTCCAGGGTTGTTCAGGTTTCTACTCGGCCCACCTCAGTGGTGATCGAGGGGGCCGAGGGTAACTTCTATGGAACGGCGATCAATGGCAGCACTGCGCCCGCCTATCCGTTAGGGACCGTATTCAAGATCGCCGCCGGGCTCAGCCGTCGCGCTAGCTGGCAGCAAGCGGTTGCCGCAGGAGTACTCAAGTCGGCTATAGGGACGAATTTGGAATGGAAGATTTGGCTGAGGAAACCGGAGGCCTCCGAGCCTCACAGGCAACGGCCGTCTGACATTTGCCGCAGCCGTATCTCGGCTTATAGCGAAGCTGCGTTTCCTGCAGATAATGGAAGCAAACGGCATTGTCCTTACCGTTCTTATCGATGGCCAGGGGCGGGCACCGGCGAATACAAGCGCCGCATTTCGTGCAATATTCATCCACTTCGGTGTACGGTCGCGGCGTCGGTTCCAGCGCCAGATCCGTGACCACGCTGGCGAAACGGCCGGCCGCACCCAAGTCGGTGATCAGCGAGCGATTCAAACTGAAAGTGCCGAGGCCCGCGATGAAAGCGACGTGGCGCTCGGACCAATTACTTCGGAAATTGGCCACCGCAAATCGTCCGTCCAGAGCGGGAGCCAAAGCGCGGCCACCAGCTTGTCGAACCGTATCCACCAGAAAGCTGCATACGACGTCGTTAAAAGCCGCACCCTCATAGCGTCCATAAAGCCACTCCGTCGCGGGCCAACCCTCGCTCCGATTGGCGGAACGAATGCGTTCGGTAAACGGCAGGAAATAGGAAATCACCGATCGTGCGCCGTCCAACCACTCGGTGGGAGACAAGTGCTGAGGTCCGACTATGTGCGGTTGCTTCAGCCTATCCCAATACATGTCCTCGGCACCGGCCACAGCAACCAGAGGCTGGTCGTAAATACGCATGCTGTCGAGATCGGCCACGATATTCTTCGGGCTGTGCAACACAAAGTCGTCGAGTTGTTGCTCGATAGAGCGCAGAAGCACTTGGTTTGAAGGCATGCTCTCTTTACAGTATTGGCCTCGACAACAAGTATTGCAAATATTCGCGCGCCGGTAAGCGATGCGGCCTGCGACGCCGGCGTAAACGCGCCGGGCTGCCGGCTAATCGAACACCGTGACGTCAAAATTCCTTTTGGCATGAGCTGTGGCGTTCGCCACGTCGACCGCCAGGTTCCACGGTCCCGACATGTCCACACTCTTCATCGAGGCTTCATAGTCCCCGTTACCCTTGGGCGAGAATTTCAGCCGCGTCGCGCCCATGTCCATGACCTTCATGGTCAGTGAGCCACTGACTTGCGCGTCGTTCACCGGCTGGCCGTGCTCGTCCGCAATATGGAGCTGAAGCGTCATCGGCTTGGTCATGCTGGGATGATCGGGAGAGATTTTCAGCTCCATGCGCCACGGGCTGGCGGAATCTGCAGAGCTGGATGACGCCGCGGTCGGCGATCGCGCCGCAGCCTGCTCGTTGGCTTTCTTGCCGCAGCCCAACGTGAGCACAAGACTTGCGGCGATAGCGGCGTAAAACAGAATTCGGTGACGAGGGCTCAAGCGGCTGGCCTTTTCCTTAATGCGAATGACTGCGGTGTGGGTGGGAGTGGCCCGGACTGACGGGAATGACACAACCGTTGGCCGTTTCGCAAACTGTCAGCTCAAACTGGATGGTCGTGTGATGGATGTGAAAGCGCTGCTCTAACTGCTCGCGGACCGCGCGCAGGATACTTGCGCTCTCTGAGGCGGGCATATCGGCGACGCTCACATGACAGGAAAGCGAATGGGTGTCGCTGCCGATGCTCCACACGTGTAGGTCGTGCACCGCATCCACTCCAGGAATTTCGCAGATCACTCGCCGGATGCGGTCCAGTTCCATACCGCTGGGAGTTCCCTCCAGCAGGATGTTCAGGCTCTCGTGAATGATGCCGATCGACGACCATAGAATCATTACGCCGATGCCCACCGACAGCGCGGGATCGATCCAGTGCTGGCCGGTAAGCGCAATCACGATTCCGCCCACGATCACGGCTGCCGTCGATAACGTGTCGCCAATCTCATGCAGCAAGGCGCCGCGCAGGTTGATGTCGCGATGACCGCGCATCAGCAGCAGCGCGATCGCGCCATTCATCACCACGCCCGCGGCCGCCACCCAGATCATGACGCCGGCGTCAACGCTCACCGGAGTCTGCAGCCGCTTGAACGCCTCAAACCAAATGTAGAACGAGATCAGGACCAGGGTGATGCCATTGACAAACGCCGCCAGCACGCCCGCGCGATGGTAACCAAACGTCTTGCGCGCGCTGGGCGGCCGGCCCTGCAGATACACCGCGCCCCATGACATGAGGAGGGCCAGAAAGTCGGTAAGGTTGTGGCCCGCCTCCGACAGCAGGGCCAGGCTGTGCGCTCGTAGGCCGGCAACCACCAGCAGCACAATGTAGACCAGCGTGACTCCGAGGGATATCCGCAGCACTCGCGAGGTTTTCGCGTTGCGCATGTCGCCGGCGTGAACGTGCATACCTTCAGTGTAAAAGGCTGGTCACTCTTGATTCAACCTGCATTGTCGTCCGGAGCAGGTCAATCCTGGCACAACAAAATCCCCGCCGCCGTTCGCGGTGCGGTGTTACAATCTGGCCGCGCCTGCCGCCCCAGCGCAAACATGGTTCTGCATCCTGCCGCTCAGGGCGAGTTGCAATCTGCGAAGGAGAACCTCGATGAGTTCTACCACTCCTGTCGTCTCCGGCGCCCCTCTGGAGCAAAAGCCGCTCGCCGAAGTCGAACGTGTTGTGGACACCTTTGTCGCTCCCCGCAAGACGTTCAGCGACCTTCGTCGCAGCGCCAACTGGTTCGTTCCTTGGCTACTGCTGGCGATCGCCTACGTGGCGATGACGTTCGTAGTTGATAAAAAGCTGGGCATGGAAAAAGTGGTCGACAACCAGATGGTGCTGCAACCCAAGGCGGCGGCCAAGCTTGACCAGTTGACCGCGGAGCAGCGCGCCACCCAGACCCAAACCATGACAAAATTCACTCGCGCGATCGCTTATGCCAGCCCGGTGGTAATGGTGATCATCCTGGCCATCATCGCGGCGGTCCTCATGGCTACGTTCAACTTCGGATTTGGCGCCGAGCTCACATTCAATCAGAGCCTGGCCGTCTGCATGTACGCCTCGCTTCCCGGAATACTGAAAGCGCTGATTGCCATGCTCGCCATCCTCGTAGGCGGCGGAGAGGGGTTCACCTTCCAGAATCCGGTGGCCAGCAATCTCAGCGGGCTGGTCGATCCCAGCTCCCATTTTCTTTATTCGATTACGACTTCGCTCGACGTCATCACCATCTGGACGCTGGTGCTGACCGGCATCGGCATCGCCTGCTTGACCAAGGTCAAACCTGGCGCCTGCCTGGGTGTCGTCTTCGGATGGTGGGCGTTGGTGGTGCTGGCCGGAGCGGGAATCGGAGCCGCGTTCTCCTAGAACTCATCTCATAATTTGCTCAGGGTCGTATCCGGGAAGACTTCTACAGGCTGCGGAAAAAGTCTTCGGAAGAACCGGATCGGGTAGTGCGGCGCTTCCGCGCTGCGCAAGAGTCGCTATTTTTCAACTTCTGAAGCCGGCTTCAGCCGGCGACACCTTGCAAATCTGCATCTAATAAGCAGCCGTTTCGGCTGGCCAAGATGTGCCCGGATCTTGCCCCCAAACGGGAACTCCTGAAAAGCACGAACGTCGAGGGAGCAGCGGGGAACACAAACTGATATATACTTCGTTTACTCTAATTCTTGAATATTTTCCGCTGCCATGGAGCGGATCGGGGAATGCTCCTATTTCATATCCCCCCGAACATTACTAGTGAAGTGACTGAGTCGAGGCCGCTTGTCGTGTCTAGGGAATTGGAAGTGAGTCGCCGGCGTGATCTTTAGCTCTCATATTCCCGGCGCACCTTAATCCGACCGCAGACCCCCAGGACTGGCCGTGGGAGGTGTCGCGTGGATCTAGTACTTATACGCGTCTTATTTGTTCTGGTTACGGCTCTGGCATGTTATGAGCTCCAACCTCTGGGATTGGGCCCCTGGCCAGCGGCCGCCGTGGGGGCGCTGATCGGTGCTGCCGTCATCCTGTTCGAGTTCCGGCTGCGCCAAGTCAGCTTGAAACGGCTGATCGGCGCGGTCATCGGCAGTTTTCTGGGCATCATCGGCGCCTACCTCTTCAGCCTGGTCATTCGCAACAGCATCCGCCCCGGCGCCACTCAGAGTTTCCTGCAACTCTTCGTTATGCTGCTGATGGCTTACGTCGGCCTGGTGATTGGCGCCGGCAAGGGTGAACTGCTGAATCTGGCCGCGCTGGGCGGCATTTTTGGCGGCGAGAAACAGTCCAAGCGCAGCTACAAGATTCTGGACACCAGCGTAATCATCGACGGGCGCATCGCCGACATTGCCGAGACCGGCTTCCTGGACGGCGTGATCGTGATTCCGCAATTCGTCCTACGCGAGCTGCAATTGGTCGCCGATTCCGCCGACTCCATGAAGCGCAATCGCGGCCGGCGCGGTCTCGATATCCTGCAACGCATTCAGAAGATCGCCACCTTGACCATTCAGATCGTCGAAGACGATTTTCCCGCCGTGCGCGAAGTGGACCTGAAGCTCATCGAACTCGCCAAAGTGTACGAAGGCAAGATTGTCACCAATGATTTCAATTTGAACAAAGTCGCGCAATTGCAAGGCGTCGAAGTGCTCAACATCAACGAGCTGGCCAATTCCTTGAAGCCTATCGTGCTGCCCGGCGAAATCATGAAGGTCTTCATTCTGAAAGAGGGCAAAGAGTACAACCAGGGGGTTGCCTATCTGGACGACGGAACCATGGTGGTCGTGGATAATGCGCGCAAAATGATCGGCAAGAACATCGACATCTCGGTCACCTCGGTGTTGCAAACCACTGCCGGCAAGATGATCTTCGGCAAGTTCGACGAGCGCGGTAACCTGATGCCCCGTCCCGTAGAGGCGCGGCCGGAGTTTCGTAAGTCGGGTCCCACGCCGGCGGCAGCGGCGATGCCGGAAGCCATCAAGCCTGAACAGGTGTGAGTCGCCATCAGTGCCGTGGGGAGTGCCTCAATTTGTATTGAGACTGCTCCGGCATTTATACTCTGCTCCCCATCATGAAAGTTGTCGTCATCATTCCCGCCGCCGGACTGGGTACGCGAATGTCCTCGGCTTCCGGCGGTCCGAAGAGTAAGAGCAAACAGTTCTTCGAGCTGCAGGGAACGCCCATCCTGGTACACACTTTGCGCAAGTTCGCGCACTGTGACGCGGTGAGCGAAATCGTCGTGGCGCTGCGCAAGCATGAGGCTGCAACCTTCCAGAAGCAGATCGAGAAGGAAAATTTCCACCCGTCGCTGAGAATTGTAGAAGGGGGCGAGCATCGGCAAGATTCCGTCGCCAACGCTCTCACTGCAATCAGTGCAGCGCCGGACGACATCGTGCTCGTGCATGACGCGGTTCGCCCTTTTGTCGATCAGGAGACCATCGTCGGCGTCATCGAAGCGGTGAAGAAATACGAAGCGGCGATTGCCGGAGTGCCGGCGGTTGACACCGTCAAGCAGGTTGAGCGGACTTCCGATGGCGCGGTGGTCATCGCCACCGTTCCGCGCGAGCGCATGGTGTTGGCGCAAACTCCGCAAGGCTTTCGTTTCGGCTTGCTGAAAAGAGCGTTCGACGAAGCGACGGCGGATGGTTTCATGGGAACCGACGAGGCCTCGCTGATAGAACGCAGCGGTGGTACGGTTCATGTAGTGATGGGCTCGCCGCGCAACATGAAGATCACCACTCCCGCTGATATGGAGCTGGCGGAGTTTTTTCTGGCGCAGGAAAACCGCGAGGCCAGCCTGAGCGGGTGAGGGTGGAGAGCCGAGCCTTAACGGTATGCACCAGAATCAAATTTGGATTCTGCCGTTGGGATGCATGGGCCGAAAATCCAGCCCGTAAGGGCGGCTCAGTCTAGCCCAGGACGCAGCCGCAGGCGGAGTCCCGGGAGAAGTGGTAACTGAACCCGAGTCCCGTAGGTGTCTGTGTCGTAGCTCGGAATCGAAAAGTAGGCTGGGACAATGTCTCGAAATTTCCATCGAGCCAGCCGCGCAGCGGCGGCTATGAAGTTAGCCCGGGGCGTGAGCCCCGGGTAAAGTGGAAAAGTTGAACGAGCCGGAGAGCGGCGACACTAGCTATGACACAGACTCCGTAGGGACGACAGACCCTGACACACTGACTATTCGCTAGCGTCCAGGTCGCGGCCAACTTTCAACAGCTTCAGCCTCAAAGTAACGTGTCGAACTCACAGGCATTCCGTATTCCGCGCATCGGCTTTGGCTGGGACTCGCACGAGTTCAAGCCCGGCATCCCTCTGAAAGTTGGCGGCGTTGTTCTCCCGCATCACAGCGGACTGGCTGGCCACTCTGACGGCGATGTGCTGCTGCACGCCCTTACCGATGCGCTGCTGGGCGCCATCGCCGCTGGGGACATCGGCACCTACTTTCCTCCCACCGATCCCAAATGGAAGGGCGCCGACTCGGCGATGTTTGTCCGCGAGGCCCTGAGACTAGTGGACGAAGCCGGCTATGTAGTCGGCAACATCGATAGCACGCTCATCCTCGCCGCCCCCAAAATCGCGCCGCACGCGACCGCCATTCAGCAAAAAGTCGCCGATCTTCTAGGCATCGAGCCGTCGCGCGTCGGTATCAAGGCCAAGACTCCCGAAGGCATGGGCACCGACAACGCCGCCATCGCCCACGTCGCTGTGCTGCTGGCCGAGATTAGCTGGCCGTAGCGTTGACGGCTGAAACGTCGTCCTCGCTCTAGTATTACTGTGTTACA
>PMWW01000153.1 GCA_003165795.1 Acidobacteriaceae bacterium
TTCTTGATGTAGTCGGCGTGGCCGGGACAATCCACGTGAGCGTAGTGCCGGTTGGCCGTCTCGTACTCCACGTGCGCGGTGGCGATGGTGATGCCGCGCTCGCGCTCTTCTGGCGCGTTGTCGATCGAGTCGAACGAGCGGAACACGATCTTGGGATTGTGCTTCTGCAATACCTTGGTGATGGCCGCCGTCAACGTCGTCTTGCCATGATCGATGTGCCCGATCGTGCCTACGTTTACGTGCGGCTTGCTGCGATCAAATTTCTCTTTCGCCATTTTCTTTGCTCCTGAAACTCGTTCCTCAATGTTCTAAGGCTTGAATCCTGCTGCGGGCCGCTCCGGAGGTTGCGGCACTTCATAGCCAGTCAACGCGGTACAGAAGTGCTCCCATTTCAGAAGCATCACCTCGGGAGCGTCTTGTGAAGATTGACTGACTTCATTTGCGACCCAGATCCAAACGCCCAACCTGTCTTCTTCGACTACCAACGCTTCCAGTGTTTCGCCGCCACTCAGGGGCTCTGGCAATTCGGCTTTTCCAGCGAGCGAAAGCCAGAACTGTACCGTCTTGCCTGCGAGCGTCATGAGCTACGCCTGAAAATCAGGTCTTGACGCCCCGCTCCGAACAGCACCAGATTCTTTAAGCGCTCTAAGTCTTCTATCCCTCCGGATTCGGCAACTCCGTCTCCTAGTTCCGCAGGAACCGGAATCTCAGACACTCCACGCGGACCCTGAATCCGGATCAACCAGCGACTTCTGAAACCCTCCCACATCACGGCCAAGAGATGGTATTCGTCACCCAACACAGACAGCATGGACTTTACCCGCTCGCCCAGCTTTTCGCCTCTCTGGTGAATCCGCTCCTCGGCTAGCGCTCCGGGATATATGACAGCCCCCCGTGGGGTTTCGGCGTCCAGCGCTCGCTTCCAGTCTCCTTCAGAGCCCGTTGCACCCGAAACAACGACTTTGAAATCCGTCGCCATACCTACTTCGTTCCTGCCGGGCTCTTGCCCTGCACCTTGGCCACGATCTCTTCGGCTACCGCGCGCGGCGCTTCTTCGTAACGCGAGAAGTGCATGCTGAAAGTTGCGCGGCCCTGGGTGTTGGAGCGCATGTTGGTGGCATAGCCAAACATCTCGGCCAGCGGAACCATGGCCTTGATCACCTGCGATCCGGCGCGATGCTCCAGCGCCTCGATGCGGCCACGGCGGCTGCTCAGGTCGCCGATGATGGTGCCCATGTATTCCTCGGGCACAACCACTTCCACCGACATCACCGGTTCCAGCAGAACCGGGCTGGCCTTGCGCGCGGCTTCCTTGAACGCCATCGAACCGGCGATCTTGAAGGCCATTTCGTTGGAATCGACATCGTGATAGCTGCCGTCGTAGAGCGTGGCCTTCACGTCGACCATTTCGTAGCCGGCCAGTACGCCGCCTTCCATGGCTTCTTTAATACCTTGGTCCACCGGCTTGATGAATTCCTTGGGGATCACGCCGCCCACAACTTCGTTAACGAACTCGTAGCCCTTGCCTGCCTCGTTCGGCTCCAGCCGGATGCGCACGTGACCATACTGGCCGCTGCCACCGGTCTGGCGAATGTACTTGCCTTCCGCCTTCGCCTCTTTGCGAATGGTCTCGCGATAGGCGACCTGCGGCTTGCCCACGTTGGCCTGCACGTTGAACTCGCGCATCATGCGGTCGACGATGATCTCCAGATGCAGTTCGCCCATGCCTTCAATGATGGTCTGGCCGCTATCCGGATCGGTGCTGACCCGGAAGGTGGGATCTTCCTGCGCCAGCTTACTCAGCGCCACCCCCATCTTTTCCTGGTCGCTCTTGGTCTTGGGCTCGACCGCAACCGCGATTACCGGCGCCGGAAACTCGATCGATTCCAGAATGACCGGGTGGTCCTCGTCGCAAATGGTGTCGCCGGTGGTAATGTGTCTCAATCCCACGCAAGCGCAGATGTCGCCGGCATAAATCTCGGTAATGTCTTCGCGCTTGTTGGCGTGCATCTTCAGCAGACGGCCAATGCGCTCAGACCGCGAACGTCCGCTGATATGAACGCTGTCGCCCTGCTTAAGGTGACCGGAGTACACCCGAATAAAAGTGAGCTGCCCGACGAACGAGTCGCTCATGATCTTGAAGGCCAGCGCGGCGAACGGGGCATCGTCTTTCGGCGGACGGATTTCTTCGGCGCCGGTGTCGGGGTTCTTGCCCACGACCGGCTGGACATCGAGAGGCGACGGCAGATAGTCGACTACCGCGTCCAGCATCGGCTGCACGCCTTTGTTCTTGAAGGCGGTGCCGCAGATCACGGGAAAGACCTTCATTTTCAAAGTCGCCCGGCGCAATGCGGCCCTCAGTTCGGCCTCGCCAATGGTTTCGCCTTCAATGTACTTGTGCATCAGCTCGTCTTGATCGTCGTTTTCAACGACCGTTTCGACGAGCATCTGATGGTAGGCCTGCGCCTTCTTCTTTAACTCTTCGGGAATTTCTTCGACCTCGAACTCGGCACCCAGGCTTTCGTCATTCCACACGATCGCCTTCATGGTCATCAGGTCGATGACGCCCTTGAACTTCTCTTCCTGGCCGATCGGCAACTGGATGGCCACCGGACGCGCGTTCAAGCGCTTGCGGATGGTGTCGACCGCGTGCTCGAAGTCGGCGCCCATTTTGTCCATCTTGTTGATGAAGCAAATGCGCGGGACGCCGTACTTGTCGGCCTGGCGCCATACCGTCTCGGATTGCGGCTCCACTCCATGCACGGCGTCGAACACGGCGCAGGCGCCATCGAGGACGCGCAACGAACGCTCCACCTCGGCGGTGAAGTCAACGTGGCCAGGCGTGTCGATAATGTTGATGCGAATGTCTTTCCAGACGCAGGTAGTCGCGGCCGACGTGATGGTGATGCCGCGCTCCTGCTCTTGCGCCATCCAGTCCATCGTCGCGGTGCCTTCATGGACCTCACCGATGCGGTGCGTGCGTCCCGTATAAAACAGGATGCGCTCCGTGGTGGTGGTCTTACCGGCATCGATGTGGGCCATGATGCCGATATTCCTGCAACGATCTAATGGGACCTGTCTGGGCACAATCTTTTCCGTTTTCTGCTAGGCGACGTTTCGGGTCGCTGTTACCTGGTAGAGCAGGCTTTCAGGCCTGCGCTCCCGTTTCTTGATTTGTTTTCTGAATTTCAGTCATGTTCATGACCTGAAATTCAGGAGAGCTTTACCTGCCGTCAAATGCGACGCTAAAGCGTCGCTCTACCGCTCTTCTCATTACCGGCGGGTTCTCTCGCCCGGGGCGCTGCGCCGCTCTTCCACCTACACCTACCAGCGGTAATGAGCGAAGGCCTTATTGGCCTCGGCCATGCGGTGCACGTCTTCCTTTTTCTTGATCGCCGCTCCCTTGCCATTAGCGGCGTCGAGCAACTCATTCGCCAGCTTGTCGATCATGCCCTTCTCGCCGCGTCCGCGGCTGTAAGTTAGGATCCAGCGAATCGCCAGCGAAGTGCGGCGGTCGGCATTCACTTCGACCGGGACCTGGTAGTTGGCGCCACCCACGCGGCGGGTCTTCACTTCCAGCACCGGCTTGGCGTTCTCCACCGCCTTCTTGAACAGCTTGATGGCTTCGTCGCCACCTTTGTCTTCCAGCTTCTTCATGGCGCTGTAAAAGATGCCCTGGGCGGTCGACTTCTTCCCGTCCCACATCATGGAGTTCACAAACTTATTGACCAGCGTGGACTGGTAGACCGGGTCTGCCAGGGGCTCACGCTTCGCGATATATCCTTTTCTCGGCATAGATCCTCGAACCACCTACGAACTTGAACGGTGCCAGCCTTTTGGCACTCAATGTGTCGCCGGCTAAAGCCGGCTCGGGGTAGTGAATGACCAGCCTTGACGCTGGCCTAAAGGCCAGCTCTACCCGAACTCGGACTAAGCTTTAGGCCGCTTGGCTCCGTACTTGGAGCGGCTCTGCTTGCGATTGGCGACACCGACGGAGTCCAGCGTGCCGCGCACTACGTGGTAACGCACACCCGGCAAATCTTTCACGCGGCCGCCGCGGATCAGCACGATGGAGTGCTCCTGCAGGTTGTGACCGACACCGGGAATGTAAGTCGTCACCTCGATACCGTTGGTCAGCCGCACGCGCGCGACCTTGCGCAACGCGGAATTCGGCTTCTTCGGCGTCTGGGTATACACCCGGGTGCAGACCCCGCGCTTTTGCGGGCAGGACTGCAGCGCCGGACTGGCCGTCTTGTAATTCGGCGCCTTCCGGCCCTTGCGCACCAGTTGATTAAAAGTAGGCACTCTGTGCAGCTCCTTGTTCTTCAGGCCAGCGAAGCTGGCAATACACTTTAAATCTGCCGCAGGCTAAAGCCTGCTCAATTATTTTAAGATCGCCCGGACGCTGACCTCAAGGTCAGGACTACCCGAACGCAACTGCCGGCAGCAACCTTAATGGCGCCGGCCGCGGCTTTAATCTGCATCCCAAATTTGGGACTGGGCAGCACTTCGCCTGACCCTTGGGTCAATTTGCCCATGCTTCCCCGCACGCACAACCGCAGGGAATCTTGGTTTCCGCTCAGATTAGGCATCCGACGGTGGCGCCGTGGTCGTCCCGCAAACCAGCCCTGACGGCGGGTTGCGGAGATCGGGAACGAGGGCGCTCCGTTTCGTTGCCTCGGCCTGCATACCCGGTGGAAAGCTCCAGCGGAAGCGCAGGCACGTTTCAGCGAGGATCCTGCAAAATCATTCTACAGGATGGAGAGCAAAGCAGCACAGCCAGACACTACAGGCAGGCCAAACATGACTCGCAGAACCCTTTCAATATATCAAGCAGGTTGGCTGCCGTCAACTAGTTCAGAGTGACGGTGGTGGGTGAGTTTGATTTCCGCCGCTATCTAAATCTGGAAAACGTCTTGGACTTGTCCGCTGGCCAGATCAGTTGCACGGCAACGGTGGCAATGAGGGTAAGGAGAAAACCCGCAAGCTGGGGATGTTCGGCCTTTTCGCCTGGCGCCTTAGTGTAAGGCTTTTGTCAATCCGCTTGGGCAGGGATTCTGCCTGTGGCAGCAGGGGACACAGTTCCCAGCGATTTTCTTCAACAACTTTCCATGGATGCATGTCTACAATAGGAAACTATGCGAGCAAGAAGCCTGGTAGTGGTGCTGTTGGTGGTCGTTGGTTTGTGCGGGTGTAAGGAGCGAAAAAACGCCGTTCTCATTTTGAATGAGCAATGGAGCGTGAATCAGGCCATGGCCGACTGCCAGACGCGGGCGCGGCAGGAAGGTCCAACTTGTACCACCGACCCCAGGGTTGAAGTCAGGGATTCTGATGCCCAGCTGGCGAATGCGTTCGAAACGGAACCGGCTTGCAGCGGGCTGACGCTGCTCACGCTAAACGTTTCGGACCATCAGCGACCTTTGAACTCCCGACGTAATTGGTGGCTCTTCCTTGAACTCAGCGGCCCCGGCTCCGATGAACGACGATTTACCGTGTCTCGCAGCGACGATCCGGACGCGCGCTGGGCGCTAACTGGCCAAGGGAAGATGGACTTCATAGCGAAGAGTGCGTGCGATTTTGTTCAAGGTCGCACGGGTAAGCTTTAGAGTTGCCCGGCTCCCGCATGCACAACTCCGCGGCGCCATCCGGGTTTCACCCTTCGGTTGGCGCCGCAACGCTTTACCAGCGCATCTTACTCGGGCTTGCTTGCCGAAAACCGCAACCAGCCTCTACACTTAGGGCTTTCCGTCAGGAATGATTTCGTTTAGCACGTCCGCCGGCATTGTGCGCCGGCGGGGAGGATACATGCAGCGGGTTTCAGCGGTCCCTGTCTTGGCTGCCATCGCAGCGGTGCTTGGTCTTTCTTTTCTGGTTGCGTGCGGTGGTGGTAGCAACGCAAGCACTACTGCTTCCCAGCTTATTGTGTCTCCCACCAGTTTTTCTTTGAACCAAGGGGCGGTGGGTACCCTATCGGTGGTCGCCGAGAACTCCGCCGGCACCATCGTCCCCGCCGATATCACCTTTACCAGCAGCAACAGCAACGTCGCTACCGTGTCTACCGGCGGCCTGATTTGCGCTGGGCAGTGGGACTCGGCCTTCATTAACTGTACTGCCACCAATGGAACGGCGGGAGTAGGACAGGTCACCATCACCGCTACCTCGAATGACAACATTACGGCGACGGCCACGGTGTACGTACACGAGCAGGTAGACCAAGTACAGGTAGCGCTGGCGAATAACTGCACCTCCATGGGCCAGGCCGTGAATATTTCAGGACTGGCCTTCAGCACCACGGCGCCAGGTTGCTCGCCGGCTGCGCCATGCAACATTACCTCCACGGTAGGGCCGTTCACTTTTGGCTCCAACGATACGACGATTGTCGCCAGCTCGGCCGGGATTGCGGCGACGTTCTCTTCGGCCACGGACAGCCCCACCTATTCTTCGGGTGGAACAATCAGCGGCTCATCGGGCCAAACCTGCAATCTAACTAGTTTCAACGGCGTGACTGGCGCCACGGCAACTGTGGCTTTGACGAGTGGGAATACGATTGCCAGCGGAACCCATCTGACCGTCACGGCGGCGGGATCGGGGGGAACTACACCACCCACTACGGCCACCCTGAGCAATGGCACAGCCACCTGCAGCGGGACGGCGAACGTCATTACTGCACTGACCAGTGGCGTGCTTACGGCTGGGACACCAGGTGCGACGACGGTCTTCGCCAGCGTTTCGGGAGTGAACAGTGTCGGTGCGTCGTATCTGACTTGTCCCGTGGCCAGCATTGCGGTACGCAGCGCAACCAGCTCCGATACTTCCTTCACCTTGAGCACTGGCGGGACGCAGCCCCTCACGGCGGACGTCTTCGATACGACCGGCCGGTATATCACGCCAACGCTCACCTGGGGTTCGTCATCCACCGCCGCCGTGACGGTTGCCGCCACCGGATCGGTTACTAATCCCGCAACCATCACGGCCCTAGTCCCCGGAACCGCCTACATCACTGCCGCCTGCAGTTTCCCGGATTGCAACCGATATGTTGCGGCGCAATACAGTCAGAATGTGGTCACGGCCACGGTGAGCGGATCAACCTCTACCAGCGTTTACGCCGCCAGCACTAATTCGACCATGCTGGTGCCCTTCAACATCTCGACCGACAGCCCGGGCACCGCCATCACCCTGCCGAACTATCCCAACTCCATCGTTGCCGATCCTGCCGGCCTCGCCGTGTACCTGGGATCCAGTGGTGGTTTGATGGAGGTCACGGTGAGCACCGGCGTGGTGACGACGTTTGCTGCCAACGGAAACATCGTGGCCATCACCTCGGATGGAAACTACCTGCTACTTTCCGACAGCGTGGCCGGCACTCTGAACTACTTCGACATTTCCACGGGAACGATCAGCAGCACGCAAGCCGGGACCAACACCAACTCATCGGCTTACACGCCCGACAGCAAATTTAACGAGTGGGTTACAGGAACCACGCTTGGGGTCGGCTTGCAGACAGGATTGTCGAGCCTGGTGACCTTGGGCTATACGGCCAACGCTCTGGACATCAGCGCCCAGGGCGGGCTGACCTACATCACCAGCGCCGGCACGCACGAAGTCAACGCGCTCTCGACTTGCAACCATACGCAAAATCAGGTGCTCACGGCAAACAGCCCGACGCTGATAACGAAATTCCCTAACGGCACAGGAGCGGTGGCTGCCGACTCGCCTGCCCTGGATGTTGTCTCCACGCCGTCCCCCTACAATGCCGGTTGCCCGGTCACCACCCAAAGTACGATTGCCACTTATGATCTGGGTGCAGGCAGCTTTACGGCGCAACAGATGTTCGCCAGCAGCGACAGCACTCGCGTGTGGATGGTTAGCAACCTGCCTGAGCTGCTGAGCTTCGATTTGTCGTCTCTAACGCCGACCGCCGTTGCCTTGGCCGGGAGTCCCACGGCTTACAATGGCGGGATTACGCTCGATGGCGCCCATGTGTACGTTGGCACCAGCGATGGCACCGTGCATCGGATCGACACCTCCTCGATGTCTGATGTCGTGCAGGTCACGGTCAATCTGAAGGACGCTAACGGCAACCTCACGCCGCCCAATCTGGTGTGCGTGCTGCCCTAACCGGTAGCGCGGGCCTTCAGTAGTTCTGTGTCACCGGGGTTTTGGAAGAATGCAGAGAGGCCCTGAGGAAGCCGCGATTCCTGTGTTTCACGGGCTGATGCCCCGGAGTATTTGCAGTCGCTTAGATGCCGGCCTGAGGGCCTGGCTCTACCCGAACATGACTTGTTGAGAGATTTCCTGGCCAGCCGGTAACTGCTTCAGTGAATGGCCGCTATTCCCTACCCCCACTCCCTTAGTTCTACTTCTTTTCGGCCAGCTCGCGCGCCACGCTGTCGAGCACGCCGTTGATGAACTGCACCGACTCGGGTGTAGAGAAGCGGCGAGCGATCTCCAACGCTTCGTTGATCACCACCGGCGGCGGTGTTTGGGGAAATCCTAGGAACTCGCCTACCCCGGCGCGCAGCAGATTGCGATCGACTGCCGCCATGCGGTCCATTCGCCAGTGCTCGGCGTTGCGTTCGATCAACTGGTCAATCTCTTCCCGCCGCTCGCAGGCCACACGAAACAGCTCATCGGCAAACTCGCGCACCTTCTCGTCCAGGTCCTGGCGCTCGCTCCAAAACGTTCGCCGCACCTGCTCGGGCTCTTGATGTCCCATGTCCAACTGGAACAGCATCTGCAAAGCCAGTTCGCGCGACTTGCGACGCGTGCCCGCCTTGCTCATTGCCGGCCGCCTGTCGCCACCTGATCGCGCAGGCACGCCATCTCTACCGCCGCTAGACCGGCCTCGAAGCCTTTGTTGCCGGCCTTCAGCCCGGCGCGATCGAGAGCTTGCTGCAACGTGTCGCAGGTGAGCACCGCGAAGGCGTGCGGAACTCCGGTCTCCTGCGCGGCCTGTCCGATGCCGCGTGTTACCTCGTTGGCGATGACTTCATAGTGCAAGGTGTCGCCGCGCAGCAAGCATCCGATACAGACGATAGCGTGATACCGCTTGGTTTCCGCAAGCTGGCGCGAGGCGGAAGGAATCTCGAACGCTCCCGGCACGTGAACGATGGTCATGTTTTCTGGGCTAGTCCCACATTGTCTGAGTGCTTGCAGCGCGCCGTCCAGCAGGCGTTCGGTGATGAAGGAATTGAACCGGCTGACGACCAGAGCGAACTTCTTGCCGCTGGCGTCCAGCCGTCCTTCCAGGCCGTTGCTATCGCCCGGCTTCTTCGCATAAGTCAGGAAACCGATGCGCAAGCCGCCGAGTTCGACTTCGAAGAGGCGTGCGCCATAAGGTGTGTCGCCGATTTCTCGCTGGATATTGACGCCCGATTTCTTCACGATGGCCCAGGCGGCGTCAGCGTCGGAAACTTCCACCGTAGCGTCCACGCTGGGCGCGTCGGCTGCGGCGATGAACTCGATGCCGCCGCTCGGAGCCAGCATCTCGATGCCATGGCTGCCGCCCTCGTGCCACTCGTTGCCGGGCGCAAACCCCAGCGCGCGAAACAGCTCGAGGGCGGACTGCAAATCAGGCAGAGATTTCCCCAGCGCGCGCGGAAACACAATCGATCGGATCATGTTCTCATTGTAGCGGCAGTTGGCAGTTGGCATGTGCCCCAGGTTCGCCCTTCTTTTGGGCTAACCTGGGTTACTCTGGACTCCCAGAAGAGCAAAGTTTCGACTTTCTGGTTGGATGAGATCCGATTCGTCTACCCAGGTTAGCGTCCAACAGAAGGACGCGAACCTGGGGCACAAGCTTCGTACTGGCTGGATACTTACAGCTCACCGTAACCCGGCAACTGACTACTTGCCTTTAAACTGCGCCGGCCGTTTCTCCAGGAATGCTTTCGTGCCTTCGTTCTTGTCTTCGGTGGAGCAGCAGACGCCGAACAGCGTCGCTTCCAGGAACAAGCCGTCCGCTAATGTCAGATCGAGTCCGTGATTCACCGCTTCGATGGCGTACTGGATGGCCAGCGGTGCGTTGGCGATGATCTTGGCCGCGATGGCTTCGGCGCGCGCGATCAGCTCGCCGGCGGGAACAACTTCGTTCACCAGCCCGATGCGGTGCGCTTCCTGCGCGCTGATCATTTCGCCCGTCAGCACCAGCTGCATCGCGACTCCCTTCCCGACCAGACGCGGCAACCGCTGCGTGCCCCCGTAGCCGGGAATCAAGCCGAGCTTCACTTCCGGCTGACCCAGCTTGGCGTTCTCGCTGGCCAGGCGCAGGGTGCAGGCCATCGCCAGCTCGCAGCCACCGCCGAGCGCGAATCCATTGATGCAGGCAATCACCGGCTTGCCGAGATTTTCGATAGCATCGAGGATGGCCTGGCCCTGGTGGGTATATTCCTTGGCCGAAACCGGAGTGTGCTGCGACAGTTCGCCGATATCGGCGCCCGCGACAAATGCCTTCTCGCCCGCGCCGGTGAGGATGACCACGCGTACGTCCACATCCTGCTTGGCGTCGGCGAAGGCCTGCTTGATTTCCTGCATGGTGGCCATGTTCAGCGCGTTCAGAACCTTAGGCCGGTCGATGGTGATGTAGGCAATCTGATTTTTCTTTTCGAGCTTTATGTTTTGGAATTCGGTCATGATTTTTCTCTCCCTCGCCTACGCGAATTTTCCCGGCACCGGGTTCTTCGGGTCGGAGTAATCGTAAAAACCCTTGCCTGACTTGCGGCCATACCAACCGGCCAGCACCAGTCGCTTCAGCAGCGGGGGCGCGGCGAAGCGGCGCTCCTTGAACTCGTCGTACATCACGTGGGTGATGTAGTACGTCGTATCGAGCCCGACGAAGTCGAGCAGGGCAAACGGTCCCATGGGATAGCCGCATCCCAGCTTCATGGCTTCGTCGATGTCGGTGATCGAGCCGACGCCTTCTTCATAGGCGCGGATGGCGTCGAGCAAATACGGCACCAGCAGGCGGTTGACGATGAAGCCAGTCTTGTCGCTGGTGCGCACCGGCACCTTGCCCAGTTTGTTGCCGAACTCGACGGCGGTTTCGTAAACATCTGGCGCAGTAGCGATGGTCTTTACCACTTCCACCAGCTTCATCATGGGCACGGGATTGAAGAAGTGCAGGCCGATGAAGCGCTCGGGCCGCTGGGTCGAGGTCATCAACTCGGTGACCGAGATCGAAGAAGTATTGGTGGCGAAGATCGCATCCTTCTTGACGATGGCGTCGAGCTCGGCATAGGTCTTGCGCTTCTCGGCGACGTTCTCAATGATGGCCTCGATCACGATGTCGCAGTCGGCGAGGTCCTTTATGTTGGTGGTGCCCTTCAGGTGCGATTGGGTCTCAGTCTTCTGCTCGGCGGTGATGCCGCCCTTGGCCACGCCGCGCTCGACCATGCGGGCGAGCGATTTCTCGATGCCGGCGAAACCTTTGTCGAGGAATTTCTGCTCCTGCTCGAGTACCACAACGTCGCAACCCGCGGCGGCCACCACTTGCGCGATGCCCGAGCCCATCAGCCCACAACCTAGAACTCCAACTTTCTTGATATCCATGTGTGCGTTTTCCTCTTGAATGCGCCGATAAGTCTAAATTATCGAAATTTCAATACATTGGTGTTCAATGAATTGTCATCACGAGCGAAGCGAGGCATCTGCTT
Organism: Acidobacteriaceae bacterium; assembly: GCA_003165795.1. Classification (GTDB taxonomy): domain Bacteria; phylum Acidobacteriota; class Terriglobia; order Terriglobales; family Acidobacteriaceae; genus Bog-257. The sequence goes on from PMWW01000153.1 coordinate 11,652, forward strand.
TTGCGTCTACCCGTTAGAAAAGCAGATTCCTCGCGCCAAAATCCGGCGCTGGTAATGACAATTCGCTAAAACTCTCGCCCGCTCATTCAGGAGCGGCTTAAACGAACTACTCGCTACGCGCGGCTGTTTACGACTTCTCCCCCGCCCCGCCCACTTCGCTGATCCGGGTATTTTGCAGTGCGACAATCCGCCACTTGCCCTCGACTTTTTCGGCGACGATCGTAGGCCGGGCATCAAACTCGCGCGTGACGCCGTCTTCCGGGAACTGCAAATTCTGGCGCAAGAAAACGATGGCCACATCGGGCCGAAGGAAGCGAATCTTCTCGACACTGTAGCGCACCGCGCTGCCTTTATAGATGGTGCCGAAGATCATGCGATGGCCGGCTTCAATGGCCGCGCGCCCGGTGTAGTAGCCACCGAGGATGTGGATGAAGTCGGCATCGTCAGCGAAAAGTTCGGCGAAGGCGGCGCCATCAGCCGCGTTCCATGCGGCTTCCAACTGATACACCATGCCGTGCACTGCTCGTTCTTCGCTCGTCATTGTTCGTTCCCACTATCCGTTTTCGCGCGTCCGGCAATTACGTAGGACCATCCGCCGACAACCACCGCCGGCGCCATGAAGAGGAGTGCGGTCACTTGCGGCCAAGCCACGCCCTTGCGAATCATCATGACGACAGCACTCAGTCCAACCAGCGCACCCACAATCCAGGCAGCGATGAAGTGCGGCCGGCCGCCGATAAAACTCGCAAGGTGTCCGGCCAACAATGCAAACAGCAGTCCGAAGACGACGGCGCCAATCTGAAAGCTGATGCTGGCCGGAGCGTGCGGGTCGGTATTGGTGACGCGGAACAATCCGAACCACGAGAGCTCGAACAGCAGGTATCCCAGGATTATGCCGCTGACGACGCGCACCGTCCGCTCCTCTCTACGCTTGCGACTTCGTGATTCACTGCATTGCGGCTCCGGGGACGGCGCCTTGTGTCAGGGCACGGCTTCAGCCGTGCCGTAAGCGGCATAACGATTACCGGGCTTAAGCCCCTGCCGCCTTTCGTTTTGCCAAATATTCGAAACAAAACGGATATTCTTCCGGCGAATTGGCAAGCCCTTTCCTCACCGGATTCTGGGCAATGTAATCCCGATGGCGCAGTAAGCTCTCTTTATCCTCGATCCGTACATCCGAAAATCCCCGCTGCCAAACCTCTCCGGCATACCCGAATTCCCTCTTCAATCGATAGGAAAATCCGCCCTTCATCAACTGCATCGCCTTTTCCACGGTCATATCCTCGCCGACGGTTATCAGCAGATGCACATGATTGGGCATCACGACGAAATCGTGAACTTGAAACTTTCTTGCCGCCACGTAAGAACGTAGCACGTCAATGAACAGCGTCGCGTTGCGTTCGGACTGTAATAACGCTTGCCCCATACTTGTCTTCGTGGTGACAAAAAATGTGCGGGCACGAAGAATATCGCCCGACCTCGCATTGCGAACAGGTTTTGCCATATACAGGGGCTAAAGCCACGAGCTATTAGGCTTTGCTGCGGCACGAGTAAACTCGTGCCCTGACACAAACCTGACCCGCGGGCATTCTCGAGATCAGGCTGCACGCCGTCAGCGCGCGCTTACCGCTGCAGGTTCTCCACGATCACGGCGATGCCCTGGCCGCCGCCGATGCAGGCGGTCGTCAGGCCGTACTTCGCCTTGCGGCGGCGCAACTCGTATAAGACAGTGATCAGCAAGCGCGTTCCCGAGGCGCCCAAAGGATGACCGAGCGCGATCGCACCGCCATTCACGTTGACTTTGTTGCGATCCAGACCAAGTTCCTTCTCCACGGCCAGATACTGTCCGGCGAACGCCTCGTTGACTTCGACCAGATCGATGTCATCGAGCTTGAGCCCGGCTTTCTTCAGCGCGATGCGCGTTGCCGGAACCGGTCCCGAGCCCATGATCTTGGGATCGACACCGGCGATACCCCAGCTCACAATGCGACCCATCGGCTTCAGGTTGCGCTTTTCGGCTTCATCGAGCGGCATCACCACCGTGGCTGCCGCGCCATCCACGATGCCGCTGGCATTGCCGGCGGTGACGGTGCCGGTCTTGCCGAAGGCCGGCTTCAGCTTGCGTAGGCTGTCCATCGTGGTCTCGGGACGCCGATGATCGTCTTCGGTGAACATCTCACCGGTCGGCTCGCCGCGGCGATTGCGCAAGGCCACCGGCGTCAATTCTTCCTGCAGGCGACCGGCTTTGTAAGCCGCGTCGGCGGTCTGCTGCGAGCGCAGCGCGAACTCGTCCTGCATCTCGCGGGTGACGCCCTGCTGCTCGGCATAGAGTTCGGCAGTGCTCGCCATGTAGAGACCGCAGTAAGTGTCGAGCAGCGCGACCATCAGCGAATCTTCGAGCTTGCCTTCGCCAAAGCCGACGCCCCACCTCATGCCGCGAATGACGTGCGGCGCTTGCGACATCGACTCGATGCCTCCGGCCAGCGCAATCTTCGACTCGCCCAGCTGAATCATCTGCGCGGCGGTAACGATGGACTGCATGCCCGATCCGCAAAGGCGATTGACGGTCAGCGCCGGAACCTCGATGGGAACTCCGGCTTTGAGCGCGACGTGGCGGGCACCGTAAATGGAGTCGCCCGAAGTCTGCTGCGCGTTACCCATCACGCAGTGATCGATTTCGCCGGGCTCGACCCCGGAGCGCTTCATGGCTTCGGTGGCAGCGATTGCGCCCAGGTCCATAGCGTTGAAGTCCCGTAGCTTCCCGCAGTAGCGCCCCATGGGCGTGCGAGCGCCGTTAACGATAGCGATATCAGTAGTGTTGGACATATGTGTATGGAAATAGATCAAGGTCTGTGCGAACTATCGAGTTTATCAGCCGTGGAAGAAGTGGGGCAACCGTTGGCACCACAGGCGGGTTGGCTGTCCGGGCCGACAGACCAGTGCGAGAGTGGCCCGCTGAAAATGTGACCTCAACCTAGCAGGTCACATCCCAGCGGCCCTGCCGATGCTCTGCTAGAATCGAGCAGTAGAAGCGAGGCGAAGATGGCTTTTATAAGGTCGCTGGCGTGTTTTGTCGCCATACCCCAGAGCCCGGAATTCCAAGCTGTACGGCAGGCGGTGTTTGAAGCGTTGGACCAGTTCAGTGTCGAGCGTTTGGATCTCTCCTACTTATCTACTAACCCGTCGACGCCCGTTACCAGCGACATCGTGGAGCGCGCCGATTTCGTTATCGCCGACGTAACCAGTGCATCTTCGGATGTGTTTTATCAGTTGGGCATAGCCGACGCACTGCGCAAACCGACCTTAATGATGGCGCAACGAGAAGTAACTCTGCAGGGAGACTTGAACCGTCATCAGCTTCTGTTATACCGTCCCGGCGAAGAATTCAAACTGACCGAGTATCTGCGCTCCTGGATGGCAGACATCATCGAACGGCAGCAGCAGAGAAATGCCCCTGCCAGGGCTCTATAAGCTTACCGGCTAACCATAGACTGGGCATGTCCGATAGTCAGTATCCCGACCTGAAAAAAGTCCAGTTCTACGAACAGCTGCTGCCCCGGCTGGCCGCGCTGCCGGGCGTGGAATCGGTGTCGGCCGGCTTCCCGCTGCCGCTTTCGCAAAACAATATTGGCATCAGCTTCTCCATCGAGGGCCGTCCCGTCGCCAAGGGAGATGAGCCTGGCGCGCCGGTCACTATCGTTACGCCAGATTTCTTTCATATCATGCGCATACCGGTACTTTCCGGGCGCGCCTTTCTGCCTACGGACGATTCCAAAACGCCGGCGGTGGTCATCATCAACCAGGCGTTCGCGCGAAAATACTTTCCGGGCGAGGATCCCGTCGGCAAGCGGATGAAGCCCGGGCTGGGCGACGGCATTACCAACGAACCGATGCGCGAGATCGTAGGGGTGGTAGGCGATGTGAAACGCAAAGGCATCACCGCCGAGATGCCGGCGCAATACTACCTGCCTTTCAACCAAGCAATTATTCTTTCGCCTACCGTCATTCTTCGCACCGCGGGCGACCCGCTCAGCCTCGTCGCTCCTCTACGCACACAACTGGCCCAGGTTGACAGCAACATTCCGCTGTATCAGATCAGGACGTTTGACGATTATGTGTCGCTATCGGCTGCCCAGCCGCGCTTTCAGACGGTTTTGATTACGTTCTTCGCCGCGATGGCGTTGCTGCTTTCGGCGATCGGGCTTTATGCCGTGCTGTCATACATGGTGGCGCAGCGCACGCTGGAAATCGGCTTGCGGCTTGCCTTAGGTGCGCAACGGGAAGATGTGCTGGGCTTGATTCTTCGCCGGGGATTGATCCTTGCGGTGACGGGTCTGGCGATCGGGATCTTTGTTTCGCTGTTGCTGACTCGATTCATAGCAGAGATGTTGTACGGGGTGCGGCCGTTCGATCCGCTGACGTTTGTGGGCGTCAGCCTGGTGCTGTTGCTGGTTTCGCTGATCGCCAGTAGTGCGCCGGCGTATCGTGCCGCGCGGCTCGATCCCATGCGCACGTTGCGCGAACAGTGAGGGAAAGCAGTAGTCAGTAGTCAGTAGTCAGTAGTCAGTAGTCAGTAGTCAAAAGATACAGCTCGGGAAGGTATTTGCAGCGCTTGAAATTGTGGGCCGTCGGTTTTGCTTTGTGTCAGGGCACGACTTCAGTCGTGCCAATCGACTCGCAGTAGACATCGGGCTTTAGCCCCTGTCGAGGTCCGAAGGGTTAACAAGCCCAAGTGAACGGGAGTTGTGTGCGGCACGTCTGAAGACGTGCCCTGATACAAGGCAATCGACAAATATTTCTAGAGCTTTGGACCCGATAAGTCAGGGGGGCAGGGTGGCAAAGATGGAGTGTATTCGTCAGGATGTCGCGGCGTCATTCGGGCCGGAAGACATCGCGCGGCAAAGCGAGCAGGGATGGAAGCTGGTTGCCGTCGAGTGGGAGCGTGAGCTGCCGGAAGCCGAGAGCGGCAAGCCAGCGGCCGAAGAAGTTCCCTTCGGCTTGCGGATTGCGAAAGAGGCGGCGCGCCTGGAGGAAAATCCCGCCGAGCAGGAAGTCCTGTTCCTCATGATGGAGCTAACGATTGAGGATGGGCCTTACTCGGTAATCGCTGACGAGCTCAATCGCCGGGGATATCGCACTCGCGAAGGCATGAAGTGGACGCCGGTGTCGGTGTTCCAGATGTTGCCGCGATTAATCGAAGTCGGCCCGCGAATCTTTTCGGCCCAGGAATGGCACGAGCGCCGCGCCCGGCTGGCGAAGTTCGGGACCAGATAGCCGCCCTTCTGAACGTCCACCCTTTCGCCAGGGCCGGCGAAGGATGAGGTAGCCGACTATAGGCGTCCCTTCGGCTGCGTATTCGGTAATTGCGCGAATGCTCCGCTCAGGATGACAGAATTAAGGACGAAAACAACAGATCCCTCACCAACTGAAGAGGCTGCTGAAAAACTCGATAAACATAGTTGCTGCCGCCGGCTAAAGCCGGCTCGGAATCAAAAACAAAGAACTTAGACGCTGGCCTGAAGGCCAGCTCTACCCGAGCTTTGACCTCCAACGAGTTTTTCAGCAGCCTGTTAAGTCGGTTCGGGATGAAAAGAAATGATGCAGGGGCGCAAATGATGCTGCGCTCCTGCAAGGACACTTCAGTTCGACTTCTTCGTCAAAACTGCTAGAGCGGCCTATTCCACCGGAATCACGAACTGGAAGCTCTCGGCGCCGACCGGAACGGTCACCCGTACGAGCCGCTCTTTCTTGCCATGGCTCGAGGCTTGCGAGCTTTCCGACAGCTTACCCAGCCCGCAGTAGAGAACTCCCGACGCATTGGCCCGAGGCGGAATGGTATTAGCCAGAAACGCATTCTGCTCCACGTAGTCCGGCAAGTTCTGCCGCTGCAGTTGGGTCAAAACGTCAGGGCTGCCAGCCTCAACATTGTGCAGCCGGCATACCTGGTCGCAGACATTCGCGCCCGGCGTAACCTCTCCCGGACGCAGAGCGCCGGGGGTATCGGTGTAAAGAAGATTCTTGCCTCCCGGCATGGTCGAAGTTCCCGCCCCCTGGGCTTGCGCGGCCATGGCCTTCATCATCTCGACCAACTGAGGAGTGATGGTTGCGGTGTCATCGGGCGCCTGCGCTTCCCCGCCCGCCACCGGGGTGACGGCCAAGCGCGCCCAATTGTAGGGATGGCGCATCTTCTTGGCGAGCGCCGCGCCCGAAAGCGCCGCCAGCGCGTGCCCGCCGTTGGCGTCCTCTAGAACGACGTCTTCCGGCTTCACCGTCACCGACCGCTGGCCGGCGTTGTAGACCCGCACCTTGACCGCCAGAAACTTGCGGTTGAGAACAGAGTGGGCCGCCGCAACCACGGTGTAGTCGGTCCCCGCGACGTATTGGTAGACGATACCTTCAACATAAAACATTCCCTTGCCGAGGGGTGAATTTTGCGGGCTGGAGGATTGGTCCTGAGCAAACAGCGAACAGCCGAGCAGTAGCGCACCGAGGAAACAGCGCATGGAACCTCCCATCTCCGCGCACCGCGGAGCCTGAGAGATAGATCGGCAGATTGGGGAAGGGTATGAGAGGTGGATCTCAGAAGGAGTTTGCCGGCAATTCCGCTCCCCCGATGTTTAGCAATTCCGCTCCAGGCCGCTGGGCTCGCCCTTATGATCTAACCAGTTTAGTAGAGAGCGCAGGCTTGCCTGGGCCAGAGCTATACAGGAATCGCCCGCACCATAGTAGATATTGACGGTATCTCCGTCGGGACTGATGGTGTGTCCACAGGGGAAGACAACGTCGTGTACGTCGCCTCCGCGCTCATAGTCAGTTTCGGCTCCGAAGATCCAGGAATCGCCCCGCAATAAACACACATCCGGCTTTTGCAGATCGAAAAGGGCCAGGCCCACCCGGTACAACGATCCGGAGGCGGTCTGCCTGACTCCGTGGTACAGGGTGAGCCAGCCGCGCGGAGTTTCGATTGGCGGCGAGCACAGGCCAATCTTGTTGGCATCCCACCAGGCGCCCTTGCGCGCCTCCATCATTACCCGATGGCCGCCCCAATGACTTAGATCGGGAGAGTAAGAAATCCAAATATGAGCTCCCAGAGAAGTCATCGGGCGATGAATGAGGGCCCACAGTCCGCCGATCCTATAGGGCAGCAGAGCGGCATCTTTGTCGTCCGGCGACATGATGACTCCATATCGCTCGAAACTCCGGAAATCCTTAGTCAGCGCCAGAGAAACTCCGGGGCCGCCCTTGGAATATGAAGTGTACGCGACTGCATATTGCTGCAGTTCCGGGACGTAGGTGATGCGCGGATCTTCAATGCCCCACAGCTCTTCCGGATATTCGTCCGGGTTCGGCATCAGTGTCGGGGTTGGGTCGATTTTCCATCCATCCACGCCGTTAACGGAACGGGCGGCGCAAAGATGGGAGAGACCACGGCGGTCCTCTATGCGGCAAAGCAATAGGGTCGAGCCATCCGCCAGCAATGTGGCTCCGGCATTAAATACGCTGTTGATCCGATAAGGCCAGTCTTTGCTGGCCAAGATTGGATTGGCGGGATGCCGATGAAGGAGAGCGTCGGTAGCGTTCGTAGAGTCAGTGGCCAGAGTCATATGGTAGTGTCACAAAACATAAACCGATATTTCAAAGACGTGGGACCGCAAGCATTTGAATGGCCCCGGGTCCCGGCTAGAGTATAGGCTCCGGTGCCTGAATATCCCGGAGCGGCTGCATCTGCAGTAGGGCCATTAAGAAGGAAAGCGTAGACTCCGCTCCCTGATTCTCGTTGGCGCGGTCAGGATGAAGACCGTCTCGACAACCGCCGGTGCTGGGGTCGTACAAAGCGGTTTTCAGATCGTTGTCGCCCAGAAACCAATTGAACGCAGCCCAAGCCTTTCTGCTCCAACGCTCATCTCCGGTCGCGCGATGAGCTTGCAGGCAAGCCGAGACGGTCGCGCTGGCTTCTACTGGCTGCTGATCGAACCGGGCTTTTCCGCCGCCTTTGCTATAGAAGCCGAGCGAGCCGATGGGGACAAAGTGTCCGTCAATGGTGCAGTGTTGTTGTTTTTCCAGCCACTCCAGTGACTCGAGGCCGGCCGTAAGCCACTCTTCATTCGAGGTGCGCGAGCCTGCCAACAATAACGCCTCGGGCAAACGTGCGTTGGAGTAAGCCAAACTATCTTCAAACCAATTCCAACCCGGCGTGCTGGTTACGCGATAGATCTTCAGCAATTTGCCGGCGAGAGCGTCTCTTTGTCTTTGAGCACACCTGTCTCCCGGAAACCGGTCAAGGTAGGCCTGGATGCCAAACAAGGAGAACGCCCACGCTCGAGGACTCGTAAAATTCAGTGCCGCTGGGACCGCAAGTTCTAGAAGTCGCCCAGCAAGACCTCGTAGGCCTTCGTCAACCGTTTGGTAAATCGCAGTTCCCAACGACCACAGCGCGCGACCGTGACTGTCTTCCGATCCCTCGGACTCCTGCCACCGCCGCTCGTAGCTAAGAAAGTTGCGAAACCTGCCATTGGCGGGGTTGAAGGCAAGCCACAGAAAAGCCAGGTATCGCGAAGCCAGGTTCTTCGCCTCACTTGCCGCTTCCGTTCCAAGTTGCTGCGCCAGAATCGAAACGATCAGCGCCCGGGCATTATCGTCGATGCTGTAACCCTCATGATGATTGGGAACGGCGAACACGGCATGTTGCAGCATCCCCGTATCGTCGGTCATGCGGCGAAGATGATTCAGCTTCAGCGGCGGCAGATTGTGGACTTTATCTCCTTCGGCGGGGTTTGCGCTAAGCAGGCGGGGGTTCCACATGCGCTCGGCCCGGGCCCTCTGAAAGCTGCGCATGTAGTCCTGGGCAACGCTTTTCCAAACCATATTGCGGGAGTACAGATACGCGCGCTTACGCATCGCGTGCCGTTCGGCTTCATTTTCCAGGAGTTCGATGGTCTGCTCGGCAATGGCCTCTTGATCGTTGAATGGGACCAGAACCCCGCGACGCTGATCGAGAAGCTCTTGTGCATGCCAATAAGGAGTCGAGATGACCGCTTTGCCAGCACCCAGAGCGTAGGCCAGGGTTCCAGAAACGACCTGTGCCTCGTTCTTGTAAGGCGTGATGTAGATGTCGGCTGCACCGATGAATTCCATCATCTCCTCGGGGCTGACAAAACGGTTGTGGAATATGACTTTCGTCTCCACTCCCAGGTCCCGGGCGAGCAACTGCAACGATTCGCGGTATTTGTCCCCTTCGCGCTTCCGGATGTGGGGATGAGTGGCGCCGGCGACGATGTAGGTAACATTGCTGTTGTGTGACAGAATCCGCGGCATAGCCTGAATGACGGTTTCCACGCCCTTATTGGGCGACAGCAGTCCGAAGGTCAGCAATACAGATTGGCCCCCGACTCCAAATCGGTCTTTATAAAAATTTGGATCGACAAAGGCCAGATTTGGCACCCCATGCGGGATGACATCGATCTTCGCTGCGGGAACCTGGAAGATCTCTTGCAGAAATTGCGACGAGTGCTGGCTCATTACCACCAGGCGGTCGGAAAGTTCAGCGATTTCCACCATCACGCGATGCTGGTCGGGATTCGGCTCGCGGAGCACGGTATGAAGGGTGGTCACAATGGGCATGCGGAGCTTCCGTAGCAACTCCAGAATATGGCCGCCCGCTGGTCCGCCGAAAATTCCGTATTCATGCTGCACGCTGACCAGATCGACATTGGTGAAATTGAGGAACTCGGCCGCGCGTTCGTAGGACGCCAGCTCTTCCTCGGTCAACTCGAAGCGGACCCGCTCCGGATAATCGTATTCGGATTCCGGATCGTTCACCGGCAAGGCAAATAAGCGTTCCGTCCCGAACTCGGTAGAAACGGCATTACACAAGTCGGTGGTGAAGGTGGCAATTCCGCATTGCCGGGGAAGATAGTTCCCGATGATTGCGATCCGGCTGGGAAGAGAAAGATCGACAGCGGTATCGAACCCCTTCGCGGACTGCAACTCCGCCACATGCGGAAGCGACGCGGCGGTTCCCAATGGTCTCCTGAATGGTAAAGTCTTCGGCAACGACATGACCCTCTCTCTCTGCGCACCACACCGGAATGCAAGCTAGGCAACTGCGGGGCTGATACGTGCTTGCCGGTGCAGGGCAACTCGCTTCACCGCGTCGCGACGTCAATTGCCGGCGCGCCGCGATGGGCAGGCGCAGCGGCTAAGCTCAACTACTTGCCCTCGGCAGTCGCGTGCTGGGCTGTGCGTTTCTCGGCAGCATTGACGGCGGCAAGAAACGAGTCCGCGCTCGCCGGGGCGTGTACCCCGCCCGACAGCGTTTTACGGAAGTTGACGTCACTGCCGTAAATGGCAGCCGTGGAATCCTTGTCCTGCTGGATCTTGGCGCCATCCACCGCAACCCCGACGAACAGGCCCTTGGTGCGGGAATAGCTAAGGGCCTCGGTATTCATCTTCCAGTCAGTACCTGCCGAAGCATGTCTTCCAACTGGGCCCGCTGTCGCCGAGGCTTCGCCGCTCAGTTCAAACTTGCTGGAGAGCAAGCCTTGCACACCTTTGTCATTCATAAACAGCACGATGAGATCGACTGACTGCGCGCCCGCCTGAAAGCCAAAGTTGCCGCCGCCAATCGAGATAAATGCCGGCGCACTCCATCCACGGGTAGTACGGCAGGTTACAACTCCGCGGCCATGTTCTCCGCCGACGATGAATCCGCCTTTCGCCATGCCTGGCACCACGGCAATACATTTGGCGGCATTCAGCACTTCTTCCGGAATACCCTTGTCCGGTGCTGCCATGATTTCGTTCATGACCACTCCGGCTGACTGCAAGCGCGCCGTGGTATCTTCCAGACCCGAAGCAGCGAACGCGAAGGTGGCGAAACATAATGTCGCCAGAGCAATTGCGCATTTCTTCATCAAAAAACACTTCCTTTTCATCACACCGCAGTTGGGGATGAATTTGTGTGGGGGCGAATATACGCCCATAGAAATCAGACTGTTCTGCGTCCGGTGACCAGGTTGATGATCAGCACCACGACGGCAACGACGAGCAGAAGGTGGATCAGACTGCCTGCCACGTGGAAGGTGAAGCCTAGAAGCCACAAAATCAAGAGAATGACAATGATCGTCCAAAGCATATCTGCCTCCTTGGGCTGGTTGTGGATGTTGAAGAATGCGGTCCGGCCGCAGGCCAGGCAGCGCCTAAGCTCATCGGAACAAACTGCCGGCCTTCGGCGCGGAGACATCTTGACTGGAGTATTTGGAGCGCAAGGCTACCCCACAAATCTCTCATCTTCACGCCAGCTTCGTCTGAGCAATAGTGACCATCCCTATGGCGGATGTTATTGCGTTCCCTTGGCCGCTCCGTGTACGACTCTCCCGGCCCTCCTTAATATTCGGACTGGAAAACGCGATCAACGAGCAGTATTGAACAGATGTGTACAGTCCCAAGTGATAGCTTCGCGCTTGTCCCTATGACATTGGGGGAGAGGGCCATCATGAAAACCAAGTATCTTCACATTTCCGCTTATCCTTGCGATAAATGCGAGGGGCCGGTGATTGCGGGCGCCTTTGGAATACGCGAAAGCGAGATCACCCGGGAAGGTGAGCTGACGCAGGTGGGAGCGGTATGCCTGTCGTGTGGGAATAAACAGTCGAAAATGAGCAATGGAAATGTGGTTCGCCAGTTCGCGCCTGTGGAGTGGGTCTCGCACCGGCCGAAAAGATAACCAGCCTAGCAGCTGATCAGTCGTGTAGGACCACGTTCAGCAGCGAACTATGCACTAGCATGCCGCTGCCATTGTATTCAACAAATCCAAGTTTCCGGAACCGGTTCATGAAAAAGCTGACGCGGGAACGCGTCGTGCCTACCATTTCGGCCAGCGATTCCTGGCTGATCTTGGGAATTACCGTCTCCGGTTTGCTCTCCTTGCCGAAATGCGCCAGCAACAGAAGTATCCTGGCTAACCTTTTCTCGCTGGAATTGAACAGTTGATCCACAAGGTCTTCTTCGTAACGAATGTTGCGCGCCAGCAAATGCGACACGAACAAGTCCGAAAGCGAATGCTCGCGGCGAAGCACCTCGATCATTGCCTCCTTATCGATTCGCAGAATCGTGCAGTCCGTCATGGCCGATGCCGATCCCATGCGGAAAGCCTGGCCTGCCAGTCCGCCTTCCCCGAAAAAGCTGCCTTCTCCCAGCACTCCCACGGTTGCTTCTTTGCCCGTCTGCGAAACCACGGTCAGCTTGATTTTGCCCTTCTGCACATAGAACACAGCGTCGGTTGGATCACCTTGGGCAAAGATTGTCTGCTCTTTCTGGAAGGCGAGAATCTTGCGCCCGTCGCCGATGGATGCGAGAAACTTTCTGGGATCAAACTTGCGAGAGTTTTTCGCTTTCATTCTTAGAACCCTCTGCTGCCGGGCGTGGACTTTGGTTCGTTCAGGACCTTGCCCGGGGGTGACAGTGCCGAATACGGCACGCTGCTAGTTTTTCTTCACCCGTTACGCGGTGGCGGAGCACTTCCGACATCTTCCCGCGCAGGGTTATGTCTGGTATCTGACATAAGCTTACGCGGTTTTGCAAATAAAACAAGGGTCGCCGGCGGCAGAAAAGGCGATTCGCAAGGGGTAAGCGGCGTTAGTTTGTCAGGACCTGGTGGAACGACATGGGGCACCTTCAAGATCGTTGGCCTGCGACGAGCCGAAACCCGACACTGGGGTGGCGGCTCGGTGCAGCGTCATGATTATCGGTCTGTTGCGGCTAAGGAGAATGCTGCAGCAGGTGCCTATAGGAGGCCGCGGAAAAAAGTCGGCAAAGCGGGGTTGCAATTCAGCGCCAGGTGTTAGGCACAGCCGTCCATCGTTGAAATGTTGGCAGATACCGTCGTTTGTGGCAGACAATGCATTGCCCTGAGCACAGAAAAAGGCGTGGCAAAACGACCCTTTCGAGCCAAGTCTCAGGAGGTATGGCCCTGAACTGATCTCCCTTGCATACGCGGCAGTGGGCAGACAACCAGTACATCGTGGAACTCGCAATCTGGTCCGGAGGTACGACAAGTTTCAGTCGCGCACTCGCTCTTCAATGTCCATTATCGGCAGGCGGACCGAGCAAGACTGTTCAACATTGCTCAGTGAGCAGTCCTGCTCAGACGAAGGACCTCTGTGGACAGTAGTCTTATGTTTTAGTCTGCGGGAGTGGACCTGGGTTAAGCCTAGCCTCGTGAGGTTTACCGGAGCTCCTGACCTGGTTCCATGCAGCGGACGCCGACAGAGCGGTGGCAAATCAAGATAATGGCAATACTTGAACAGCAGCAGCTACGTGAGGTTTGGCGATTGACATCTGAAGCGAACAAGCCTAGCAGCCCGTGGTGCAAGTCTAGATTCGTAGGCAAAAACATCTGAAGTATCCACACAATCTATTCGTAGAATCGCAGTATGGCGATGGGCACGCGCAGGCAGCGGGAGAAGCAAGAGGGGATATGGATCGCGCACACGGAGTTGGCCGCAGCGCCGGGACATCCCTTCTACCAGAAGCTGAATGAGTTGCTGGAGGCCGAGGGCTTCGACGAGTT
>PMWW01000165.1 GCA_003165795.1 Acidobacteriaceae bacterium
CTGCTGGGCAGGACCTCTTTTCTTGTATCTCAGATGCGTGGCAGCGTCAGAATGCGCCACAACGGCAGGCACAACAATACGAGCGCCAAGGTGGCTAACGCGACTCTGACCATATGGGTGCGAAACCGCTGACTAATCGCGACCAGCAACAGCACCGTGGCCAGCAAGACCGTGGCGCGCACGTAGTCGTCCGACGTCTCCCGCGCTTTCGTGCCCTCCGCAGAGAGTGCCGAAGCTTCCTGGCCCAGCTTGGCAGCTGCTTCCATATCGGCATTACGGTATTCCGGCATCATCATTGGTATTGGTCCGGGCGGCGAATTGGGATTGTTGAGCGGGTCGGTCTTTCTCCAAGCTTCGAATGCGGGACGAAACTCGGCACGGAAGCGGCGCTGGAAAACTTGCACCAGGTTCTTGTCCCGGCCTGCCGCAGCTCTTAGCCATTCAGCTACGCTGGATGCATCGTAGATCTGCTGTTGGCCTGCGCGATTCTGTGCTCCCTGGGCCTCCACGCGAAGCTTAGTCGAGTTCTCATACAACTCATCCTGCCTTCCGTCCCAGCGGGCTGCCTGGTAGCCGCTCCACGCGGTAGCAATTGCAACCATAGCCAAGACAATCGCCTCCAGAATTTCCAGCACTTGCAGCCAGCGCGAGCTGTGGGCTGCATCGTGCTTCTCCTCCACTTCGTTCAGCTTGTGAGCAATCTCGATGTTAGCTCCACCAGCTTCCGGCATGGCGTTTCTCCGAAGGGAATTGTATTCTGAGCTCGAGCCAACCGGCCAAATATTTTCGCCGATATCGCCTAAGATACTTTTGCGGCAAAGCGCGGAGTTGTAGGGGATTCTTACTTTTCTTCACACGGTGGCACAGCGCCATCCGCAAGGACATTCTTGAGTTCGCCGCGCCGCAGATACCAACGGTCGAAGAATCGCAGGTGGATCCAGGCGAAACAGACCGCCGAGACGGCTAACGCTGACCGAATTGCCAGCTTCTGCAGTTCGCTCCTTGGATTCATTATCCAAGCTACGGCCTTGCCAATTATGGCGGCCAGGACTAGAACCAGAATCGACTTCGCCAGCCAGTCACTGCGCAAAGTGAACAACGCCGTCGAGCGCATCAAAAGCAGACGAAGCGTGATCAGGATCCCCGCCAAAGCCAGCGCAATTGCAAGCGCCGTCCGAATTCTCCTCAACGCCGGAACCAGCTCCCAGATTTTGAACAGCCGCTGACTGGATAGGGTCAACAAATCCAGCAGTGGGCTGGCGCCTTTTGCCATCTCACCTTCCAGACGCAAAAAGCACCACTTCACCCGCAAGTCATCCGGGTCTCGAGCGTCCTGCAGATTCGAAGGAAAATGAAAGTCGGCCATCTTGTATCCGCTAGTCATAAGGGCGTACGCCTCGGCCTCGTGAAAGGAATCCAAATCGGTGCGAATCGCCGCAATCCGCCTCTGGACATTCTTGTGGATGCCGTATGGCGTCAGAACTCCCTTCTGAGCTGCCGGTCGTGCCTCGTCGGAGGCATCATAAGGATCGAGGCAGCCGATCCAGTCCAGAGGATCGGAATCGAGCCCCTTCCTTAAGTGAAGGAACATCAGGCTTCGCAGAAGTGAAGAACGTAGCCGGGACTCCAAATCCTGGTACTGCGATACGCGGACACGCTCCTGAACGATATCATCGGCACGAACCGCAATCTGCAGGGCGCGCCTACCCGGATCGCTGGCGTCAGGCAGTTGGCCACTGGCATCACTCACCAACAGCACCGTGCAATTCTGTTCCAACAAGGAAGCGACCCCTTGATTATCGTGAACTCCGCCATCCGCGAGTCGCACCGTCATGTTGGGATAGAGTTCCGCCAACGCCAGCGGCGCGAACAAGGCGGGCACGCTGGCCGAGGCTGCCACCGCCCGGCTCAGCAAGAACTTCTTGTACGCGTCGGGTGCCTCACTGTGATACATGCGACGCAGCCGCTGGTTGGCATCGACCTCATTGTTTATGGTTGCCGGTGGCTCCCCCATCCAGGTCGCGGTGAATTGCCAGTTGTGGCCGGTGTTTAGCGTGGTGCAGTTCAGCACCAGGATGGGCACCTTGTGAACACGCCGCCAGTTCTCGTCCTTGGGGCGAAACTCTGCCTTTTTCCCGGGACAATTGCCCTCTGCGTTCAGGCCAGGACTGATGATCAGCTCATCCAAGTGACGCGGCCGCTCCGGGCTGACATGCTCGATTCGCGAGTAGAGCAGTTCGTCATACAGCTCAGCCGTGCGTTCGCTCGGAAGCACTCCACAGGTAAGGTCGTGATGGAAATTAGTCTTAAAGCTAGTGAGGCTGCGTATGCGAATGTTCTGTTGAACGCCCGCCAGAAACTCCCGCTCGATATTCTTAACAATGTCTATGTAATCTTGCCGCGAAATGTCGCCGTCGCACTTTCGCTGCAATAGCTCTCTGACTTCCAGGTAGTAGTACGCGCCGACGATGGAGCCGCCGGAAACACACGAGAGGTACTCGACATGCCGCAGCACGTCCATCTCGGCCAGCCGGGCCAGGACTCCAATATGGAAGAACGATGCCCGAAAGCCGCCCCCGGAAAGCGCCAGACCCACCTTGCCGACGAACGCCGAGCGCACGCCCGGCGCCTGACTACCTAAGAGAGCTTCGATGAGCAGCCAGGGGCGGCTCCCGTCAGCCGGGCCAGCCTGGTTCCGGGGAGACAGCAACCGGACGAGCGAGGCCAGTTGCCGCGCCGACGATTCGACCATCCAGTCATATCGGCCAAGTTTCGCAGCCTTGCTCAGGCAATCTTTTCCCGCCTCGAAGCGTTGATCGTCGTCCAGACCCAGCCCTAAGTAGGCCTCGCCTAAGGTAACGTAGATCCAATACAAGCGATCGGAATCACCTTCTTTTTCGTCTACATCGCCGTAGGGTTGGGCGGACCGCTTTTCCACCTCAGCGGCCACTGCCGGAAGGGCCTCGACAATTTTCTGCCGTATCTGCTTGGCGCTTGCCCGGCGTT
This sequence comes from Acidobacteriaceae bacterium, assembly GCA_003165795.1. GTDB lineage: Bacteria > Acidobacteriota > Terriglobia > Terriglobales > Acidobacteriaceae > Bog-257. Next base: position 3,007 of record PMWW01000165.1, read on the forward strand.
GGGCGGCGCTGGCGGATTGCACCCCTGACTTGATCGCCTGCAAGTCCTCCTGGTAGGCGATCAGATCGAGAATGTAGGCGGTGTTGATGCCGGTATAGCCGTCATCATTGGTTCCCTGCGACCATCCCTTTTGGTAGTACAACAACGAACGCTCAAGGTGCTGGATTTGCCCGAAGACCTCCCACTGAGCTTTGAAGATGGCGCCTGCCAACCCCAGGGTTTCCTGATTGGTGCTGCTGGCCAGATCGTCACATTGATTCAAGATACCCAGAGCGCGCTCAAAGCGAATGTCGGCGGCAAGGTCGTTGTCTTTGTAGGTACACAAGGCATGCTGCTGGCGCAACTTGACGTTGAACCTTGCCTCAGAACTCCGGTTCACCACCGTCTTCGAATCAGAGCGAGCCAGCCACAAGAGCTGCCTTGCTCGCCCAAAGCGCTTCCAGCGGTTCTTGAGGACCTCAGCCAGCTTGAAGATTTCTAGCTGGTTTGTCTGTTGCCCGCGCAGGATCCGGTTGGCCAGCTCCAGAAGATCTGGTTCAGCCATCAAACGAAATTCGGTTGGAGGTGCCATGTGTGGCAGCTTACTCCGGTTAGTCTAGGGATGGAACCCTTCTCGGTTACAGCTTCTTTTTGGGCGCAATTCGTGTGAGGCTCCCCGACCTTCGCCGCGCATTCGGATCGTTGCTGATTCAGGCTGGCGCCTCGCAGCCACAGGGCAAACAGCAGATGGGCAACTACCGATTTAGGCGAGACGTATTTGGTGAGCGCGGAAGGAATCGAACCTACTGATTAAGAGATGTAGGACCGCAGAAGCGGCTCGTGGCTCGTTGTCATACGGCTGCATGATGTCCTATGTCGTCAATGACTTGAAGTGGTTTGGCATTCGTCGGACCGCTCTCAAAACATACCAAAATATGCTGAGGTAGGGACCCAAAACTGGGCACACTGAAGTGCCCGGGACTCTGCTGGAGGTAGCTCGTAATCGAGATTCCGCCCGGCGGGCATAGCCGATTCTCCACACCCGTGGCGAACTGTTTCAATCCGCCTTCCGACCTGTGGATCTTACGGGCAGTTTAGGACCACCGTTCCTGTGATCTCGACAGCGGAACCCCTAGCGTGCGAAGGCATCGGTAAATGAGGCCAGCGTCGATACTTCAAACTAAACTTGCCCGGAAGAGGTCACCGTATGCCGACGTGCCATGGGACCGCGAATTGTATTGGTCACCCGGCCCGCGTCAGTCTGAAGGGACTGCACCTTTGGAAAGGCCAGCCCGGTTGGAAAGGCCAGCCCGGTCATCGCCGCTCGTCCGTATTTAAACGGGACTTTTTCCGCGCACGTTTTTGTGCCAGAGCTTGCTTCACCCGTTTTTTCTCGCCCGGCTTCAGGTAATAGGAGTGACGCTTCACGTCCTTGATAATGTCTTCCGTTTGAACCTTCCGCTTAAACCGACGTAGAAGGTTTTCTATTGACTCGCCTTCTTGTGATCGAACTTCTGCCAAATAAGCCTCCAAAATGCCGTAATCAGATACGTTCCGAGTGTACCCTATTCGTGGTCAGAGTTGGCGATGACATTGCTTATTCGTTCACGCTCCAGCGTTTGAAGAGCGGGACGTTGACTCTGACAGCGACGTTGGCGTTCTCAGCTGGGCCGGATGAGGCTACAGGCGCAATCTCGACAGCACGCTAGGAGGGCGGCATTCACGGCTTCGGGACGGTGTTCGAGTTGACGCCCCAGGGAAGCGGGAACTGGAACCGAGAAGGTGCTACATAGTCTCAACAACAACGGCGCGGACGGGCTGGTCCTCCCGGCGGAGCTGATCATCGATGCCGCCGGCAATCTTTACGGCATTCACAACTAGGATACGGCGCAGTTGGCGCCCAAGTGGACAACAAAAAAAAGTTGAGCGGCCCCCACTGAATTGCTCGCTTACCTGCAAGCTATTCATTTCACTAGAATAGATTTGGTGAGCGCGGAAGGAATCGAATCCGCGCAGTAACGTACATTCAACAACATGCAGAGCAACGGACGGCAATCTTAGCGATCTTAGTACATGCAAGGCAGCGCGAACGGCAGGTGAACGGCAGGTGGGAAACCCGGGGCCTCTACCGTGTCAGATTGCTGCCAAAAATACGGCAAGTGCTTCGAGGGCTGAATCGTAGAGGATCAGCCCTTAACTTTTCACGATCGAAGCTAGATTAGATTACAAGAGGCTGAGTTCCAGGAAGCACAAGGAATCTAGTCAGGCACAACGCAGGTAACCGCCGGAAGGCGGTTTTCTTGTTTCTGTTGAATCCGACAAATTTCTGTCCAACCTCCATTCGTTGACCGCCCTGTCACGGGGCGGTTTTTCTTTGGACTCGATTCGAACAAATTTCAACGGCGAAGCACATGGAATCCACAGATGGCAACGGCAGTCTCCTCGGAGCCGGCCAACTCGTAACCTGTCGCCTGGATGAACTCCGCCCGCACCCCAGTTACGGGCGACATCGGTTCACGGTCTCTCCATCAAGATTGTCTGCTGTTGCCGAAAGTGGAGATTTCGCCTTGCACGAGCCGCTGATGATCACAAGAGACCGGACGATCATTGACGGCTATTGCCGCTGGGAGCTTGCTCGACGAGAGGGCCGAACAACAGTTACGTGCATCGAGTATGACCTGACCGAGGAGGAAGCTCTTCGTTCGCTCTTACATCGGCACCGGCGGGTGGAAGGTCTGAATGCCTTTTGCCGAATACTTCTGGCGCTGGACCTTGAGCCGTGGTTCAGAGAGCAGGCGCACGCGAATCAGAGCGCCGCCTGACGGGCGACAATTAGAAATACCGGTCGTGTTGCCTCATCCAGGGATGTTACCGAGGCTCTGATCCAAAAATGTTACCGAACAAAGTGCTGCTCCGGACCATTGGATCATTGCGTTGGCTGAGCCGGAAGGAACCGCGGTAAGCGTAGCGAACCGCGCGAACTGAAGGCTCAGCCAACGCAGCCGGTGCCCAATCATCCTGCGCTGCTCTTCTGAGTCATAGGCTCGGAAATGCCCTCGTCCTGCGCCGCAGTCTCACCCGTTCCATAGACCAGTTGTTGAACGATTCGCATTCGCCACAATCGTACTCGGCGCTGCAACGTACGCAATTGGCCGTCAGGAAACTCGCCGTATCCGCTCCCCTGAAGTCGCTTCAGCATCTGCTTGGCTTCCATGTCTGGCCTTTCTTCGAGCCATCCCAGCAACACAGGCCAGACCTCGGCAAAGGGGTCTTTCCGCGAGCGCCACCAGCGCCCCGGCTTTGGTGCTCGTCTATGCGTCGGTTGCACCTCGCCGGCTCGCCATGCAGTTGCCAGGCTGCTTACAAACGCCGCAACGTCGGGAGCAACGGTTTCTGGGGTTCTGTTCTGCATCAGTGCCGTCACCGTATCCTGCGCCTCACGTATTTGCTTCAACAGCAGAACCGGATCGAGTTCTTCCATTCTTTGCCGCAACATCTCCTTCGTATCGGGCGGAACATCGTCGCGTTCCATCAGTCGCCCACATGGCGTCACCGGCAGATGATAGCTCTTGTGGGCTCGCGCTCCTTCCCGGTGCTTGGCTTTTAGCTTGAATGAGGGCTGGAAGAAGTTGATGTATAGGCGCGAGCACTCGTAGAGGCGGCGCCAGGCAGCCGTTGCGGTTAGACCTTCCAGACGGCCATATCCGATCAGTTTGCGGACAATCGCTCCGTTCTTCTGCTCCACCCAAGCCTGATCGTTCTTCTGATAGGCGCGGCTGCGGGTAAATTCGATGCTGTAATTGCTGCAATACGCAAACAGCGTGTCGTTCAGGAACGCGCTGTCATTATCAGTATCCAGCCCGAGCAAGGGGAACGGCAGCCTGCCGCGCAGACCAGTGATGGCTTCAACCACCAGAGTCTGTTCACGAAGCGGCAATGCAATGCTCCCGACGTGTACTCACGTCGGGTAGCATTTTCGATGAGGCAATGGCTCATTGCTCAGTAGCAAATATGGTGAGTCAATGCGACCGGAAAGAGTAGTTGACGCCAGACAGTCGAACTGCCATTCGGTAAACACGGCTCTCACTCTGCCCGTTCCGGAGCTTCCGCGGAATTACCGTAGACCTCTTCTCGAATGATCCTTTCCGTAGCTTCGTTCAAGTATTCATCGAGCGCGTCCTTGATCTGCAAGAATTCCGGCCAGAGAGTGTTATTGATGAACGATCTTGGAGCCCGCACGACGACCGTCGTGTGGCGCTGGCGCCGGTAGCGGTAGGGTTCAAGACCATAGCGGCGACACAGCGCGGTGAACAGGCGCCTGCTCCATTGATCGGAGAGCGTGAATTGCGTTTCTACCGGCTGTTCCGTTTGCGCCGCAACAGCAAGGGCTTTCCGGACCCTATCGATCGCAGCCGCCGCAGCATGGCGTTCTCCGATGGTCGTGGCGCCTTCGAACAGCGCGGAGATTTTGCGCAACTTCTCGCGGAGTTCCTGTTCAGTGGTCATCGGAATTGTTAACGCGTCAAAGCGGAAGCCAAGATCGGCGTGCTTCGGAACAAAGAATTTTACTGCTCCGCATCCCTCCGCGCGAACTGGTCTCATGCCATCGACAGCGCCGACTTCGGATCCGCAGAATCCGGGCGCGGTGCTGAGGAATGCCGACCAAATCTAAAGGTTTCGACCCTCGGCAAATCTGACTAGCGACTGTGCCTGAGCTTGGTCGGTAGGCTAAATTCTGGTTGGGAAATGCCCTGCTTGTTGTAGTGCGATTCCGTGACTCCCCCGAAGTCTTGTTCTGGTCCATCACGTTATCGGTGAGATCGGCCGCGGCACATGTCCTCGAAGCCGCTTTCGGGATGGCTCCCGGTTAGCCGACAATCCATCCGAAACTGCCGGGAACACTGCGAGGGTCAGAACTGTGGAAGCGGGCCCAATCCTAAGGGTCTGTACGCCCGTCCAATGGAGGCTGAATCCTGGCAGGATGTGTCGAGTAGACGGCCAGCTCCTTCAGCCGAATTTCCTCTGGCCGGCCACCCAGGTCTCGCTGACCTTGATGTCGGAGATCGCGTCCGGGCTCACTTTGTAGGGATCGCTCTCGAGGATCGTCAGATCGGCCTCCTTGCCCGGCTCGAGCGCCGCGTCGACCGCGATGGCCTGATTGGGGTGCCGGCGGCGGATCGTCGATCGACGTAACTGAATGGCGATCTAGATCGGGCGACCCTGCCGGGAGTCCATCCGCCTCCGCCAAATCGCACGAAGACGGAGTCACGTTGACGCTCCCCATGCCACGCACTTTTTCGACGGCCTGAAAAGAACTCGGAACGATGCCAGCCGCCGATTTGGCGACATCGGTTGCGGTCGATACGGCAATCCCCATCTGCGCCTGNNAAGGCCTTGACCAGGTTAAATTTGCCTTCGGGAAGAATACTTGCGAATACCGCAAAATCTTCCGGTTTTACGCCATCCGGAATCGCTCCGGGCGGGCAAACAGCCCCATCCAATCCCACGGCATGGGCAACGATTGCCGCCGTAGCCGGAGCGTCACCCGTCACCATGACCGTGCGCAC
>PMWW01000207.1:0-12351 GCA_003165795.1 Acidobacteriaceae bacterium
CGATAGGTCTTGGCGCGATCGTTAAGCCACGAACGGAAGACGGCGTCGCGTGCCATTACCAGCTGTTCGTGCGGGTCCTGCGGAAACTCGCGCTTGGTGTGCTTCTGCACCACCTTCTTGTATTCGGCAATGACTTCCTGCAGCGCCTTGGCATCNNTTGAGGATGGTATCCATCATGCCCGGCATGGAGAACTTGGCACCCGAGCGCACGCTGACCAGCAGCGGATTGTCGGCTCCGCCCAGCTTTTGTCCCTGCAGTTGTTCCAGCCGACGCAGCGCCTCGTCCATCTGGCGATTGACTTCGGCAGAAACCGCGTTGCTCTTCATGTACTCGCGGCAGGCTTCGGTCTGGATGGTGAAGCCGGGGGGCACGGGAAGTCCGGCATTGGTCATTTCGGCCAGTCCGGCGCCTTTGCCGCCAAGCTCATCCTTCATCTTGCCGTGACCTTCGGCGTGCCCGTCGCCAAAGAAGTAAACGTATTTCACGGCGTGGGTACTGGCGGCCGCATTTTCAAGCTCGGTAGTAGGAGTGCTCATGGGGAGTCCTTTACATGTTGCCATTCATCATTGCGTGTTCGTGCATGAAGTTTGTTGTTCACCACGGAGGCACGGAGAACACGGAGTATCTGGGTTGTGTATATCTGTTCTCAGCCTCCGAAATGCTGCCATTTGACAGCCCTTAACAGATTTGTGTCAGGGCACGACTAGTCGTGCCGAAAGAACGCTAAAACGTCAGGGCTTTAGCCCCTGCTAGGCGAACTGTAGCAGGGGCTGAAGCCCGAGCCACTGACAGTCAGCTTGCGGCACGGCTGAAGCCGTGCCCTGACACAAACGAGTCACCATTGTGATTAGTCCTAAGAGAAACCATTTCGTCTTGGTGAATTGTCATAACGAGCGCCTGGGTTTGGCGCGAGGAATCTGCTTCCCTGCACTGCCCAGAAAAGCAGACCCCTCGCTACGCTGGTGATGACAATTCATTTGAATCTATCTCTGTCGCTTTCAGCTAAGCTGTCTTGCCTTCGGTCACAATCTCGCTGAAGTCGGCGATAGTGGAAAATTCGTTCAGCAAGTCTCGCAACAACGCTAGCCGGTTGGCACGCACGCGCTCGTCGTCGACCATGACCATCACCTTGTCGAAGAAGGCGTCTACTGGCTGCCGCAATCGGCTGACCTGCGCCAGCGCATCTGCATAGTTTTTCTGTTCGCGAAGCTGGCGCACGGTAGCCGCGGTTTCTGGAATCTCGGCCGCCAGTTGTTTCTCTGTGTCGTCGGTGAGCGCGGCGGAATCGAGTTGATCGGCGATCGCTTTGTTGCTTTCGTGGGCCTGGCGCAGGATGTTCTTGATTCGCTTGAATGCCACGGAGATCGACGCGAAATCTTCCGAGCCGCGCACTTCACTGACGGCTTCGGCCCGCATAATCACGTCGACCACATCATCACTTCCAGCGGCCAGCACAGCATTGACCACATCATAAGCGAAGCCACGCACGTCTCGCAGATAGAACTCCAAGCGCTCGCGCATGAAATTCCCGACTGCACTCCCGAATTCGAAATCGTGCTTGAACCGCGTCTCGGCCTCCGATCCGGCATACTCCGCCCGCGCATCCGCGAACAGCTTGGCGATCGGCAGCGGCAGCTTGTGCTCGGCGATGATCTTCACGATGCCGTTGGCCGCGCGACGCAGCGCAAACGGATCTTTCGAGCCCGTGGGCTGCAGGCCGAGTGCGAACATTCCGGCAATGCTATCGGCTTTGTCGGCAATAGCGAGCACCGCGCCTTCAGCACTGCGCGGAACGGTGTCGTCCATCGACTCCGGCTTGTAATGATCGTAGATGGCATCACCAATCGCCTCCACCGTGGCCGGCGGAAGCATGGGATCGAGCGTCTGGACCTTGGCATAAAGGCCGCCGATGATGCCCTGCAGTTCGGTAAATTCCTTCACCAGTTCGGTAGTAAGGTCGGTCTTGCAAAGCAGTGCAGCCTTGAAGGCGATGCCGGGACGCACCGGCGAGCCCCCATTCCGTATCGCTTCAGAGACCAGGCTGCTAAGCTTCTGCACGCGACGCGTCTTGTCGTAGTAGCTGCCCAGGTCTTTCTGGAAGGTCACCGACTTCAGCATGTCCACGCGATCGCGCAGAGGAATCTTCTGATCGGTGTTCCAGAAGAAGCGCGCATCATTGAAACGGGCGCGCAGCACCCGCTCATTGCCATGGCGGATGAGCCCATCGGGGTCGCCAGAAGTGTTGAGCACGGCGAGAAAATGCGGCAGCAGTTTGCCTGCGGCATCTTCGAGCGCAAAATATTTCTGGTGATCGCGCATCACGGTCACCAGTACTTCATCGGCCAGCGAGAGAAATTCAGGATCGAAGCTGCCCAGAACCACCGAGGGAAACTCGGTCAAGTTCACCACCGTGTCGAGCAGTGTCTTGTCTTCGCGCCAAAATGCGTTGGGAATGGTTCGCGTCGCCGCGTCCAGCGCCTTGCGGATGCGCTGCTCGCGCTCAGAGGCGGTGGCGATCACCGAGCCAGTCGCCAGGGTCGCGGCATACTCCACAGGCTGCTTGATCGAAAGCGCTCCCGACGACAGGATGCGGTGGCCTTCCGTGGTGTGCCCGGCGCGGATACCGGCAAATTCGAGCGGCACCACTTCCCCGTCAAGCAGCGTGACCAGCCAGCGCACCGGACGCACGAAACGCTCGGCCGACTTGCCGCGCCAGTACATGCTCTTGGCCCAGTAGATCCCCGCAATTTCCTTGGGCAGCGCTTCGGCAAGAATCTCCGTCGCCGGCCGGCCTTTCTTCTGCACGGTTGCGGCGAGGTATTCGCCCTTGGAAGTAGTAATTTTTCCCAGCGCATCGACAGGCACGTTGACCTTGCGCGCGAAGGCCTCAGCGGCGGGAGTGGGCGCTCCATCCTTGTAAGCGACCTTGAGCGAAGGCCCGGTCACCTGTTCGCAAACATCGGGCTGCGCGGACGCGACGCCAGAAACCAACACCGCCAGCCGTCGCGGCGTGGAATAGGACTGCACTGCGGGCGCATCGCCCAGCCGCTCACGTTGCAGCAAGTCGGTGACGCGACGCGCCAGCTCCTCGCGCGCGGCGTCGATCATGCGGGCGGGAATTTCTTCGGTACCGATTTCGAGCAGGAAGTCAGGCATAAGAAGTAAGTAGCAACTAGTAACTAGCTTCGAGCTTCCAGCTCTTAGCTTTGAGCAGGCGGCGAAAAGTTGGCTCCTATGGGTTTGTACCAGGGCATGACTTTAGTCGTGCCGAATGAGAGTCTTTACTCCTCAGGGCTTCAGCCCCTGTACGCGATTGGCAGGGACTAAAGTCTAAAACCTTATTGCTTCACCGACGGCACGGCTGAAGCCATGCCCTGATACAAAGCGTTTCAACGTGCAACAATATCGGCGACTCGCCGCCGCACTTCTTCCGCTTCGGCGCGCCTAGTCTCCCAGAGTTTCTCCTCCGCATCCTGCTGTTGGACATATAGCTTGGCTACTTCGACCGCGAGCACTCGAACGCGCGCAATTACCCCGACTCTTTCAGTCACAGAGATCGCTCCTCGCGCGTCCAGAATGTTGAACAAGTGGGAACATTTTAGGCAAAGGTCGTACGCAGCCAGCAACGGACCACCCAGGCAACGGATCGCAACTTCGGTGCCCTTCTTGATCTCGATTTCATGAATTTCCGGTGCGATAGAGCCAACGCCCTTGCGCAAGGTGGCAAGATTAGCACTAATTCTGCTCAAGACACTTTTGCACTCGGCCTCATAAAGTTCGAAGTGCTTCCATGCTTTCTCAACATCGGCCCACTCGAAGTTGTAGACGGAAAACTGCAACTCGTCCTGCAGGCGGATCTCGCCGTACTTGATCGCACGACCATCCGAATCGACCACCCAGGTGATGTCGTAAATGCTGTCTACATCCTGCAGGAAGGCCGCGATGCGCTCCAGGCCATAAGTCAGCTCGGCCGAGATGGGATCGAGATCGATGCCACCGCATTGCTGGAAATAAGTGAACTGGGTGATCTCCAGCCCGTCAAGCATTACCTGCCAGCCGATGCCCCAAGCGCCCAGCGTGGGCGACTCCCAGTTGTCCTCTTCAAACTTAATATCATGCTTGAGCAGGTCGATGCCAATCGCCTTTAAAGATTCGAGATATAGCTCTTGGACATTGACTGGTGGTGGCTTCAGAATCACCTGAAACTGCAAATGCTTGAACAGACGATTGGGGTTCTCGCCATAACGGCCATCGGCGGGACGCCGCGACGGTTGTGTGTAACCGACGCGGTAAGGTTTGGGACCGAGCACGCGCAGGAAAGTCTCGGGCGCCATAGTTCCGGCGCCCACTTCGACGTCGTAGGGTTGCTGCAGGACGCAGCCCTGTTCCGCCCAGTAAGTTTGCAGCCGGAGGACCAGTTGTTGAAACGTCAGCGGATTTTGCGAGGATGGCAAAGAGTCGTCCTGTTCGTGAGTCGGGGCTGAAGCCCCATGACCTTTCAAGAGCACTCGACGCGGACCTGAAGGTCCGCTCAACCTTTTGTCCTTCACAGCCTCGCCAGCATGCCGGCCGTCACCAGCTTCTTCTCGATGTGGCGCTCCATAATCTGGACCAGGAAGCGCCGCAGGTCCGCACATTGACTCGGTGCCCATGGCTCCTCGGCGAAACTTTCCACCGGGGCCCGGAACATCTGCTCGGCCAGAGCGCGCGACTCGGGAGCAAGCTTCGACGACGCCAGCCGCTTGTGCTGCACGCACATCAGCCCATCGGCGAGCGCGTGATAATACGCCAGACTGCCACTCAGCGCGACGCCACACGCAAGACAAGTGCCCAACTCTGGCAGAAACCCGACTAGTCGCACCAGCCAAAGCTGGAAGTACGTCAGCGGCATCCAGATCGAGCCGGCCCGCAACTGGTGCAACACCGAAACCGCCAGCCGGAAGATCGCGTCATTGGCTTCCCGGTCCGGCAGCAACTCGTCGAGCATCTCCGCCACATGTTCCAGCGCGACCACGCGCGGATAATCGACCGTAGTCGACAGCGGCGATTCCAGGATGTCACAGGAATCCAGCCGCGCCAGATCCTGACCCTCGCGATCGTCGTAGTAGGCCCGGACCCAGGTCAGCGGCTCCAGCGCTCCACCGAAGCGTCGCTTCGAATTCTTGGCCGACCGGGCTATCCCTTTAACCTTGCCCTCGGCCCGCGTGAACAGCGTCACCAGCAGATCAGCCTCGCGCAGCGGATAAGTTCGCAACACGATCGCTTCCGACTGCTTCAATGACATAGATTTTCAAACGACGCCGTCAAAACTCGATTCTACCGTAATTCAGGTGTGCAAAGATGTCTGTGCCGGTTTTGGGCGGCGATTGGTCCCGGCAGCTTTAGGGGCGCCGAAGGAGCTTGGAGATGGACTGTAGCAGCGTGCACTTCTCACGACATGCCATAGAGCGCATGTTTCAACGTAGCGTTCTGCTTGATGTGGTATTTGAGTGCATCCGATCAGGTTAGGTCATCGCGAATGATCCTGATGACTCGCCCTATCCCAGCGCACTACTATTGGGATTCATGCAAGGTGCTCCGCTTCATGTGCTCGTTGCCCGGGATGACGAAACGGGAAACTGCTATGTGGTGACGGTCTATCGCCCTGACCCCGAGCTATGGGGCAGTGACTTCAAAACCAGGAGGGAACCATGACGTGCGTTCTCTGCAAGAACGGAGTGACCCGTCCAGGTATGGTGACGGTTACGCTGGAGCGGGGCAAGACGGTGGTAGTCGTCCGCGATGTGCCCGCCGATGTCTGCGAAAACTGCGGCGAGTATTACCTAGACAGCACGGTCGCGCAGGAAGTGTACCGGCGGGCAGAGGCAGCGGTTGCCCGCAACGCCGAGGTGGAAATCGTGCGGTATGCGGCGTAGCCATAGCGCCCCAGAGGAGTAGCGCTAAAGCGCTGCTCTACCCGTGCTCTTGGTACGACTGCGTCGATGCGGAAATTGGTCTAAGTCCCGTACCGCTCGGCGCTGCGCGCCTTCGCCTTTGCGGCTTCCTCTTCGCGATTCTTTGGCGGCGCGCTGGTTTCAAGCGAGCGCAGAAGCCGGGTCGAGATCGCGGTCACCTCATCGACGGCAGTCTGGAACGCGGCCTCGTTGGCCTTCGACGGTTTGTTGCAACCGCTGATTTTTCTGACGAATTGCAACGACGACGCGTGAATCTCTTCCGAAGTCACCGGCGGATCGAAGTTGAAAAGATTCTTGATATTCCGGCACATGGGAATGATTACAAGGTATCAGAACGACCAACCGACTTGAAAGACTCCGAGAGCGAGACCTCTCTTCAGCTAATGCCAAGTGGCAAAACTACAACGACCCCAGCCACTTCACCGGAAAGTGTGCGGCCACTGCATTGGCAAGCTTTTCGTCGGCGGTAACAAGTTGACCCTGGCAATCGATAGCAAGGGCAATATAGAGACTGTCGTAAACGGTGCGGTCGAATGCAGCGGCTATAGCGAATGCGGCTTCGACAAGTGTGTCTGACGGTATGGTAGGCAGGCCGCGCTTCCTCATAGTCGCTAAGCCCGTTGCAGCGGCTTTCTGTGTGCACCGGCCGCGACGGACTGCTTTCCATAGAATATTGCCGAACTCCGCCCAAAATAAATCCGGCACCACCAATCGTGCGTGGCCCCTAGCGTATCGAGCCAGCAGCTGCTCAGCTTCGTCGAGGAGGGTCTCGCTTCGATCGGGAAGGACCCACTTCGCCGCCACGCTGGCATCGATTACGAAGAGGCTCACCGCGATCGGTCCTCACGCTGCATCTCTTCTGTCGAAGGAAAGCGGTGAGCGGTCCGAGGCTTGCTGGATCGCAAACGACGCAGGCGGCGGAGGAACTCTTGCCGCGACTTGAGCTCCTGGGCGGTAGGAATGCTTTCTTCCAGAAGAGATAAGACCTCGGCCGCGATGGACTTTCTGTGTTGACGGGCGCGCCCTCGAAGGGCCTCGTAAAGTTCATCCGGAACGTTTTCGAGGTATAGGGTTGCCATAGGAATTACCTAGGAATAGTCTAGCACTCGTTCTTTTGTAACCAAAAGCAAACGGCGCGAAAGCCATCGGCCCCCGCGCCACCACCTCGATCCTACGTCGTTATGGTACCCGGCCGTGTGCCCGTGTTCGCCTTCGTCGAACGAAAAACCCACCCAAGCGAAAGCGGCTTGGGTTGATTAGATAAGAGAGAAGGCTCGCTTCGATCCGGTAGTCTTGGTTTGAGGACTAAGACACGGGGAAGGAAGGAGCCTTCTCTCTTATCTAATCAATCCTTCTCGCCTTCTTTTGGCGAGAGGGTGGCCACGGTTCTTCCAATCGGGTTCTTCCCCTGTCGGCAAACGAGGCGAACAATGGTGGAGCACCCGGCTCACGCGATTGCCGCGGTTGGGAAGTGGCGCATAGAATACTGATGCCTATCGAACACAGGGAAGAGTGCAGCGATGACCATTGAACTGACAGACGAACAAAAGCGGATGATCGATCTCGCGGTTGCTTCCGGGGCCTACCATGATCCTGATGAAGTGATCGGGACGGCGCTCGCCATGCTCTACGAAGATATCGAGGACGGCATCATCTCGGAGGGGCGGGCCGGAGAGCCACGTTTCAGCTTGGATGAGGTTGAGGCCGAACTCCGCTCGCTTGGCAAGATCAAGTGACGTTGTACGAAGTCACCTTTGCCGCGTCCGCGAAAAGGGAATTTCGTAACTTGACACCGGACGTCATCGAGCGCATCCGGCCAAGAATGCGTGAACTCGCCAATGACCTGCGACCTCCGGGATGCAAGAAGCTGCACGGCTATAAAGACCGCTGGAGAATCCGGATTGGCGATTACCGGGTTGTCTATACCATCGACGATGCCGCGCGAACTGTCGATGTAACGCGGATCGCGCACCGCCGCGACGTGTATGAACGATGACTGCAGGTGCCCTCGTTCCCATTGGCAGTGACCGTGCAATTGGTCGCATGGCCCAGCCTTGCGTCGCAATTGATTTACCTGGGTACCAGGTGCGGTGCCATTTCAAGCGCAGCTTGAGCGGGTGTTTAGCTGGTACGAATGAAATCCCCTCTCAAGGCTAAACAAGGGCCTGAATCGGGGTAACCCCACTCATGCTGACGGCTGAGTGCTGAGCGCTGACTGCTCCCTACAACGATCCCATGTTCGACAGGAACTCGCCGTTGGAGCGGGCCTTCCCCAGCTTGTCGATTAACAATTCCATCGCCTCGACCGGCGACAGAGGGTTGAGGATCTTGCGGAGCACCCAGATGCGCGCCAGATCTTCCTTGGGGATCAGCAACTCTTCCTTGCGCGTGCCCGAGCGCTGAATGTCGATGGCCGGGAAGGTACGCTTGTCGACCAGCTTGCGGTCGAGAATGATTTCCATGTTGCCGGTGCCCTTGAACTCTTCGAAGATGACGTCGTCCATGCGCGACCCGGTTTCGATCAGTGCGGTCGCGATAATGGTGAGCGAGCCACCTTCCTCGATGTTGCGGGCCGCGCCGAAGAAGCGCTTCGGACGCTGCAGAGCATTGGAATCGACGCCGCCCGAGAGCACTTTACCGGATGGTGGAACGATGGTGTTGTAGGCACGGGCCAGACGGGTGATGGAGTCGAGCAGGATCACGACATCGCGCTTGTGCTCAACCAGGCGCTTAGCTTTCTCGATGACCATCTCGGCGACTTGTACGTGGCGAGCTGCCGGCTCGTCGAAGGTGGAAGAAATAACTTCGCCTTTCACCGAGCGCTGCATGTCGGTAACTTCTTCCGGGCGCTCGTCGATCAGCAACACGATAAGGACGATTTCGGGATGATTGGTGGTGATGGAGTTCGCCAGGTTCTGCAACAGCATGGTCTTGCCGGTGCGGGGTGGAGCGACGATCAGGCCGCGCTGCCCTTTTCCTACCGGGGTCAAAAGATCCATGACGCGAGCGCTGATGTTTTCGCGCACCGTCTCCAGCTTGATCCGCTCTTGCGGATAAAGCGGCGTGAGGTTGTCGAAGAGGATCTTGTTGCGCGCCTCTTCCGGCGACTCGAAGTTGACTGCCTCGATTTTGACCAGCGCGAAATACTTTTCACCTTCATGCGGAGGACGTACCTGGCCGCTGATGGTGTCGCCGGTTTTCAGATCGAACTTGCGGATTTGCGAAGGAGAAACATAAATGTCATCCGGCCCGGGCAGATAGTTGTAATCGGGGGAACGGAGAAAACCGTAGCCGTCGGGAAGGATTTCCAGCACGCCCTCGGCGAAAATGTGACCTTCTTTTTCGCTTTGCGCTTGCAGGATTTTGAAGATCAGGTCCTGCTTGCGCAGGCCGCTGGCGCCGGGTAGCTCGAGAGACCGAGCTATGCGGGTCAACTCGGTGATGTTTTTTTCTTTAAGTTCTGAGATTGTCATGTTCACCTACGAGGGATTTTGCAGAAGGGCGGGCCGGAGGAACGTACGAGGAACGCGCCCGAAGGCGCAGCGCGCTTATGCAGCGCGCCGCTGCGCTTCGGAAGCCGTCTCCGGTTCGATAATGATGTTCTGCCGATCGGAATCGGCGATAAGGTTCAACACTTCGTTGGTCGTATCCTGAATACGAGTGTTGGGTTTATGGAACTTGCGCGTAGCCTTGGAAGCCAGCTGACACAGTGTGTACCGGTTGCGCAGAGTGTGTACTGCTTCAAAAACTAGATCAGATCGCATCGAATTCTCCTATGTGTATGAATGAATGTTCCGGAGCCCCGCCAGGGTGGAAAGACAACTCCTGGCGTATGAAATCAAGGCGAAGGGAACCAATTGCAACTACCAGCCGCATCAGGAGCCAAACCTTTAGATGCCCTTGTAGCAAATTCGGTTCGATAATTTTTCGCCTTACCCCCGGGTCCGCACAAATGGGGGAAACCTTTGTCCAACAATAACTTACTCCGTGTTATGTCCTAAACTTGGCACGCTGTTGCGCCAAAAAAAACCTTAATGAATTCGCTGATGATGGCGTTCAATGGGGGCCGTTTCGGGGCAGGACGCCTTGGACTGGTAACCTACAGAACGACGCCTTGTTGCGAAAACAGTAAGGTAGTCGCCTGAGGCACCACAGTCAAGAAAAATCGTTTCCCGAATCTTTTTCACCAACGTCAAGTTGCCATGGCTGCTCCTTAGACGCGCAGGTGCGCAAAATGTTGCGAAGTTTTAATAACCCTCTTCTGGTCAGCAAGTTGCCCCGAAACCGCCCAAAATATTTGGCTCGCTGCGCCGGTCCGCAGCTGCGTCTAAGCCACTGACAAGTAAACCCGCCATTTCCCTTAATCTAGACCACAAATTGGCATTCTCTTACGCCCAGAACGTCCGATCCAAGGTCCGGTACTGAATCGCTTCCGCAATATGTCCCGGCTCAATGACTTCGCTGCCTGCCAGGTCGGCGACGGTGCGGGCGACCTTCAGGATACGATCATGGGCCCGGGCGCTCAGTCCCTGCTTCATCATGGCCCGCTCCAGCAAGTGTTCCGCGTCGGTACCCAGCTCACAGTATTTTCTGATATCGCGTGAGCTCATCTGGGCATTGGCGTAAATCCGCTCGCCTTGCGACCGCAAGCGCTGCAACTGCACTTCCCGCGCGCCAATCACCCGATTACGAATACTGGCGGAGCTTTCGGGGACCAAACCGCTGCGCAGCTCGCGATAGTTCACCGAAGGAACGTCGATGTGGATATCGATGCGGTCCAGCAGCGGGCCGGAAATTTTGGAGACATAGCGCTGGATCATCATGGGACTGCAGTGACATTCGCGCGAGCGATCGTTGAAGTAGCCGCAGGGACACGGATTCATCGCAGCCACCAGCATGAATCGCGCCGGAAAGCTCAATGACATGGCGGCCCGGGCAATGGTCACCGTGCCATCTTCCAGCGGTTGCCGCATGACCTCCAGCACGTTGCGAGGGAACTCCGGCAGCTCGTCCAGAAACAGCACTCCGTTGTGCGCCAGCGAGACCTCGCCGGGACGCGGGATCATGCCCCCGCCAATCAGTCCGGCATCGGAAATCGTGTGGTGCGGCGAGCGGAAGGGACGCGTCCCCACCAATCCGCTGGTCGTATCCAGTACGCCGGCCACGCTGTGGATCTTGGTCGTCTCCAGCGCTTCGTCGAAGGTAAGCGGCGGAAGGATGGTTGCCATGCGCTTGGCCAGCATGGTCTTGCCCGAGCCAGGCGGGCCTATCATCAGTAAGTTATGGCCGCCGGCGGCAGCTATCTCGATGGCCCGCTTGGCCGTCTGCTGACCGCGCACGTCGCCAAAGTCCACGGCAAAGTTTTGCGAGGTCTCCAGCAGCGCCCGCGTGTCGACCTTCACCGGCTGAATGCCGTTGCCGCTATTCAGCAGATGCACCACCTCCATGAGGGAGTGGACCGGGTAGACATCGACACCCTCCACCAGGGCGGCCTCGCGAGCGTTCACCTCGGGAACAATAAGCTTGCGAATGTTGTTGGCGCGCGCCGCCACGGCTATGGGCAAAGCGCCTCGTACCCCGCGCACGCCGCCATCGAGAGACAGCTCGCCGACAAACAGAGCGTCATCCGGTGGCTTGTTGTTCAGTCCGCCGTAAGCACCCAGAATTCCCAGCGCCATGGGGAGGTCGAAGCCCGAGCCTTCTTTGCGAATGTCGGCCGGAGCCAGATTAATGGTGGTAGTGGTAGGAGGAATGTCGTAGCCGCTGTTCTTCAGGGCCGCGCGGATACGCTCGCGGCTCTCCCGCACCGTTGTGTCAGGCAGACCGACGGTGGTGAAGATGTCTTTCTCGGTTTTGAGGGCGGCAATATCGACTTCAACCTCGATCAGGCTGGCATCGATGCCGTATACCGCGGCGCTAAGAGTCTTGTAGAGCATGCAAGGGAGTGCACGCCTACCACGTGGTTACAAATATCAGATTGTCTGGGGAAAAGGTGTGACCGCGCGCACGTGGCAACGTGATACCAGCAGTTAGAACACGTTTCATTCGTACGGCAGGGCAAACGAAAAGAGGGCGGAATTCTCGTCCGGAAGCGCAGCGCCCAGTTGCACATCCGATGCGAGAATTCCGCCAACCCGATAAAGGCGTCAGAGCGACGACGGAGCATGCGCTCTCATTCGTTCCTCTGACCCTTACTGCACGCTGTCTGAGACGGCGTGGGTGATCTCAATACAACGGCATTCTTTCACCCGCAATCACTCAGGCCAATACCCCATACGGCGTATTGACGTACCACTTCTGCCGTAGTCGGAGCGAGCAATTACCATCCGGTGACCTTCTTGCTTCCCAGCGCAAGAAAATTCGCCACGAAAAAGGGCGCGTCCTGCCGGCGCGCCC
>PMWW01000207.1:12369-72042 GCA_003165795.1 Acidobacteriaceae bacterium
ACAGCATGGCCACGCGCGGCTCCATGTCGAAGCGGCGGGCTTCCTGGGCGGCGCACAGAGCGATCTCCGCCAGGTCCTCGGCGGTGGGCTCGATGTTGACGGTAGCGTCGGCCAGGACAAAGAGGTCGCCCTTGCGGGTGATTACCAGGTAGATCCCGGAGACCTTGTGGATGCCTTCGCGTACCCCGATAACCTGCAACGCCGGGCGAATGGTGTCGGGATAGTTTTGCGTGACCCCAGAGACAATGGCGTCGGCGTCACCCAGGCGAACCATCATGGAGCCGAAGATGTTGTGATCGTTCATCAGCTCGTCGGCCGAGCCCAAGGTCACACCGCGACGCTGCCGCAGACGATACAGCTCGTTGACGTAGTCCTGACGGCGCGGGGC
The DNA here is from genome assembly GCA_003165795.1 of Acidobacteriaceae bacterium. Taxonomy (GTDB): domain Bacteria; phylum Acidobacteriota; class Terriglobia; order Terriglobales; family Acidobacteriaceae; genus Bog-257. The sequence continues at coordinate 12,758 of PMWW01000207.1, forward strand.
CATCTCGGGCTCGACAATGGTAACGCCGTTGAGGTTAAGTCCTAACTCTGCTGCCGCACGCTGGATCTCATTGCTGCGACCCAACAACACCGGGATGGCAATCTTCTCCTCCAACAGAACGTGACAGGCGCGCAGGATCTTCTGATGGTTGCCTTCTGGGAACACGACCCGCTTGGGATTGGCCTGCGCCTTATGAATCATCAGACGCATGAGCTCATGGGCCTTACCCAGCCGCTTCTCCAGTTGCTCGCGATATTCGGCAATATCGACCGGGTTCTGCGCCACGCCGGTCTCCATCGCCGCTTTCGCCACGGCTGAGGCTTCCCACACCAGCACGCGAGGATCGAACGGTTTGGGAATGATGTAGTCGACGCCGAACTTCAGCGTCTCCACGCCATAGGCGCGGCAAACCGAGTCGGGAACATCTTCCTTGGCCAATGCGGCCAGCGCATAGGTGGCGGCCAGCTTCATTTCCTCGTTGATGGTGGTGGCGTGCACATCCAACGCTCCGCGGAAGATGAAGGGAAACCCCAGAACGTTGTTGACCTGGTTGGGATAGTCGGAGCGGCCGGTGGCCATGATGATGTCGTCGCGCACGGCGCGGGCTTCGTCATAGGTAATCTCAGGATCGGGATTCGCCATGGCGAACACGACCGGACGAGGAGCTAGCGAGGCAATCATGGCCGGCGTGAAAGCGCCCTTCTTGGAGAGGCCAAGCAGCACGTCGGCGCCTTTGGCGGCGTCGGCCAGCGTACGCATTGGCGTTTCCTTGGCAAAACGCTCTTTGTAAGGATTCATGCCTTCTTTGCGGCCGGTGTAGACGACGCCCTTGGTGTCAACCAGGGTGATGTTCTCGCGCTTTGCGCCCAGGCAAACATAGTGCTCGGCGCAAGCAATGCCCGAGGCACCAGCGCCGTTGACGACAATCTTTATCTGCTCGATACGCTTGCCGGTCAGCTCGACCGCGTTCACCAGCGCCGCTCCGGAAATGATGGCGGTGCCATGCTGATCATCGTGGAAGACGGGAATCTTCATCGTCTTCTTGAGGGATTCTTCGATGTAGAAGCACTCCGGCGCTTTGATGTCTTCCAGGTTGATGCCGCCGAAGGTCGGTTCCAGTAATTGGCAGGCTTTGATGATTTCGTCGGGATTCTTGGTGTTCAGCTCGATGTCGAACACGTCAATATCGGCGAACCTTTTGAACAAGACACCTTTGCCTTCCATCACGGGCTTGCCGGCGAGCGCACCGATATCGCCCAGGCCCAGAACGGCGGTTCCGTTGGTCACTACCCCCACCAGGTTGCCTTTGGCGGTGTATTTATACGCATCCTGGGGATTCTTCTCGATCGCCAGACAGGGGTCGGCCACGCCCGGCGTATAAGCGAGACTAAGATCGCGTTGGGTAAGACAAGGCTTGGTGGAAACAACTTCAATTTTCCCCGGCCGTGATCCAAAGTGGTAGTCGAGAGCATCCTGCTTAGTAATTGCCATGAAGGCCTCCGTATTGAAATGGGGATTGCATATGGGACAGGACTCCAGTCACGGTCGTGCCGCTTATCCACTGAGCGGCAGACGATGCCTGAGCTTTCCGTTAAAGTGCGCCCGGTCCTAAAGCACCCACAGATTCTTCGGAAGCCGGGAGACGGCCTCCTAGGTTAAGCATGGGCCGGTTGCGGGAGGGGCAAAAGTGCGGAGGTCACAACGGCCTGTGAGGTGAGTCACGAAATCAGGGGATAATGGGTCGCGGATAGGGGGTAGTGGATAGGGGATAGAAAGCGTTTCGTTGGGGGGAGGATCATGACAGATCAGGCGTTGCATAGTTATCGTGAACTTATTGTCTGGCAGAAGGCGGTCGACCTGGTAACGGATGTGTACACCATTACCAAAGCGTTTCCGCGCGATGAGATCTACGGTCTAACGAGTCAACTGAGGAGGTCGGCTGTTTCGATCCCCAACAACATCGCTGAAGGCCAAGGGCGGGCCACAAAAGGGGAGTTCGTTCAGTTCTTGTGTCATGCCCGAGGATCGATCTTTGAGCTGGAAACTCAGATCATCATCGCAGTGAGCCTCGATTACGTTGAGGCGGAAAGCGCGCAGCGCTTGATCACAAGAATTACGGAAGTCGCGCGAATACTTAATGGATTGTTGACATCGCTGGGAGTTTCGAGCCGCAAGTCTATCCACTAACCACTAGCCACTGCTCTCAGCCCCAGCGCCCAGTTCCTGCATAATCTGCACGCTGGCGCTGGTGCCAATTCGATTGGCGCCGGCATCGAGCATGTCCATAAACTGCGCCGCCGTCCGGATACCGCCCGCCGCCTTCACGCCAATGTTGAGGCCGACCACGCCTCGCATTAACGCCACATCGGCATGAGTAGCGCCCGAGTCAGCCATGCCGGTCGAGGTCTTTACGAAGTCAACTCCCGCCTCCGCCGCCAGCACGCAGGCCAGAATCTTTTCTTCCTGGCTCAACAACGCGTTTTCCAGGATGACCTTCAGCAGCGCGCCGTGGTCATGCGCCAGCCGCGCTAGGCTGCACATTTCGGTCTGCACCAGCACTCGGTCACCTGACTTCAACGCGCCGATGTTCATCACCATATCCAGTTCACGGGCTCCGTTGCGCACAGCGGCGTCGGCTTCGGCCAGCTTGGTAACTGAAAGACTAGCGCCCAATGGAAAGCCCACAACCGTGCCGACTTTCACCGCCGTTCCGCGCAGCTGGATCGCCGCCAGGGCCACGTTTGCGGGATTCACCATGACCGCATGGAACCCAAAGCGCGCGGCCTCGTGACAAAGCGCGATGACCTGATTACGAGTGGCCTCAGGTTTTAAAAGAGTGTGGTCGATTAGATGGGCTGCACTTCGCCAATCGCTCACGGGAAGAGCCAGCACCCCGGCGACGACAGAAGGATAAACAGACATGACCAGATCAGATTTCATGCCGTACTAGAGTCGGACTCCAATACACATATATCTGGCAGATTACGATAATGCTCGGCAAAGTCAAGCCCATATCCTACAACAAACTCGTCAGGAATCTGGAAACCAACATAATCGGCGCAGACCGGCTCCGTACGCCGCGACGCTTTGTCCAGCAAGGCGGCGATTTTCAACGCCTTCGGGCGATGGGCCTGCAACAGATTCCGGATGTAGGTCAACGTCAGGCCGGTGTCGAGAATATCTTCGACCAGAATGATGTTCTTGCCCTCCACCGAGTCCACATCCTTCACCAGCCGGACTTCCCCGCTCTGCTGCTTGGCATTTCCGTAGCTGGAGACGGCAATGAAATCAAAACTTACGTCGAGCTGGATTTGCCGCGCCAAGTCGGCGAGAAAAACTGCTGCGCCCTTCAGCACGCCGATCAATAACACGGGCTCGCCGGGAAAATCCGCTGTAATGCGCGCGCCTAACTCGGCCACCTTGGCCGCGATCTGCTGGCGCGTGATCAGGACCCTTAGTTTGTCCACCACGGCTCACCTGAGGGCTGAAGAAATTTGGATGGTAGAGAAAACGGGAGAGAAAATCAACGGGTTGTAGCGAGTTGCTCTACCGGATCCTTGACGGTGTCGGAGTTGTTGAGTTAGAGGCACCAGCCGGCTTTGACACAGCAGACGTATTCGGTCCTTGGCCGCTCTGCACCCAGGCGGTGTACCACAGGTTCCGCAACATCTCCGCTCCGGCGGCCAGGCGATGGCGGATGAAGCCGCGCGAGGCCGCTGTTCCCTCTCCGTCGAAGCCGCCTTCTTTCTCTAGTTGATAAGCGGTCTCGACCAGCTGATGAGAATCGCGCAGATAGTGCAGATAGTCCTGGAAAGGATCAGTCAGCAATCGCGGCTGAGCGGGCACCAGATCGGCGAATTGCAGTTGCTTAAAGTTGGCGGCGACAAAGATTCCTTCCATCTTCCAGTGCACCGTGTTCGCCGTGGTGTATCGCTTGGGATTCGGCCCAACCCATCCATTGTGATGAATGGTGGTGTGCATGGGATTGGAGCCGTCTCCGACATAGTGCCCCAACCATCCGGCATAGAAAATCGCGTTGGCCTCGGCGAAGTCGGGGTTGCGATGATCGAGCAGCGCGCGCCGGTATTCGCGGAAAGCCACCACCAGCCGCTCGTAAACCTCGATCGTAATGTAAGGCTGCAGCCCGACTCGTTCGGGCAAAAGATTCTCCGGCTCGCCCGGCGTCTGTGCGCGCTTGGCCGCAAGTTCGCGATAGAAACTGTAACGATCGGGCGGAAGTTCCATGCCGTCGACCATCTCCAGATCGATGAAGTGATCGGGCTCCTGCGAACGCTTCAAAGCCAGCTCCGAAGTTTCGCGCCAGCGATCGGGCTCGGGAGCGAGATAGGCGAGCTGAGCGCTAGCGTTGCGCAAAAACGCCGGGACATCCGGCGGCAGCTTTTCGGCGGCCACGCGGTTGATGGCGCTGTGGCCTTCGTTGCCCCACGGCCAGGCCGACGTTACAAAAAATGCTAGAACCAACAGGCAGATTACGGCGCGAGGTAAAGAAGTTTTCATCGACCAGTCACCGACAGGACAGGAACCAGCGTCCTTTCCAGAGTTTAACCGGAAGGCCGAATCCGATGAAGATAGCCATGCAAGGGAAAGGTTACGCCGACGGAATTGTCGCCCTACACCCGTGCCAAGTGCACTCCGAACCATTTCTTGCGGTCGCACCAGCTTTGCTCCAGGGTGAAGCCACTCTCGTGCAGGATGGATTCGATCATGGCGTCGGTGTACTTGTAGCTGTTTTCGGTGTGAATGCGTTCGCCTGCCTGGAAGGTCAGATCGAGGTCAAGCGGCGGCAGAAAGGCGGTCTGATCGGTCAAGCTCTCCAGATAGATTTCCATTCGCGAAACGCGGCGGTTCCACAGCGCAATATGGCGGAAGGCATCCAGGTTGAAATCGGCATCCAGTTCGCGGTTCAGACGGGCAAGAATATTCTTGTTGAAGGAAGCGGTGACGCCCTGCGCGTCGTCGTAGGCCGGCACCAGGATCTTGGAACTCTTGGCGAAATCGGCGCCCAGCAGCAAAGCATCGCCCGAGCGCAGTGTCCGGCGGATACGGCGCAGAATCCGGACCGCTTCGTCGGGCTCGAAATTGCCAATGCTGGAGCCGATGTAAAGCACCAGCTTGCGGCCACCGATCCGGCCCAGCGCGGGGACGCCGCCGGTGTAGTCGGCGACGATGGGATTCACGCGCAATGCGGGAAACTGTTGCCCGAGCTGGCGTACGGCTTCGTCCAACGCCGAAGGCGACACGTCGATGGGATAGAACAGGGTGCGATTCTGGCGCTGCAATAGCTCTTCAATCAGGATGCAGGTCTTGGTTGCGGTGCCGGCGCCCAGTTCCACCAAAGTCAATGACGGCCCAGCCTGCTGCAGGATTTCTCCGGCAAAGCTCTCCAGAATCGAGCGCTCGGTGCGGGTGAGGTAATACTCCGGCAGCTGGGTAATTTGCTCGAAGATCTGGGAACCGATCTCGTCATAAAAGAGTTTTGCCGGCAGACGCTTGGGAGTCGCCGTAAGCCCGTCGCGCACGTCGAGGGCGATGGCATCGTTGCTCAGGAACTGGAGTTGTTTGCTAGTCGCCATTGGCCAACCGAATGCCCATGAACTGCCAGCGCACCTGGGGCGGAAAGAAGTTGCGATAGGTGGCCCGCATATGCGATTGCGGCGTGGCGCACGAACCGCCGCGCAACACCATTTGATTGCACATGAACTTGCCGTTGTACTCGCCGACGGCGCCAGCGTCCGGCTGGAAGCCGGGATAGGGAGCGTAGGCGCTCGACGTCCACTCCCACACATCGCCGAACATCTGGGCCAGGGGTTGAGACGAATCGTCGGGACGAGGATGTAATTCGCCGGTCTCCAGAAAGTTGCCGGCAACCGGACAGGATCGCGCGGCAATTTCCCACTCGAATTCGCCGGGCAGTCGCGCTCCCGCCCAGCGGGCAAAAGCGTCGCCTTCGTAATAGCTGATGTGGCACACCGGCCCGTCCAATTGCAGCGGCTGCATCCCCTCGATGGTGTACGACCACCATTCGCCGTCTCTCTGCTCCCAATAGAGCGGCGCGCTCCATTGATTATTGCGCACGCAGTCCCAGCCATCCGAGAGCCATAAAATGGCTTTGGAATAGCCGCCGTCGCGCATGAACTCCAGGTACTCACGGTTGGTCACTAAGCGAGACGCAAGACGATACGGCTGGAGATATACATTATGGCGCGGACCTTCGTTGTCGAAGGCGAATGCGCTACCTTCAAAGCCAGCGGAGTAGACACCCTCGGGGAAACTCTGCCATTTCGCCGGCGGCGTCAAAGCCGTCGAACGCGGCCTCTCGCCGATATGTCGATAGGCCGGCCGCAACGGATTTGTCCAGAGTCCGTTCTTGACGTCGGTAACCATGAGTTCCTGATGCTGCTGCTCGTGACTGATGCCGAGTTCGACCAAGTCCAGCGCGTCGGGCAGAAGATCGCCCAGCAACAGGCGAGCCACGGCTTCATCCACATCGGCGCGATAGGCCTGCACTTCGTCCAGGCCAGGACGCGAAAGAACGTGGCGCAAAGCTCGCAGTGGACGGTCGCCAACCGTGTTGTAGTAGGAATTGAAAAGATTGCGGAACGTTGGATGGAAAGGACGATAGTCAGGCACATACTGCGACAGAAGAAAAGTCTCGAAGAACCAGGTGGTGTGCGCCAGGTGCCATTTGGCGGGGCTGGCATCCGGCATGGATTGCAAGCTGTGGTCTTCGACCGAGAGAGGAGCGCACAATTGCCGAGACGTATCGCGTACGGTTCGATACTTATCCAGCAAAGACAGCGCTGCCGGACATCGCGAACTGGGCATGGCCTCGCTGCTGTGCATGACTGGCTGCGACATGGGTTCTATTAGATGCACCAGATGCCTGCCCGGAACCGCTTCAGGGTCCCAAATCACTCCTGAGGCCAAGCTGACTGAACAAAAGATGCGCAACGCCTGAGAAGGGTACAAATTTTCGGAGCGGGAAGCAAGAACTGTCTATGCGTCTGCTATCGGACACACCAGCGTTTGCGGTAGCTTCGGAGTTGCCGGCGGCCGGCAAAGAAATGCGGCGGTCTACTCTGCGATCTGGGGAGCAACGGGTTTGGCGTAAGGCTCTTCTAGAACGGCTGCAGGATGTTGGTAGAGTCCGCGCATGGCATTCCAGCGTACCTTCAGCACTTCCAGACCCATCTTGATGCCGTCGCGCAGCGGGCTGATCTTGGAACGATGATCGTGCGCCCACTCTACCGGCACCTCGACGGTTTGCAGCTTGAACTTATCGGCCAGGAACAGTAGCTCGGGATCGAAGCCCCAGCGTTCGATCCGCTGCCGGGTAAAAACGATCTGCGCCGCCGCTCGGGTAAACGCTTTGAAGCCGCACTGGGTGTCGCGATGCCGGAGGCCAAGCACCAGGCGCAAAGCAAGGTTAAACAGCCGGCCGTACAACTGCCGATACCACGGTTGGCGTTCAGTCTGCAGTTCAGCCTGCAGCCACCGCGAGCCGATGGCAACGTCAGCGCCTTGCGCCAGGGCGCGGAAAAGCTTGTCGGCCTCATGAATGGGCGATGACAGATCGGCATCGGTAAACAGCAGCACGTCGCCATGAGCATGCAGCATCCCGTTCCGGACGCTGTATCCCTTACCGCGATTGCCGGGATTTTCCAGCACGCGGACATCGGGATTGCCCGCGGCGAAGTGGCGTACCACCTCGGCGGTGTTATCGTTGGAGCCGTCATTGACCACGATAATCTCGCTGGGCAGTTGCCGCCGGTGAATGTAGTCGAGCACCTTGGGCAGCGATAGGGTCAACCGCTCGCCTTCGTTGTAGGCCGGGATAATGAAGCTATAGATCAAAATCCATCACGCAAGTTAGAGACTGGTTCATTGTATGGTAGTTGTCGGGAAGTGACCATTTGGGCGAAAAAAATCTTGCTCCTACCAGCGCCGCGGCCGGACGGCCAACTTGCAGCCCGCGCGCGGACAGGATTAGCCTTCCAGACAGTGGCCTGATTATGCGAACTCTAGGTCGGCTGACAGTCACCTTTCTGCTTCCGCTATTGGCGGTGGCCGCTTCGAAGCCGCACGTTGTGGCGTTGGGAAAAACGACGGCGGCGAAGTTGTTTGTCGGACCTGCGGAAGACAAGACATTGGACATCACGGTCCGTCCGCTGTACGTGGACAGCAAGCTGAAGGAGTTCACTACCGGCGACTCGCACGAGGTGACCGATCGGGAGTTCGTGGTGCGCCGCGCCTATCGCATTAACGACACGCTGCCCGACGACGGACGCAAAGCTGCCAAGTGGCAGTGGCAACGCGGCGGATGGCTGCTGGTCGATCGGGTGTCGGGAAAAATTTCCCTGGTCAAGTTGCCGGATTTCGACCCGTCCTACTCCGAGGTAAGCTGGTATCGCGACTATGCCGCCTATTGCGGCGTCACCTCCAATGGCGAGCGGATGACAGCCGTAGTCGCCGAAATCGGCGGCAAGAAGCCGCTTTTCCGCAAGGAACTGGGGAAGGTCAGCATGGGAGGTCCGCCCGACAGCAATTGCGCGTTGCCGCACTGGGACCGGCAACCGGTGCGAGTGACGTTCCTGCCGAAGAGTGGCGAAAAGTTCAGCGTAAATGTGAGCGGCCGCTTCGCCGATGAAGCGCCCGACAACGATTCCGACGACCAGTGAATGGAGCAGGTAGGGTTTTGAAGACTTTCGATGTCCTGTTGCGGGATGCGGAAGTGGCCCACGGACATCTCTGCGCCGGGCAGGTGCTGGGCGTGCGCCTGGCCATGCGCGGACTTGAGTTGCTGGGCATCGACGATCCCCACGGCAAGGACCGTAAGCGCCTAATTACGTTTGTCGAGATCGATCGCTGCGCCACGGATGCTGTCGCCGTCGTCACTGGCTGCCGGCTGGGCAAGCGTGCGCTGAAGTTTCGTGACTGGGGCAAAGTGGCCGCGACGTTTGTGGATCTCGAATCAGGCCGGGCCATACGCATCTGTGCGAAAGAGAGNNTATCGCGAAATGTCGAATGACGATCTGTTCAGTGAGCAGTGGGTCAAAGTCACACTTCCTCCGGAGGAACTGCCCGGCTACAAGGGCGAGCGCATCGTGTGCGCTGGATGCGGCGAGGGCATCAACTTCCAGCGCGAGGTGCGGCGGGATGGGAAGATTCTGTGCCGTTCATGCGCGGGCGAGCGGTACTACCAAGAGATTTCCTGATTCCAAACTTATACTAGGCGCGAGGCCAGCGCGTGTTCCGCGACATGCGCGACGCGCAAGATGCTCGCTTCGTCGAAGTGCTTTCCCAATATCTGCATGCCGATCGGCAAGCCCTCTTTGCTCTTGCCGCAGGGAATGGAAATTGCGGGGATGCCAGCCAGGTCTGCCGTCACGGTGTAAATGTCAGCCAGATACATGGCCAGGGGATCGTCGGTCTTTTCGCCCAGCTTAAATGCCACAGTCGGTGTCGTAGGCGTGATGATCGCGTCGACCGTGGTGAACGCCTGGTCAAAGTCACGCGCCAGCAGACTGCGGACCCGTTGCGCCTTCAGATAGTACGCGTCGTAATATCCCGCGCTCAGGACGTAGGTTCCCAGCATGATGCGGCGCTTCACCTCGGCCCCGAAGCCGGCGTCGCGCGTGCGGCGATACATCTCGCTCAAAGTCTTGGCTTCGCCCGAGCGCAGTCCATAACGCACGCCGTCGAAGCGCGCCAGGTTGGACGATGCTTCCGCCGTCGCAATGACGTAGTAGGTCGGGATAGCGTAGGCGGTGTGCGGCAGCGAGATTGGAATCACCTCAGCTCCGGCATTCACCAGTTCCTGCATGCCGAACTCCACCGCTGCGCGCACTTCGGCGTCGAGCCCGTCCTCAAAGTACTCAAGCGGAACACCAATTTTCATGCCATCCACAGGCTGGCCAATGTGGCCACAGAAATTGGGCACGGGGACATCGGCGGTGGTGGAGTCGAGAGGATCGCGTCCGGCGATAGCCTGCAGCATGATCGCAACATCCTTCACCGTCTTGCCGAAGGGACCGGGATGGTCCAACGACGAGGCAAACGCAATCAGGCCGTAGCGGGAGACGCGCCCATAAGTCGGCATCAGGCCGACCACGCCGCAGAACGCGGCCGGCTGCCGGATGGAGCCGCCGGTGTCGGAGCCCAGCGACGCGACTGCCGTTCCCGCAGCAACCGCGGCAGCCGAGCCTCCCGAGGAGCCGCCGGGCACGCGTGAGTGATCGCGCGGATTGCGCACGGGATGGAAGCCGGAATTCTCGTTGGACGAGCCCATGGCGAATTCGTCGCAATTGGTCTTGCCCAGGATGATCGCGCCAGCCTCTTCCAGCTTTGCCACCACGGTCGCATCGTAAGGCGCGATGAAGTTCTCCAGGATTTTCGATCCCGCAGTCGTGCGAACATCTTTGGTGGTGAAGACGTCTTTGATCGCAACCGGCACTCCGGCCAACGGAGGCAGCGCGTCACCTTTGTCGGCGAGAGCGTCAATCCGTGCCGCCTGGCGGTAGGCGCGCTCTTTGCACAACGTGAGGTAAGCGCCGATGGCCCCGTCTTCCGTTGCAATTCTGGCGTAGAAGGCGTCGACCAGAGCGGTGGCCGTGGTCTCTTTCTCCAAGACCGAGGTGCGGGCGGAATCAATTGTGAGCAACTCAATGTTCATAGTGATTTCTGTTGGCCGGCTCCTCTAGCGGGCTGCTGAAAAACTCGGAAAAGCAGATCCCGCAGCGGCTAAAGCCGCCCTATACATGCACTCTTGCGGCACGGCTGAAGCCGTACCCTTTCAAACACAACGGTTGAATTTTGCCACGACTTGCGGGACATGATACTAGCGCTCGATCACCTTGGGCACCTTGAAAAACGCTCCATCGGTTGCGGGCGCGTTTCGCAGCGCTTCGACATGGGGCAACGAAGGACGCGGCTCGTCGGCCCGCATGACGTAGGCGAACAGGTTGAGATCATCTTTATGTTTGTCGCTGCGCTCATCGTAACGGCTGGCCACTTGCGCCATGGGTTGGACGTCGCTGGTATCCAGTTGGTTGAGCCGGTCGATGTAGCCAAGGATCGAGTTCAGGTCCTTCAACATGCGGGCGCGCTCCTCGAGTGTCAGTTCGAGGTGCGCCAGATCAGCGACGTGAGAGACATCTTTTTCCGTAACCATCCGAGATACTTTCTTGCCAGCTAGCGTTGCGAGCGATCCGCTGGGACAAACTCGATTCTGCTGACCGGCTCCGAACTGATCTGATTGAGTGCTGCCAGGTACTGCCGATTCAGACCCTGCAATTGATATTGCCAGGTCTTGTCGGGCACCGCGACCGTCAGCACTCCGTGGGCAAAGCCGACGGCGGTGGTGCGCTCCGCCGTCGCCCCGCCACAAGCCAGCGGCCAAGCCAGCAAGGGCGCATTGGCTCCCTCGCGGCGCAGCGTGGTGGTGAAAATCTTTCTCAGCGTTGCTCTTGCATGTTGCATGGCGGAGCTTCGATTCTAGCACCGGTTTCGCGTGCGACCGTTTCGCCCTCAGCCGGCGATGGGAAACTCGCGACCTACGAAGTCTAGCGCCTCTTCCCGGCTGCGCAACGTTCCGTCGAGTTGCGCGTCCTCCACCGCGGACAGGATGGAACGAAACTCGGGCCCGGGCTTGTAGCCGAGATGGATCAGGTCCTCTCCGGTCAGCAGGGGCGCCGGCCTGATCTCTTCGGCTGAACTATGTTCCAGACGCTCGCGGACAAAATCATACAGCGACAAATCTCCATAACTGCTGAGGCAGTCCATACGATGCAGCGCCAGGTGCTCCTCGAACTTGGGCAGGCGCATGAAGCGCTTCAGGGTCGATTCCTTCATCCGCTGCGCATCCGCAAAGCGCATGTGGTTCGCCACCAGGGCTGCAATCTGCTTAGTGTCGTCGTTGGAAAAATGCAAGCGGCGGCAAATTTCTTCAGCCATGCGGGTGCCGACTTCGACGTGTCCATCGAAACGGATGCGGTCGGGCGCAATCCGGAATGTCGGAGGCTTGCCGACGTCGTGCAGCAGCGTGCCCCAAGCCAGGGTGCGCGAGCACTTCGGCGGCAGCTTTTCCAACAGCAGCAGGGTGTGGACCCAAACATCGCCCTCGGGATGATATTGCGGCGGCTGTTCCACGCCGTGCATACGATCGACTTCGGGCAGCACCTGCTTCAGCAAGCCAGTCGCGTCGAGCAACTCAAACGCCTGCCGCGCGCTGCCTTCCGTCAGCATCTTGGTCAGCTCGTCACGTACGCGCTCTTTGCTGACCTGATGAATCAGAGGCGCCAGTCGCAGCATGGCGGCGAACGTCCCTGGCTCGATCACATAGTGAAAACGCGCCGCAAAGCGTACCGCCCGCAACATGCGCAGCTTGTCTTCCTGAAAGCGAAGCTCGGGATCGCCGATCGCGCGGATCACGCCCGCCTTCAGATCGCCGCGTCCGCCGACGAAATCGAGTACGCGATTGCTCTCCAGCGGATCCATCAGCAGGCCGTTGATGGTGAAGTCGCGGCGCTGCACGTCCTCCTTGGGATCGGTCGAGTAGCGCACCTGATCAGGATGGCGGCCATCGGAGTAAGCACCATCGTTGCGAAAGGTGGCAACCTCGACGTAGTTGGGGTGCTCGGAAGACGTGCGAGGCTGCGGAACGTCCGCCGGCGCCGGAACCAAGACGACGCCGAACTGCGCACCGACCGCGTAGGTTTCGGGGAAGATGCGCATGACTTCAGGCGGGGTGGCGTCGGTGGCCACATCGTAGTCGATGGGCTCCAGCCCGAGCAGCGTGTCGCGCACACAGCCTCCGGCGAAGTAGGCCTGGAAGCCTCGGCTGCGAAGCTGGCGAACGATGTTGGTAGCGTGCTGCTGCATGGAAAGTTTGATGATACCGCTTTGGACGCCGGTCTGAAGGACGACTCCACCTGGCATCGCCTCGTACAATAGTTGTGTGGCTGATGTTTTCATTCTTGGGATCGAGAGTTCCTGCGACGAGACTGCCGCCGCGGTCGTGCGTTCGGGTGAAGAGCTGATCTCGAACGTGGTGTACTCGCAGATCGCCACCCACCAGCCTTATGGCGGAGTGGTGCCGGAACTGGCCTCGCGCGAGCATCTGCGGGCCATCGTTCCGGTGGTGCGCAAAGCGATCGAGGACGCAAGCAGGACTTACGAAACCATCGACGCCCTGGCGGTGACCAAGGGGCCGGGACTGGCGGGCGCGCTGCTGGTGGGATTGAGTTATGCCAAGGCGCTGTCGTACGCGTTGGACAAGCCGCTCATCGGCGTAAATCACCTGGAGGGACATATCCACGCCGTGCTGTTGGAGGAGCGGCAAAACGGAAATCACGAGCTGGAATTTCCGGTGTTGGCGCTGGTGGTGAGTGGCGGACACACGCACCTGTTCCTGGCGGAACGAAGAGACGCCGCATGGACATACCACGATGTGGGACATACGCGCGATGATGCCGCCGGCGAGGCTTTTGACAAGGTGGCCAAGCTGCTGGAGCTGGGATATCCCGGCGGCCCGGTGATCGACTACCTGGCCCAGCACGGCAATCCGCAGGCCGTGAAGTTTCCTTTTGCCCAGATCAAGCATCGCGACCGCAATCCACAGAACCGCCATGCCGACGACGCGCAGCGCGTGGATTTCTCCTATAGTGGAATCAAGACCGCTGTCTTGCGCTATGTAGAGACCCATGAGATGCGGGCGAACATCGAGCAACGCCGGCGCGTCCTGGCGGGAGCGACGGTCCCCTCTCGCGAACAGGTCCTGGCCGCCTGCGACCCGCCGACGCTCGACCTGGTTGCATCCTTTCAGCGAGCCGTAGTGAACGACCTAATCAACAAAACCTTGTCGGCGGCGCGGGCGCACGGTGTATCCACGGTGCTGGTGACCGGAGGCGTGGCGGCCAATTCTGAGTTGCGCAGCAGCTTCGAGCGGCGCGCCGCGGAAGAAGGTCTGCCGGTGCTCTTCCCTTCCCGCAAGCTCTCGACCGACAACGCGGCCATGATCGCGGCCGCCGCCTATCCACGATTCCTGGCAGGAGAGTATGCCGATCCGGAGTTGTCAGCCGATGCCGGGTTAAGGCTGCGGTGAAGAGTTGTGCCGTGCTTGGTCTGTAAAGGCTCCGTTATGGTTGCTGGCAGCCATCGCCTTGAACTGAAACGTTGCTACCGGGTGCGGCAGCTCTGAGCCCACCGCGTAGTGAATCGGCCATCGAGTGACCTAGGGCCACCAAGGGCCAGAAGAAAATTACCTTGCGATCAGCGCAAGGGCAATCTCATTCCGGTTGCGACACAGTCTCTTCAGGCCGTCGGTGAGCACCCTAGAATCAATTCGGCTCTAGCCGCTGAGGGAAATTCGCCGGGACTTGATCAGAGTTCTCTAGCTGTCGGCTGACACGCTGACGCCGCGAGCGGAATACTCGCTGGCTTGCATCGCGGCGGGCGCGGGGGCCTCCTGGTCCTTGTACTGCAGTTGATAGAGCTTCCAATAGATGCCGTGCTGCGCCAGCAGTTGTTGGTGCGAGCCGACCTCGCGCACCTGGCCCTTGTGCATGACGATGATCTTGTTGGCGCGTTGGATGGTGCTCAGCCGGTGGGCAATGATGATCGAGGTCCGGCCTTCCACCATGCGCGTGAGCGCCTCGCGCACCCGAAACTCGGTTTCGGTGTCGACGCTGGAGGTTGCTTCGTCCAGCACCAGGATCTTGGGACTGTGGGCCAGCGCGCGGGCGAACGAGATAAGCTGCTTCTGCCCGGTCGAAAGCGTGCTGCCGCGCTCCCGAACTTCCTCTGCGAAGCCGCCTGGAAGTGAGCGAATGAAGTCGGCCACGTTGACCTGCTCGGCCGCGTTCTCCACCGACTCGTCTTCGATCCAGCGCGAACCCAGGCGGATGTTATCGGCCACCGTTCCCGAAAACAGGAACGGGTCCTGCAACACCACGCCGTAACGCCGCCGCAGATCGTTCAAATCCATGTCGCGGACATCGACGCCGTCAATGCGGATCGCGCCCTTCTGCACATCGTAGAAGCGCAACAGCAGCGAGATGATGGTGGTCTTGCCGGCGCCCGTGTGTCCGACGATGGCAACCGTTTCGCCCGGCTCGATGGTGAACGACGCGTCGCGCAGCACCCAGTCGTATTCTTTGGCGAGATCTCCGTTGCCGCCTGCTATCGCGATCAGCTTCTCGCCCTTGCTGGCGGCTTCTTCCGCTGCCTGGGCCAGGGTCCGATAGGCGAACCAGACGTGGTCGAACTCGATTCGGCCCGGCCCCTGCGGCACTTTGGGCGTAGCCGGCGAGACGATCTCCGCCGGCGTATCCAGTAGTTTAAAGATGCGCTCGCTCGAGGCCATTGCCGATTGCAGAATGTTGTACTTCTCGCTCAGGTCCTGGATGGGCCGGAAGAAGCGCTGCGCGTATTGCATGAAGGCCACCAGCACGCCCAGGGTCACCAGGTTGCGCATTACCTGATTGCCGCCGAACCAGACGACCAGGGCGATCGCCGTTGCCGACAGCACTTCCACCACCGGGTAATACACGGCGTGCGCCAGGATGGCGTCTTTGAAGGCGTCCATGTGGGTGCGGTTGATCTCTTCGAATCGTTCGTACGACTTCTTCTCGCGATTGAAAAGTTGCAGCACCACAATGCCGGTCACGTGCTCCTGCAGATAGGCGTTGATCTTGGCGATGGCAACGCGAATCCGCCGGTAACTCTCGCGCACTTTGCGGCGGAAGATCGAAGTAGCGTAGAAGATGAGCGGCAGCACGGCGAAGGTGATCAGCGCCAGCCGCCAGCTCATGTTCAACATGATGACCAGAATGCCCAGCAGCACGAAAACGTCTTCCACGATCGAGACCACTCCGGCAGTAAACATCTCGTTGAGCGCGTCCACATCGCTGGTCACGCGCGTGACCAGGCGGCCGACCGGGTTCTTGTCGAAGAACGAAATGTGCAGCCGTTGCAAGTGGCGGAAAATTTGCGCCCGCAGGTCGAACATCACCTTCTGCCCGGTCCACTGCATGATGTAGGTTTGCGCAAACTCCAGCAGAAAGCTGAACAGAAGCAGGCCGGTATACATTCCCGCGATCTGGGCAATGCCGGTCAGCGGATTCCGGCTGAGGAAGCGGTCGAGCATCGAGTGGGCTTCGGTGTGGCTAGCGAGGTATTTGTCGATGGCAACTTTGGTGAGATACGGCCCAAGAACATCAGCACCAGCCTTCAGCACAATGGCGATGAGCGCCACCGTGACCTGCCATCGGTACTTATGTAAATAGGTCAGCAGACGCCTCATCAGCCGGGCGTCGTATGCCTTGCCTAATACCTCTTCTTCCTGGATTGCCATGGGCCTGATTCAATTGTAACGAGTGGAAGCGATATAGACGAGAAATGGCGAGGGCGGGATGGAAAAGTTCACCGAGATGAACGTTGGCGGAAAACCGGACTTCCAGTCAAAACTCCTGTGCCCTAGGTTCGCCCCTCTCTTGGGCTAACCTGGGATCGCCGTGCGGAGAGAGTCCGTCGGTTTCAATCCACCTTCCGCAGCACCAGCGCTGAGTTCTTCGACCCGAACGCGATGCAGTTGCACACCGCATGGCCGATCTCCGCCTGCCGCCCGGCCTCTGGAACGTAGTCCAGATCGCACTCCGGGTCGGGCTTCTCCAGATTGATGGTCGGCGGGATCTGCCGGTGATGCATTGCCACTAATGTTGCCGCGATTCCGGCGGCGCCACAAGCGCCTTGCGGATGTCCAATTTGCGACTTCAAGCTCGACATCGGCGTCTGATAAGCCTTCGCGCCCAGCGCCAGCTTTAAAGCTCGGGTCTCGATGCGATCGTTGAGCTGGGTCGAGGTGCCGTGCAGGTTGACGTAGTTGACGTCGCCGGCGGAGATACCGGCATCTTCCATCGCCATCTGGATGGCACGGGCCGGCTCCTCGCCGCACTCCTGCAGACGCACGCGATGAAATGCCTCGCAGGTCGAACCGTATCCCGCGACCTCGGCCAGAATCCGCACGCCTCGCGCCCGCGCATGTTCGTACTCTTCGAGGAAGAACATCCACGAACCCTCCGCCACGACGAAGCCATCGCGATCGGCGGAGAATGGCCGCGAAGCCCGCTCCGGCGCATCGTTCCACGATGACGTCATGATCTTCATCAGAGTGAAACCCTTCATGATCCCCGGCGCGATAGGAGCATCGACGCCACCGACCAGCATCATGGGCAGAAATCCAAACTGGATTTGCCGCAGCGCGTAACCGAAAGCGTCAGTCGAAGACGTGCAGCCCGTCGTAATGACGTGGCTCATCCCGCGCAAACCGAAGCGCATACTGATTTCGCTGGAGAGCGTGCCCATGGTGCCGCTGGGAATGCAGAACAGGCTGACCTGCTTCACCTTGCCGGTCAGCCACAGCCGGACCTGCTCCTCGGAAAATTCCTGCGCCCCGCCGCCCGAGCCCAGCACCACGCCAATCTCGCGTTGCTGCGCCAGCGACAGTTGCGAAGTTTCGATACCGGCATCGCGTAGCGCCTCGGTCGATGCCGCCAGGGCCAGTGGCACCACGCGCGACACGTGTTTGCGCTCATGGGCGTCGATCCAAGCCAGCTCGTCGAATCCCTGCAGCTCGCCGGCAATCTGCACTGGCAGGTTGCTGGCATCGAAGCTGGTAACGCGCCTGACCCCGCTGGTGCCGTCGAGGATGGCGCGGCAAAAGGCCTCATTGCCGATGCCGTTGGGGCTGACCACGCCCATTCCGGTGATGACCACGCGTTTTTTCATAAAGGCAGCAATTAGCAGTTAGCAATTAGCATTTGGCCTTGGCATCGAGCCCGTGGTTGGTGCAACATTCTTCGCATGCGGGTGTGGTGTGGTTCAGACCATTCGATAGTAACAGCACTGTTCGCTACTGCTTGCTAACTGCCCAGTGCTAACCGCCAAGTGCTTTTCGCCAGCTGCTACTCTATTACGTGGACGCGGGTCCCGCGAGCCTCTTGGCACAAGGAATTTACATTTCCGTCCCGTTTTGCCGCACCAAGTGCAGCTTCTGCAACTTCGCTTCGGGCGTTTTTTCGCGCGCCGTCTTCGATCGATACGTCACGCAAGTGTGCTCGGACCTGGCGGCTGCCGAGGCGATTGCCGGTAAACTCGGCGGCAGCTTCGAGCGGCAGGCGGACTCGATCTACCTGGGCGGCGGCACGCCCTCGATACTCGCACCCGATCAATTGGAACGAATCTTTCAGGCTGTCCGCGACAACTTCGAGGTCCACCCGGCGGCCGAAATTACAGTTGAATGCGCGCCCGGCACGATGGGCGGCGAGATCCTGGAATCGCTGCTTGGCTGCGGCGTCAATCGTGTCAGCCTCGGCGTGCAGTCTTTCGTAGACAAGGAATGCTCCTCGGTGGGGCGGCTGCACACTCGAGAGATCACGCTGGCCGACATCGCCCGCCTGCGGGCCAGCGGCATCGGCAACATCAGCCTCGATCTCATTGCCGGACTGCCTCACCAGACGCCGGACAGTTGGGACCTTTCGCTGACCGAAACCATCGCCACCGGGGTGCCTCATGTCAGCGTCTACATGCTCGAAGTTGACGAAGACTCTCGTCTCGGCAACGAACTGCTGGCCGGGGGCAGCCGCTACCACGCGCACCATGTTCCCGATGACGACCTCATCGCCGATCTTTATCTCACCGCGTGCGAGCGCCTGGAGAACGCCGGCGTGCTGCAGTACGAAATTTCGAATTTTGCGCGGCCGGTGACGCACGGGATGGGGCTGCATGACTCACGACATAACCTTAAGTACTGGACGCGCCAACCCTATTTCGGATTCGGAGTCGATGCCCATTCCATGCTGCTCGCCGCGCCTGAATTGAAAGGGAAGGGGATGGACGGCGTCCGCTTCGCCACACCTGACTCGCTTGAAGCCTACTCTGGCGCTGCAAGTCAGCTCGATCCCGCAGAGGCGCGCCGGCAGCAGCTCAGGGCATCGCGCATCCTCATCGACACGGAAGCCGCGCTGGAGGAGTCTTTCTTTCTCGGACTGCGTATGAACCGCGGCATCGCGCGGGACGAGATCAACAATCGTTTCGGAAGCGGCGCGCTCGATGGCCAGCGGCCCGTCATCGCCGAACTAATCGCCGATGGCTTGCTGGAGAACGTTGGCAATCGGCTCCGTCTTACGCCGCCAGGGCGTTTGCTGTCGAATGAAGTCTTCGCCCGCTTCTTGCGCGACCAGGTCGTTCACCGCGGTCCGAAACCGGGAAACGGCCCGGCTAAATTTCCCTAACTCCGTATCCGATCCAGCAGCGCTCCCTTGCGGTCCACCAGCGAGATGTCGAGCGCGGGCGTGCCCATGGCGTGGGTGGAGCAGCTGAGGCAGGGATCGTAGGCGCGCACCAGCGCCGAGACGCGGTTCAACATGCCTTCTTGCAGGCGATCGCCGTGGATGAAGTGCTCGCTCACCTGGCGCACGCCATCGCTGATGGCGCGATTGTTGTGTCCAGTGGCGACGATCAGGTTGGCCCAGACGATGGCGCCGTTTTCGTCCACCTTGTAGTGATGGATCAAGGTGCCGCGCGGCGCCTCGATCATGCCCACACCCTCCAGCGCGTTGACTCCGGCGCTGGCCCGGACGTGGGGGTCGAGAACGTCGGGCTCTTGCAGCAAGAGCTTCATACACTCGAGGGCGTACAACACCTCGATCAGCCGGGCGTAGTGATAGAGGAACGAGCTATGCGCGACCCGGCCAAAACGCTGGCGGAATTCCCCGAGCTCGGCGTCGGCGCGCGGCGTACCCATGGCCTCGGCAGTGTTGATGCGACCCAGCGGGCCCACGCGATAGATTCCCTGGGGATAGCCCAGCGGCCGGTAGAACGGCGCCTTGAGGTAGGAGTTTTCGACCGTGGCCTCGGCCACGAACTCGTGGTAATTCTCAGCGGCGACGTCTTGCACGATGGTTCCATCGGCGGCGCGGAAGCGCATCACGCCATCGTAGAGCTGCAGGTTGCCGGCATGGTCCACCATCCCGGCATACATGGTCGGCTCCGACCCGAAGTTGGCGATCTCTTCGGCAAAGGAGTCCAGCATCCCCTTGAAGATGCCCAGGGTTTTTTCGGTGGTCGCCATGGCCTGTGGAATGGCGGCCAGGAAACGGTCGCGGGCCGGCGCGGTCATGGGTGACCGCACTCCGCCGGGCACGATCCACGCTGGATGCACGCGTTCGTCGGCCAGTCCTTCAATGACCTGCAGGCCGAACTTGCGCAGCTCGATGCCGGCCCGCGCCAGCTCCGGATTGGCTTCGATCAAGCCGGCCACGTTGCGGGTAGCGGGATCGCTGTCCATGCCCAGCAGCAGGTCGGGGGCCGAGAGATAGAAGAAGCTGAGCGCGTGCGATTGCACGATCTGGGCGCAGTGGATGATCTCGCGCAGCAGTTGCGCGGTGCGCGGGATACGCACTGCCATGATGGCGTCGCACGCCTTCGATGCCGCCAGTTGATGGCTGATGGGGCAGATGCCGCAGATGCGCGAGGTAATGCCCGGCATCTCGTAATAGGGACGGCCCTCGGTAAATTTCTCAAAGCCGCGGACCTGGGTCACCTGGAACTGGGTGTCGGTCACTTGGCCGGCATCGTCCAGCTGAATGGTGATCTTGGCGTGGCCCTCAATGCGGCTTACCGGCTCAATCGTGATACGCTTCATTCGCCGCTCCTATCCAAACTTGACTTTGGCGTTCGTCTCTGGCTTGCGGCCATCCAGCAGGTTGTTCAGAAATCCCGCGATCACCTTGTTGGGCGGCGGACATCCGGGAAGACAGATGTCCACCTTCACGAAGTCCTGCGCCGGCCGCGCCTGCTTGGCCAGTTGCGGCAGCCCGTCGCCGGGAATGCAGCCGCCCAGGTCGGCGCCATCGACATAGATTTGCTGCAGCAGCTTATTCACCGGGATCCCGTTACGCATGCCAGACACGTTGCCGGTAACGGCGCAATCGCCCAGCGACACCAGCAGCTTGGTGCGGGAGCGGATCTGTTGCAGCTTCTCCACGTCTTCCTGGGTGCTGATAGCGCCTTCCAGCAGGGTGACGTCCACGTCCTCGGGAAACTCCTGGGCGTCCACCAGCGGGCCGTACACAATGTCAACTTTGCGCACGATGGGAATGATGGCGCCATCCAGATCGAGCAGCGACATGTGGCAGCCCGAGCAGCCATCCAGCCAGACCGTCGCCAGCTTCAGCTTCTTCATACCGCGGCTCCTCTCCGGTGGGCCAGCGAGGTGATCGCGGTCGTGGACCGCACCATCTCTTCCATCGCTTTGCCTTTCTCGGCCAGAGCGCCGGTGGGACAGGCCTGCACGCACTTGCCGCAATTGGTGCAGGTGCGCGCGTCGCCCCACTTCTGGTTCAGGTCGGGAACGATGCGGGCGTGAATGCCGCGCGAGATCATCTCCCACACGTGGGCGCCCTCGATCTCGGCGCAGGTGCGCACGCAGCGCGTGCACAGGATGCAGCGATTGTGGTCGAGCACGAAGCGAGGATGGGTAAGGTCTACCGGCAGGCGGGGGAAATTGTAGGCGAAGCGTACGCTGGTGATGCCCATGTTGTACGCCATTGTCTGCAATTCGCAGTGCCCGTTGGCCACGCACACCGCGCACACGTGATTGCGTTCCACCAGCAGCAATTCGATGGTCATGCGGCGGTAACGGGACAGCCGTGCCGAGGTGGTGGCGACGGCCATGCCGTCCTGGGCCGGGGTGGTACAGGCGGGAAACAGGCGGTCGATGCCGCTGACCTCTACCATGCACAGGCGACAGGCGCCGACCGGGCTGAGTCCCTCCAGAAAACACAGCGTGGGAATAGACTTCCCGCTGGCGCGGGTTGCGTCGAGGATGGTCTGACCCTCGACGGCATTCACCAGCTCGCCATCGATACGCAGCGAGATTTTCTTTTGCGGCAAGGCTCGACTCCTTCTCTCTAGCGGGAAACTTCCACCGCCGCGTCGCAACGCAGGCAGCGGCAGCACTCCTCATGGGTTTCTTCCGGCGATAGGCCAAAGGTGACTTCGTCGAATGAATTGGCGCGTTCCCGCGCCGGTACCGCGTGTGAATGATGGCGGCCGCTTTCGCTCGGCTCCTTGGGCGGCGTCTGCCCGTAGTGCAGGGGACGGAAGAGCAGTTCCCAGCGTTCGGCGTCCATCAGTTGGCGATCGATGGCCCGGGCCGCCTGTTTGCCATAGCCCATGGCGCCCGACACGTTGGAGGCCCCGGTCACCAAGTCACCGCCGGCAAAGAAGTGCGGCCGGCTGGTCTCCAGCGTGAAGTGGTCGACCTCGATGGTGCTGCCATCTTTGATCTGCAAGCCCGAAGCCTTGGCGAAATCGAGATCGACGGTCTCGCCGACGGCCACGATCACCGAGTCGCAATCCAACAGCTGCACCTGGTCGGTCAGAACGGGTTTGCGGCGGCCGGAGCGGTCGTACTCGCCCAGACGGGTATGCACTACTTCCAGCGCTTTCACGTTGCCTTTGGCGTCGCCGATGATGCGGTGGGGCGCCGACAGAAAAACGATTTTCGCGCCTTCTTCCTCGGCCGCCAAAGTTTCTTCTTCAATGGCCGGCATGTCTTTGCGTTCGCGCCGGTAAGCCACGGTAACGCTGGCTCCCAGGCGCAGCGCGGTGCGCGCCGAGTCGATGGCCGCGTTGCCGCCGCCGATCACCACCACCTTGCGTCCCAGGTTCACGGCCTCCCTTTTGGAGACTGCCTCCAGAAAGGTCAAGGCGGGAAGCACGCCTTTCAGTTCCGTTCCCGGCAGGTACACCCACGACTCCTTCCAGGTCCCGATGGCCAGGCAAACCGCATCGAACTGCTCATCCAGATCGTTGAGCGAGATATCGAAGCCAACCCGGGTGTTCAAGATGAACTTCACTCCCAGCCGTTCGATGAGCTCGATTTCCCGGCGCAATACCGGCTTGGGCAGGCGATACTCCGGCAAGGCGAAGCGCAGCATTCCTCCCGCCTCGGGCAGGGAATCGAAAACCGTCACGTCATGCCCCAGCAGCGCCAGGTAGAACGCGGCCGTTAAACCCGCCGGTCCCGCCCCGGCCACGGCGATCTTGCGCCCGGTGGTTTCCAGCTTGCGCGCGGCCACCCGCCGGGCCGCATCTTCAAAGCGGTCGGTCAGCAGAATCTGATCGGCGATGAAACGGTGCACCTCGCGCATGTTGACCGGGTCGTCGATGGTCTGCCGCCGGCAGCGCTTGCCGCAGGGATGTTGGCAGACGCGTCCGGTCGAGCACGGCAGCGGATTGTCCATGATCACGGATTCGAAGGCATCCTCCATCCGGCCCTCTTTGTAAAGTTCGAGGAAGCGGGGGATGTTCATGTGCAGCGGACAACTGTTCTCGCAGGGCGCCAGCGCCAGCTCGGCGCAGATGCCGGCGACACAGCGGTGGGAGACGATGTGGTCCTCGAACTCCTGCCGGAAGTGCCGCATGGTAGTGAGCACCGGGTTGGGCGCCGTCTGACCCAGCCCGCACAACGAACAGTCGCGGATATAGCGGCTCAACTCATCCAGCCGCTCCAGTTGGTCCATCTGGCCCGACCCCAGCGTGATGCGGTTCAAGATCCGCAGAAACTTGTTCAGTCCCACGCGGCAGGGAATGCATTTGCCACAGGACTCGGAGTTGGTGAACTCGACGAAATAGCGGGCGACGTCGACCATGCAGTTGTCTTCGTCCATCACCACCATGCCGCCCGAGCCCATGATGGCTCCCAACTGGGCCAGGCTCTCGTAGTCCACCGGCGTATCGAACATCTCGCCCGGAATGCATCCGCCGGATGGGCCGCCGGTCTGCACCGCTTTTATGCTGCGGCCATCCAGACCGCCTCCCCCAATGTCGTAGATGAACGTCTTGATCGGGGTGCCCATCGGCATCTCGACCAGTCCGCTGTTGTGCACTTTGCCCACCAGCGAGAACACCTTGGTGCCCGAGCTCTTGGCGCTGCCCGTCTCGGTGAACCAGGCCGGCCCTCTGGTGATGATGGGAGCGATGTTGTACCAGGTCTCGACGTTATTAATGTTGCTGGGTTTTCCCCACAGACCTTTCTGCGCAGGAAATGGCGGCCGCGGCCGCGGCCGTCCCGCTTCGCCTTCCAAGGATGCGATCAGCGCCGTCTCTTCGCCGCACACAAACGCTCCCGCCCCTTCCACCAGCTGGATGTCGAAATTGAATCCTCGGCCCAGGATGTTGTCGCCCAGCAGGCCGTATTCGCGGGCCTGCTCCACCGCCCGGTTCAGCCGGTGTACGGCCAGGGGATATTCGGCGCGCACATAGACGATGCCTTGGCTGGCGCCCATCACGTATCCGCCGATGATCATGCCTTCCAGCAGCGAGTGGGGGTCGCTCTCGATCTCGTTGCGGTTCATGTAGGCGCCGGGATCACCCTCGTCGGCGTTGCAGATGATGAACTTCTGGTCGGCCACCGCTTTACGCAGAAACTCCCACTTGTTGCCGGCCAGAAAACCCGCGCCGCCGCGGCCGCGCAGCTTGGACGCCTTGATCTGCTCGATCACGCTCTCCGGCTTGTCGTCGATCAGGGTCTTGTAGAGCGCCTGGTAGCCGCCGACGGCGATGTACTCCTCGATGTCATCGGGATTGATGAGCCCGCAGTTGCGCAGCACGATCTTCTTCTGGCCCTTGAAGAACGGCACTTCGTTCCACAAGGGCACTTCGGGATAGCCGTGTCCATAGCGGATGGAGCCGGTGATGTGGTCCCACTCTTCGATCTTGCAGTACACCAGCTCGGGGTTGATGGTGCCGGTGGCGATGTCATGCACAATCCGTCCCGCATCGTTGGCCTGGATGCGGTGCAGGATGAGCAAGGGGCTTCCCGGCACCCGCACGTTGACCAGCGGTTCCTGATAGCACGCTCCAAAACATCCCACGTTGGTCAGGTAAAAGTCGGTGCCGCTGCGTTCAATCACTTCCAGAAAGGCGTGGTACAGACCTTCAGCGCCGTTGCCCCGTCCACAGGTGCCCATGCCGATGGCGATGCGCGGGACCGATGGGGTCAACTTTGCCAGCCCAGTCTCGCGCACCGCGTTGAATGCGCCAATGTCTTCAATGCGCGGCATCAGTCATTCTCCCGTTCCAGCGAGCGGACCTCGCGTTGCAGTGTCCGTTCGTTCACGTGTCCGCAGATGCGATGGTTGATCTCCACCACCGGCGCCAGGGCGCACTGCCCGAAGCAGGCCACGGTGCGCACCGTGAACTTCTTGTCGGCGGTGGTCAGGGTCAGCTTGTCGGAATCGCCGCCTTCCTCCGCGTCATCCATGCCCAGGCCGAGTTCCAGGCGCAGGGTCTCCAGCAGAGCCCGCGAATTGCGGGTGTGGCAGGCGGTGCCGCGGCAGATGCAGACCGTGTTATCTCCCTGCGGCTCCAGGTTGAACAAGGCGTAGAACGTGGCCACGCTGTACACCCGCGACAGCGGAATGTCGAGCTTGTTGGCGACGTAGCGCAGGGTCTCCAGCGGCAGATACTTGTGGGTGTGCCGCTCCTGCACCGCCTCCAGGATGCCGAGCAATTCGCCCGGCTGCCCGCTGTGTTTGGTTATGATTTGGTCGATGAACGCCTGTTCGGCGTTTTCAGAGGAAACCTGCGCAGATGCCATGTGCCTGGCGCTCCTTTCCGCAATGAGGGACCAGCACTTCGCGGAACCTGCAGCGCGATTCCCGACCGGGCGGGAAAAGGGAAGTTGAGCACTTTCCATTGCGCTTGCCAGTTCCTTATTCGACCTTAAGATTTCATGGATGACGCCGGGAACTCAGTGCCCTGCATCACGTTAAACAGTGACCAGCGGGGCTGGAAACAGGACCCGGCAGATGCAAAATGCCCGGCCACGCCGGGCGCTTCGCCCGGGTGAAGATTGCGCTGAAAAAGTTTGTTGCAAGCGGGCTTGAAGGGGCGCACTCTTAGCTGCGCCTACAAGCCATTCTTGTTCATGCCGAGTGGGCTTCAGCCCACGAGCTTTGTGCTCCCAGACTTGGTCAGCAGCCTGCTCAGCCCGCGGTCGCGGCTATGAGGTTTCCTCCGGTGGCGGCGTTCCCGCCGGCGGCGTGATCTCCGATTCTTCCAAGCGCTGGCGAAGGTAGTTCCAGGTGGGAAGGAAGGCGCTTCTTTCCGCCTGAGCGTCGCGGTCGGCCTGCTGTTCCGCATAGCCCGCCCTCCACCAGAGGAAGATTGCCAGCAGGCAAAGAAAGACGCTGAGATAATAGCTGGGATAGCCGATGTAGGCGCTGAAGGCAGCCAGGCACATCACCAGCCACGAAGCAAGATAGCGCCGGTAGCGCAACACGGCCCGCGACTTCAGCTCTTCCAGCTGGTTCCATTCCCACAACTGCGCCTTGGCCATCTCGAGGCGCAGTCGCTCGGCCTCTTCCGTAGTCAATCGAATGGGAGGAATCAGGTCGCTGCCGCCGGCCGATAGCACCAGGTTCGAGCCTTCCACAACCAGTTCAAGTCCCCGTATCTCAGTGCGTACGGCATTGCTGTTCGGGTACATCGCTCCTTCACCATCAGCCGGAGTTGTCATCCATTTACTATTTCACAACCGGCTGTTGCCGGCCGGTGCAAGGTTGGAGGGGTGGCGGAACAAGACGCGAGTCCGGTGGTGCGAGGAAGTCGCCTGGCCGCAGTTACTTGGGCTGACCTCAGCCCAACTTAACTTGATCGTAGCGGGCAGGCATGAACTTCGGCAGAACGCCGTGCCGATAGACGTAGACGGCCAAACAAAAGACAGCGATGGCGACGACCGATGCCAGTACCGATTGCACCACCAGATGCCTGGTAAAGTGGGGCTCCGCCTCGGCGGAGAAAATCTGCATAAGCAGGTTTACGGCAACGCCGCACAATACCAAACATATTCCGAATAGCCCCAGGGCACGACCCAAACCCTCCAGGCCACGGACAAAGAATGACGCCAGGAACAAGCACCCACCGATGCCACAAATTACGCGCGGTAGAAGATGCACGCCGGCAAAGAAAGCAATCGGTTTGGGCTCGGCGGCGGCCATAGCCCGCTGATGATAACTCGGATGGCGCGCAAGCTCAAGCCACGCTGCTCCCGTCCGACATTTCGCCGCCTACGTTCCCGCAATGGCTACAAGGTTCCGCGTCCCGGGCCAATGTGGATGCCGCCATTCACGTTGTTCAACTCGATTCGCACTCCGCCGCTGCCCAGCGTGCCCGAGAGGCTCTTGCCCACCACATGACCCTTAACCGTGAGCGGAAAGTCGGTGGTGATGCCGCCGCTCACCGCGCTGGCGCTGACTTCCGCGTTGGGCGATGGGGGCAAAGTAAGATTGATGCTCCCGTTGACGGACTTGAGCTTGATGTCGCGCACGTTGGTTAGCGAGTTGTAGTTCGCCTCAATCGTTCCATTCACGGTCGCCAAATCGGCTTCGCCGGCCAGGTCGGACGCCCGTAGCTTGCCGTTCACCAGGTTGGCACTAATTTCGCCGCTGATCTTCTGCACCTCGAGCGAGCCGTTTACCAGATCGATGTGTTCGAGGCGCGCGTTCTGTGGGACATGCAACGTGTAGTGGACCGAAGCCGCGCTGTTGTTGAAGAGATGCTGGGGATAGTGAGTGCGGATTTCCACCGAACTGCTGCTGGTTTCCACCTCGATGCGCGCCTCGTCGAGCCGTTGCTGATCGCGCGCGGTCTTCACCGCGTCGATCTGCACTTCGTTGCGCTCCCATCCGGTGATTTCCACATTGCCATTGATGTTGCTGAGCGTGATCCGGCCATTGGCGGGAAGGGGGACGGTGCGATGGAAATCCTGAGTGACTTCGGCATGAGCGGCGGCGGCCAAGACCATCGCCAGAAGCGCTCCCCAGAGCACGCCTGCCAAGCTGCCATACTTATGAGAATGAGCCATAGTGCCTCCTGTCGCGGGTTAGGAAAACTCAGATCAAGTCAACCTTCGAGTAGAGCCGGCCTTCAGAGACGGTGTCGCGACCGGTGGCGCCGCTCTGCGGCTCAGACTAATTTCCCACTTGACCGGGGGCTTACGCCACCCGGCTAACTTCATAGCCGCCGCTGCGCGGCTGGTTTGATAAATTTTGCAGCCCTTTGTTCCACTGCAAATTTCTGCCGCAGTCGCGACACAGTCTCTCCGGGCCGGCGTCCAAGCTGCTGAAATACTTCGGGACACCAGCCCCGGAAACACAGAATGCGGGCTTTTTCAGAGCGTCCTTAGCCGCGAGCTGAGAAGAAGACGCGAGCTGAGAAGAAACGTCTGTGCCGGTTGGTGATACGAAAAGAACAAGGCTGCGGTTCAAAAAAATGGGATGAAATGCAGTGCAGGATGTCGCCCTGACGCCGGCAAGGGACGGGTGGGTAGTGGACTGGTTCTGTGTTGCTGCCCTGCTGCGAGAAAACAACCCGTGGAGGGGGCTCTGACAACTAATGAAACGAGATAGCTAGCAAGCTATCTGTCTGGGGTTGGCTGTGCAACATTGTGTACGGGGAGGTTATCGAGAAACATCTCTGGGGAAACTCCTCCACGGGATAGTGTCAACTTTGGCCTGGTGGGAACTGTAGGGCAATGGGCTTACGGCTGTCTGTGCAATATTGAACATCGACCGGGAGGAAGGTTAAGCGCAATCCCGACGCGTCTGCGGCGTTGACGGTGCCGGGAATGTAATTGCTCAACCGCTTTGTCCAACGATGGAACCCAGGGTTAGCCAACTGCCGACGAGTTGGAGGTCGAGGACGTGCGCGATCAGCAGGTATAATCGGGGGGATCAGCTCCCTACTTCTTCGCCATGGCGTTTGATTCTGAACACGCAGGCGCAGCGAAATTCCATCCAAGGTATTACATGCCACCTGTAACCGTCACCGCGACCGTCCTCAACGAAGTCGAAGAGGTGGCAGGATTGGTCGCGACGCTGACGCGGCAAACGCTTGCTCCCAAAGAAGTAATTGTGGTCGATGGCGGTTCCACGGACGGGACCTGGGAGTGGCTGGAAGCTGCCAGATCGAAGTATCCCAACCTGATTGCCATTCGCGACGAGAGCTGCAATCTGAAAGCTTCGCGGGGGCCGATAGCTCGTGGCCGGAATGTCGGCATCGCTGCCGCAACTTCCCAGGTTGTCGCCTGCGCCGACGCCGGCTGCATCTACGGTCCCGAATGGCTGGGCCGGCTTACCGCGCCGATTCTTAATGGCAGTGCGGAATATTCGCTGGGCGGATCGTGCATCGATCCCGCGGACCAGACGATCTGGGACCTGGCCTCGGCCCCATTTTTCGGACTGAAACAGAATGCGGATGGGACAACGAAGTCGTGCACGGCGCGCTCGATGGCGTTTCGCAAAGACCTGTGGCAGCGGGTGGGCGGATTTCCCGAGACCAGCTTTCTGGGCGAAGACACCATGTTCGATCTGCAAGTGCGCAAGCTGGTGACGCCGGCCTATGCCGAGCGTGCACAGGCGATTTACCGCCCGCGCCACACGCTGCCGAGCGCGCTTAGCATGATGGCGCGTTACGGCGTTGCCGATGGAGTGCTGGGGACACGGCGCTCGCGCCTGCTGCGGAACCTGCTGCGCTGCGTGGCGGAAGTGGTTGCGATTGTCGTGGTACCGCGCACGGTGATTCCGCTGGTGGCTGTGCTGCTGCTGGAGATTTATTTCGCGTTTCGGCTGGATTGGAGCAGCTTCGGCAAACATGCGACCTTACGTCAGATGGGAGCGCGGCTGCTGTACTCTCTGCTGGTGCCCTGGATTGTTACCTGGAACCAGGCAGTCGGTGAGTTGACCAAGACCAACCGGCCGAACCGGCAGAATGCGTAGAAGCGGCGAGCGCGACAACCTGCCGTCCCTACGGTGTCCGTGTCATAGCTATGTCGCATCGACTCATTTTTCTCTTGCATCTTTGGTTGTACTTCAGTAATCTAAATACGAAATTGCTCCCCGTCCGACATGCCCGAAAGGGCCTCGGGCGGGGTTACTTATTTGTGGCGACACTCCCAGCTCATTTAATCGGACCCGCTATCAGACGTGTCGTCGCCTTTGTTGACGGCCAGAACCTCTACAGGTCAGTAAAGGAGTCGTTTGGCTACCATTATCCAAATTACGACCTCCAGAAGCTTTCTGAGGCTGTCTGCAAGTCTCGCGGTTGGAATCTAATCCAAGTCAGATTTTATACCGGCGTTCCTGACGCTACCGATGATCCCCGATGGAATCACTTCTGGGTTGGGAAACTCGCAGTTATGGGTAAGTCTGGCATTGAAGTGTTCAGTAGGCCGTTGAGATATAGGAATGATAGTGTGGTACTACCTGATGGCAGCAGGCATACGTTCCTCCGTGGGAGCGAAAAGGGCATTGATGTTCGCATTGCGTTGGACGTGATCCGTCTAGCAATTCGAAATGAATACGATATGGCCCTAGTTTTTTCCCAAGACCAAGACCTCTCAGAAGTTGCTGACGAAATTCGGGTTATCTCAACGTTACTGGGCAGGTGGATTCATATGGCCTGCGCTTTCCCTGTCAGCCCGACAACAAGAAACCACCGAAGAGGGATAAATCATAGCGACTGGATTCAAGTTGACCGCAAAATGTATGACGCCTGCATTGATCCGACTGATTACCGCTGACCTTGCGTAAAGTACATACTTCCGAAACGATTTATGAGATAGGTTCTAGTGTGGCGTCCCGCAATTTNNAACTTGCGGGACACGACACTAGTCGGTGAATCTGTATTTTACTAGGTCATACAGCGCCATCCAGCCATCCTTCCAGCTGATCTTCTTGCCTTCGGCATAGGTGCGCCCGTGATAGACGATGGGCACCTCGTAGATGCGCACGCCCAGCTTGGCCAGCTTCACCGTCATTTCGGTTTCGACGCTGAAGCGGTCCGAGTGCAGATGGATCTGCAACAGCAGTTCGCGGCGAAACACCTTATAGCAGGCAGTTACGTCATGAATGCTGATGCCGGTAAGCAGGTTGCAGACCAGCGAGAAGATGCGGTTCATCAGGTAGCGCCCGAAGCGCGGCACGCGATGGGGGCCGTAGTGAAAGCGATTGCCGAAGACGGCGTCGGCATGGCCTTCGAGAATGGGCGTGATCAATGCTGGATAGTCGCGCGGATCGTATTCCAAGTCCGCGTCCTGGATCAGCACCAGCTCACCCGTGGCTTGCTCCAGTCCGGTGCGCACGCCCGCGCCCTTGCCCATGTTCTTTTCGTGCAGAACGAGCTTCACCGTGTTGGCGCCATTGCCGCCGAGTAATTGCTGCAGATCGCTGGCTTGCAGAAACTCGCGCGTGCCATCCGTTGAATAATCGTCGACAATGATGAGCTCTTTGTGCAGGCGGAGCGGTTGCCGCGCTACCTGCCGCAACAGCTTCATCACCGTGGGCCGCTCGTTGTAGACCGGAATGATGACCGACAGAGTATGAAACTGGGGCAGAATGCCGTCCGAGTCGAGTTCGGTCAGCTCTTGTCCGGCGGCATCAGTTGCGCCTTTGCGAGGTTGCGTTTCAGAAACCAAGTAAACTCCCAGGATGAGCAGTTCAGGATCGATGGGATGCCGGTATCGCGGCTGCGGGAAACAAATATAGTAGACCAGCGGATAGAAGACAATCAGGCTGGCAAATAGAAACACGCCGTGGACCCGCCGCTTCAACGCCAGCAACAGTCCCCAAATTGCCACCACCGACGATGCCAGGTACAACAGGTTCTTGGTCTCGGCCAGACCCTCGATCTTCGACAACCGCGGCAATCCATTCCAGAAGAAGACCACGCGCCGCAAACTGATAACGGCAAACTTGCCGGGATTCTCGGCGATCCATTGCTTCGCCTCGCGGCCTTGCTCGGCGCAAAAGGCGATCTCGCCCAGCTGCTGGTATTTCGCCAGGATGCGATCGTTCTGGCTGGGATGATAGGCCAGGACGTACGGGCCTTCGGCTATCGGGTTGTTGGCAATGCGCAGCTCGTTGCCGAAGTTGTCGCGGATGAAGACGAACTGCCCCATCGCCTCGTAGTTGCGCACCAGCCAGGGCATGATGGTCATCCAGAAAACGACCGCGCTGAGCAGCACCGGAACCACGTAGCGCTGGCCGCGGCGATGCAGCTGATAGACGAGCCAGCATCCGGCGAAGGGCAGAAACGCCAGCGATGCGGGATTGGTCAGCGCCGCGATGCCCCAGATCAAGCCATAACCAATCCACGACGAGCGCCGTTCGTCGCCTTCCATCTCCACCGTAAGCATGAACAGCAGGCTCAGCAGGAAGGCCGACAGGCTGGTCTCCCAAATCCAGCGCACCGCCCAATAGATGGTGTAGGGAAGCAGCGCCCAAATCCAGCCTGACCAGAGGGCAACTTTCTCGTTGAAGACGCGTCGCGCGGTGCGATAAATCGTCCAGCAGGTGAGAGCGGCAAACAGGCTGTTGAAGGTGAGCAGCGCGAACGCCGAGGCGTGCGAGTAGCTGCCAAACGCACGGAACGCCAGCGAAACGATCCAGGGATACACGGGAGCGGTCCAGGCAGAAGGGCCAGTGTCGCCGCCGAACGGCGAGCTGAATCCCATCCCGTTGGCCAGCGAGAAGGCGATGCGCCCAATCTCCCAACCGAAGCCGAAGTTGTGCTCGGTGGTGCGGATGCGATAAGTGTGGGCCAGCGCGATCCACGACACGCGTACCGCGAAGGCGATCAGCACCATCCAATGCGGCGAGCCGAGGATGCGGGTGCCCCACCCGAGCCGGCTTGGCTTGGGTGGGAGTTCACCTTCACTTGAGTTGGAGCTTGGCGTGGGGCGCACCGCTGAGGTCGGCAAAGGCATCGAAGGCAAGGGAAATTGTATCGTAAGGCGGAAAGCCGCTGTCAGCCATCAAGCCATCGGCAAGTCTCGCTCTTCGCCGTTCGTTTTCGCCGCTTCCAATCCTGTCATCCCGACCGCCGCGAAGCGAAGTAGAGAGACCCGCGGTCCGGCGGGCAACTGACAACTACTTCTGCAGCACGGTAAGTTCGGCCAGCACCTCTTCGCTGTGCTTGTTGGGATCGACGTCCATGTACTCCTTCACGATCTTGCCTTGGGGATCGATCAGGAAGGTGTGACGCGCGGCGAGTTTAGCGACACCATAGTTCTTCAGCGACCCGTATTCCTCGGTAACTTTATCGTCGGGATCGGCCAANNACGACGGCATTCTTGGTATCGTACTGCGCCTGGTCGCGCTGAAAATTGTGCGCCTCGATAGTGCAGCCGCTGGTCATGTCCTTGGGATAGAAGTAGAGCACCACCCACTTGCCGCGAAACTGCGACAACGTGACCGGCTTGCCTTCCTGCGAATTAAGCGTAAAGTCGGGTGCCGCAGTACCGACCGCAGGTACGGCCGCGCCATGCAATAGCCGCGGCGCGATCAGCGCGACCGCAGCGATGAGAACCAAAGCTCCAAAAAGTTTGCGCATAAAAATACCCTTTCCTTGCTGGTGATACACCTTGGATGCGACGGGTACGTCTAAAGATCGAGAACCAACTCCAGGTCCTCTCCGATCGAGAGGAAGCGTCACCCCGCCCTTTGCCTTAACTATAGACGGGATGACAAGCTGCACGCCACCCGATAGCATTATAGGTTTGGAGTTTGCTGTGGGAGGCATTGGTTGATGGCTACGATGGAACAGAAAGCCCCGGGCATCCGTCCTGGCGGGAAGCTGAAAACTTATAAGAACTTTATTGGCGGCGAGTGGATCGACAGCCGCACTGGCCGCACCTTCGAGAACCTGAACCCCGCCGACACCCGCGAAGTCGTCGGCGTCTTTCAGAAATCCGATAAGCAAGACGTGGAAATGGCGATCGAGGCGGCCAAGCAGGCGTTCAAGAAGTGGCGTCTGGTGCCCGCGCCGCGGCGCGCCGAGATGCTGTACAAGGCGTCGGAGATCCTGATCGCGCGCAAAGAAGAATACGCGCAGCAAATGACGCGCGAGATGGGCAAGGTGATCAAAGAAACGCGCGGCGACGTGCAGGAGGCCATTGACTGCGGCTACTATACCGCCGGCGAAGGCCGTCGCCTGTTTGGCCCGACCGTACCGTCGGAGCTGCCCAACAAGTTTGCCATGGCCATCCGCCAGCCGTTGGGCGTTTGCGCCCTGATAACGCCGTGGAATTTTCCCATGGCGATTCCGTCGTGGAAGCTGTTTCCCGCGCTGGTCGCGGGCAACACTGCGGTGATCAAGCCGGCGCAGGACACGCCGCTATCGACGCTGAACTTTGTGCAGGCGCTGGCCGACGGCGGAGTTCCAGCGGGAGTGGTCAACATCGTGACCGGCTTCGGCGGGGAAGTGGGCACGCCGATGGTGGAGCATCCCGAGGTGCGCGCGGTTTCGCTGACGGGATCGACGGCGGTCGGCCGCATCGTGGGACAGGAAGCAGCGAAGACCTTTAAGCATTGTTCGCTGGAGCTGGGCGGCAAGAATCCCATGATCGTGCTGGACGATGCCAACCTGGAGCTGGCACTGGAAGGCGCGCTGTGGGGCGCGTTCGGAACCACCGGACAGCGCTGCACCGCGACCAGCCGCATCATCGTGCAGAAAGGCGTGTACCAGAAGTTTGTCGATGCGCTCGTCGCGCGGGCGCAGAAGCTGAAAGTCGGCAACGGGCTGGACGAGAGCGTGGACATGGGCCCGGCGGTGAATTCGTCGCAGATGGAGACCGACCTGAAGTACATCAAGATTGGCAAGGACGAAGGCGCGAAGATGCTGTGCGGCGGACATCGCCTGGAAGGTGACGCCTACGCGCACGGCTGGTTCGTTGCGCCCACGGTATTTGCCGATGTCGATCCCAAGATGCGGATCGCGCAGGAAGAAATTTTCGGGCCAGTGGTGTCGATCATTCCGTGCGATGGGCTGGAGAGCGCCATCGAGATCGCCAACGACATCGATTACGGATTGTCGTCGTCGATCTACACCAAGGACGTGAACAAGGCGTTCACCGCGATGCGCGATCTGTATGCGGGCATCACGTACATCAATGCACCGACGATTGGCGCTGAGGTGCATCTGCCCTTTGGCGGAACCAAGGCCACGGGCAACGGCCATCGCGAAGGCGGGATCGGCGCCATCGATTTCTACACCGAGTGGAAGTCGGTGTACGTGGATTATTCCGACACGTTGCAGCGGGCGCAGATTGATCGGGGGGAATGATGCGATCCCATCCTCTCAGTTGAGCACACGGCGCGATGATCCCGTCCGGCGCTGCCGGGCGGGCCTGTTGCCTGCCCTTGTCGTCCGGGCGCCATGCCGGGCGAGTAGGCAAGTGGTTTCTAATAAACATTGGAGCTCAAGTTGTACACCCCACTGTGGACACATCATGCCAGACGAGCTGCACCAGCCTCGCTATGCCGAGAGTTTTCGCTGTATTGGTCCAGAGTGTGAAGATAGCTGCTGCCAGGGATGGGCCGTGTGCGTGGACAAGGCAACCTACAAGAAATACCGCGCCACGCCTTCGCTACGCCGCCTCGCGTCCCGCTACATCGAGCTGAATTCGCGGGGGCGCGACAATTTCAAGTACGCGCGCATCAAGTTGGACCCCAATCGTACCTGCCCGTTTCTCGACCCCGACCAGCTGTGCCATATTCAGAAGCAGCATGGTGCCGACTTTCTCTCCAAGACTTGCTCCCGTTATCCGCGCGCGCTGGCGCAGTTCAACGGCAGACCGCTGCAGGCGTTGTTCCTGTCGTGTCCGGAAGCGGCGCGCCTGGTGCTCCTCAGTCCGCGCCTGCTTTCCGCCGACGATGATCGCGACTTCCCATTAGAAAACTCTCAGACTCTGGCGGGCCTTCAGCCCCTGTCGCTCCAGCTTCGCAGCTTCGCCGTGCAGCTTCTGCAGGACCGCGCCTATCCATTATGGCAACGGCTCTTTGTCCTGGGAATTGTGTGCCGCCGGATTCATGAACTCACCGCTTCGCAGCAGATGAATCGGGTGCCGCAGCTGATCGGTCAGTATGCCGAGATGATGGCGCAGGGGCTGCTTCGTCCCCATCTCGATGGTATTCCGCCGCGACCAGGTCTGCAGTTCGACCTGGTATTAGGACTCATCCGCCGCCGCTTGCAAATTGAGCAGCCTGAGGCTGGCTTTGCCGCCTCCGTGGCCGATTTTCTGGTGGGGATACAGCACTCTCCCGATACGCCACCTCAGGAGTCGGCAAACCATTATCACAACGCTTACACCGGCTACTACCAGCCGTTCTCGCAGACCCACCCCGGTTTTTTGGAAAACTATCTGATCAATTACCTTTTCCGCACGCGCTTTCCCTTTGCCGATACCGTCGATTGCGTCGAGCCGGCAATCGATCCCCTTCGCAGTCATTTGCTGATGGCCCTGCATTATCGGGTCCTGCATAGCCTGTTGATCGGGGCCGCGGCGCGCTATGGCAACGATTTTTCCAGCACGCATGCCGTG
Organism: Acidobacteriaceae bacterium; assembly: GCA_003165795.1. Taxonomy (GTDB): domain Bacteria; phylum Acidobacteriota; class Terriglobia; order Terriglobales; family Acidobacteriaceae; genus Bog-257. Next base: position 49,224 of record PMWW01000207.1, read on the forward strand.
CAGACGGTGCAGCGCTTTGCCCGGTCCGTGGAACATAACGTCGGGTTCCTGGATGAGCTGAAAACCTTGGCCGCCGCACCCGATTTCCGAAACACCGATGGCCTGGCGCTCTTGCTGGCAAACTAGAGAAGCGATCTGCTATCTCATAAATCGCTGTGCCGGGACGCGGCTTCACAGGTTGCTGAACAAGTCGGGTCTTAAGTGAACGAAGCAGCGCAGCTCTAGCTGCGCCGTAGAAGTCCTCGATTTTTGTCACTACGAGCCGACTTTACAGGCTGCTGAAAAACTCGATAAACATAGTTGCTGCCGCCGGCTAAAGCCGGCTCGGAATCAAAAACAAAGAACTTAGACGCTGGCCTGAAGGCCAGCTCTACCCGAACTTTGACCTCCAACGACTTTTTCAGCAGCCTCTTTAGTCGGCGAGGGGGCCGCTTTTCTCAAAGGCAACTCGCAGGCTACCGAGATCTAGTCGGCAATGTTCTGGGTTCGCAACTCCACCACGCCGCGCGTTCCGGGAGCATCTTCCACGGCATCCTGAGGCCCTTTAGGACCGCCCTCGCGCATCTTGGCCGAGATCTCCTGAATCACGATTTCCACTACGGCGGTGCCGTCGAGATGAGCTTTCGGCGCTGCGGTGTAGTCTTTGCCCGCGGCGCGTCCGGGAAAATAGCGCAAAGTCATCTCCTCAAAGATGACTCGCTTTTCCTCGTCGTCTTCGATCAGCCGGCCGCGTCCGAAGCACATCACGCAACGATAGTTGGCGGAGTGATACTTGGCGTCGCGCGAGTACACAAGTCCGTCCAACTCGGTCACCGTCGCGCAAACCGGCACACCGGAAGCCAACTGCCGCAACGTGCGGCTGGGCAAGCCGCTATGGAGATAGAGGCGGTCGGGGCGGTCGGGCGAGTACTGATAAAGCATGGGGATGACGTACGGGCGACCATCCTGCTCGAAGCCCACATGTGCGACATAGCCCTCGGTCAGAAATTCCTGGGCGCGATCCGGCACGGCGCGTTCCGGATGCTGACGAATCGTGGTGGTCCAGTTGTTATCGGCTGCAGTGTCGCTCATGATTATGGTCTCCCCCTGATCGAGTGATATTAGAAACCATCTCATAAATCGAATCACGCTGATTTGTATCAGGGCCTGGCTTCAGCCGGGCCGACAAGATCCATTCTCGACTGGGTTTTAACCCCTGTCCCCAGCGGCTGAAGCCGTTCTCTTGAAGCGCAGCTGCGGCACGACTCGAAGTCGTGCCCTGATACAAATCTGACGTACCACGATCTATGAGAGAGGTTCTAGTTATCGTCCCTCGTAAGCGGACCCATGAAAAGTCCCACTCTGGCGAAATATAACAAAGCCACTTTACCGGGCGGGCAATGTTAGGAACCAGCGATGCAGCGTTCTCGCGCCCAACAAAAATGGCACGGGGAAGGAGAAACCCGTGCCACGCGTGCCAGTTAGCACGCTTTCTCTGCTAGGGGAAAATGCTAGTCGTTCGCGGCAGCGCTGCCGCTGCTCCGCACATGCTCGTGTTGGTGCTCGCAGGTCAAGGGGCATTCGCCCAGAATTGGCCGGCACGAGGGATCCTGTCCCACCTCGATCATCTGCGACGGAGCTTTGACTTCGGAGAACTGCTCGGCTTCGGTGGAATGTTCCAGCGCCGACAACGACGACTTACCGCTGGCGATGACTTGCGTCACCTCGTCGAAGTATCCGGTGCCGACGAACCGCTGGTGCTTTGCCGCCGCATATCCGTGGCTGAACTCGCGGGAGAATTCCTTCTCCTGCAGGCGCGAGTAGGCGGTCATGCCCGAATCTTTGTAGGCCCGCGCCAACTCGAACATTCCCAAGTTGAGCGCGTGGAAGCCGGCCAGAGTGATGAACTGGAACTTGTAGCCCATCTCGGCCAGCGCCGGCTGGAAGCGCGCGATGGTGGCGTCGTCTAGCTTCTTCTTCCAGTTAAACGAAGGCGAGCAATTGTAAGCTAACAGCTTGCCGGGGAACTTCGCGTGGATCTCGTCGGCGAAGCGCTCGGCTTCCTTCAAGTTCGGCTCCGAGGTTTCGCACCAGATCAGGTCCGAATACGGCGCGTAGGCCAGGCCGCGCGCGATGGCTGAGTCCAGACCGCCGTGGATTCCGTAGAAGCCCTCGGGCGTGCGCTCGCCAGTGCAGAAAATGCGATCGTAGGGATCGATGTCGCTCACCAAGAGGTGCGCACTGTTGGCATCGGTACGCGCCAGGATCAGTGAAGGAACGCCCAGAACGTCGGCTGCCAGACGGGCGGCAATCAGCTTCTGCACCGCCTCCTGCGTGGGTACCAGGACTTTGCCGCCGAGGTGACCGCACTTCTTTGCCGACGACAGTTGATCTTCAAAATGTACGCAAGCCGCGCCCGCCTCGATCATCGACTTCATCAGCTCGAAGGCATTCAGCGTGCCGCCGAAACCGGCTTCCGCATCAGCAATCATCGGAGCGAACCAGCTGACGCCGTTCTTGCCCTCGGAGTGATGGATTTGGTCGGCCCGCATCAGCGCATTGTTCAGCCGGCGCACCAGGTTGGGTACAGAATCGGCAGGGTACAGGCTCTGATCGGGATACATCTGGCCGGCATTGTTGGCGTCGGCAGCGACCTGCCAGCCGCTCACGTAGATCGCCTTCAAACCCGCCGCGACCATCTGGACTGCCTGGTTGCCGCTCATGGCTCCCAAGGCGTTGACGTAGTTGTCCGAGTTCAGCAACTCCCACAGACGTTCGGCGCCCAGGCGGGCAAGCGTGTATTCGATGGGAAGCGTGCCGCGCAAGCGCACCACGTCTTCTGGAGTATAAGGCCGTTTGATTCCGCTCCAGCGGGATCGGTCTTCCAGGATTTTGCCAGTTCAGCCGCGGATAGATGCGCCGCCATGTTCGTGATCTCCTTCTCAAGTTTGAATAGGGGCCGCAACCCGGTGTGAGTTGCACTGCCGAAGCTCTTTAGAACAAACGTTCAGTTCGACAGGCTGAACATTCATTCCATAGGCTGTACCGACTTTAAGCGCCGCAGCCGAGACCATGCAAGTCTATTGTTCAATCTATTGAACAAAAATTCATCATTCTGTACGATGGTTAAGATTCTTCCGCTGCTAGACTGGTGGTGTATGCCTCGTCAAAATGAAAATCCCTCGACTGCGGTGGAGCGCGCCCTGCTGATTTTGGAAGCTGCGGCGCAGCGCGAGGGTGGCATGTCGAATGCCGAATTCAGCCGCAAGCTAAAGATTCCAAAGAGCTCGGCCAGCTACATCCTGCGCACCTTGGAGCAAAACGGCTATCTGCGCCGCGACGGCGAAGATGGGACCTACCGCCTCGGCATGAAGGTGTTGAGCCTGTCGCGCGCGGCCCTGAGCGGGGTCGATGTGCGGGAAGTGGCGCTGCCCATTATGCGCCGCCTGGTCGACCAGATCCACATCACCACTCACCTGGCGATTCTCGACCACGGCGAGGCGGTTTACGTGGAAAAGGTCGAAGCGCCGAGTTTCATCAAGATGAACACCTGGATTGGCCGCCGCATGGAAGTGCATTCCACCGCCGTTGGCAAGTCATTGCTGGCCTATCTGGACGAGAAGCAACGCGATAGCATCCTGCATCGGCGGGGGCTGAAGAAATTGACCCACCACACCATCACGACGGTGCCGCGGTTGCTGAAGGAGTTCGAGCGCGTACGCCAATTAGGCTATGCCATCGATGATGAAGAGAACAGCCTGGGCGCCCGTTGTGTCGGTGCACCTATCTTCAACGGCGAGGGGAGAGTGGAAGCAGCCGTCGCCTCCACCGGAACCATCAACGACGTACCCCACGACGCCGTTCCCCATATCGCCGACATGGTGAAGGAGGCGGCTCGCCGCATCTCGCACCAGATCGGCTATCGCGGACCGTATCCAAGAACAGGGGATAGTGGTTAGGGGATGGCGAGACTCGCAAGTCTAGCCCGACAGGGCGGCATTTGTGTTAGCCCCGGGCGCAAGCCCGGGGTAAGATGCGGAAAATAACCGAGTCCCTTCAGGTGTCTGTGTCGTAGCTCGGAATCGAAAAGTATGGTGGGACAATGTCTCAAATTTCCATCGAACCAGCCGCGNNCCACCTTAATGCATTGCTAACTACAACCAACCTCCTTTTAGCCTGATTCTTGCGGACTCCAGGCGCAGCATGAAAGGAAGGTCGTAATGGATGCCAGAGAGCTACCCGCCCGCCCCAGCCTGGATCAATACAAGAAACAGGCGAAAGACCTCATCAAGACTTGCGCCTCAGGCGATCAGGACAGCTTGCGGCGCATTAAGCGATACCATCCCCGCTTTGGCAAGTTATCGGATGCCGAGTTACGCGACGCGCTGAAGCTTACCGATGCTCAACTCGCCATCGCCCGCGAGCACGGCTTCCAGAGCTGGCCTAACTTCGCCAAGCACATCGACGGCCTGACCCGTACGAATTCGTCCATCTCAAAATTCGAAGCGGCGGCGGACGCCGTTATCGCCGGTGACCTGCCCACTCTCGAACGGTTGCTGCGCCAAGATCGTGAACTAATTCACGCGCGTTCCTCGCGAGCCCACCGCGCCGCTCTGCTCCACTACCTGGCCGCCAATGGAGTTGAGGATTACCGTCAGAAGACTGCCAGGAACGCGGTTGCGGTTGCCGAAATGCTGCTCAAAGCTGGCGCCGAGGTGGACGCGACTATCGCGGCGTACGGCGGAAAAGCAACCACTCTGGGATTGGTGGCGACCAGTGTCCATCCGCTACGGGCAGGTGTGCAAATCGCACTGCTCGAAAAGCTATTGGACGCTGGCGCAGCCGTCGACGGCGCTCCCGGAGGGCGGAGCCCATTGATCGCGGCGCTGCACAACGGCCGCGGCGAGGCTGCCGAGTTTCTCGCCCGGTGCGGCGCACGATTGGACCTTGAAGGCGCGGCCGGAGTGGGACGGCTCGATGTGGTCGAGAGCTTCTTCAACCAAGACGGCAGTTTGAAACCCAACGCGACCAAAGCGCAGATGGAGTCGGCCTTCCTCTGGGCCTGCGAATACGGCCGAAACAACGTCGTCGATTTCCTGCTGCAGAGGGGAGCAGATCTGCACCCGCAGGAGGGGGCTGGATTGACCGGCCTGCACGGGGCCGTGATCGGCGGACAACTGGACACCATCAAGTTGCTTGTGCAACGCGGCGCACTACTGGAAGCGACGAACGTTTATGGCGGCACGGTCCTCGGCCAGGCGCTTTGGTCCGCTATGAACGGCGATCGCAAGATTGACTACGTTCCGATTATCGAGACGCTGCTCTCGGCTGGCGCCAAGCTCGATGCCGTCGGCTATCCCACGGGCGACCAGCGCCTCGATGCCGTACTCGGCCGTGGTGGCGCGAGACCGCCGCAGGCTGCTGTCAGACAACCGGGGACACCCACAATGTCAGAGTTGGTCGGCAATCTTCTGCAGCGAGCACTCCAAGCGCGAAGCGAGAAGCGGCTGCCGGATGCGAAGCGGGATTTGGTCGAGGCCGTCGATCTCTTACGGGAGCACGGCCCTCGATCTGAGTTGGCGCGGGCGCTGAGAGAGCTGGGCGAGCTGGAGAGACATTTGCCGGATGGCGATGCCGCGCTCCTGCACTATGAAGAAGCCGTGGCCATTCTGCGCGAGCTGAACCAACCGCTCCGGCTCGCTCACGCGATCCGGCATCTGGGCGACGTTCACCACGATGCCGGTCATGCGACGCTGGCCGAGCCGTACTATGAGGAAGCGCTGGCTCTCCATCGCGGCAACGAAAACACCCGCCCGCTCGAGCTGGCCAACGCCCTTCGCAGCCTCGCGGTCCTTAAAGGTGAGGCCGGCGAAATCGAAGAAGCGATAGCATTGTGGCGGGAAGCGCATGACCTGTACGCGTCCGTCAACGTGCCCGCAGGCGTTGCGGAGAGCGCTGCCCGGCTGGCCCTGCTGGCTTGGCGCCAAGGCGACGGGCAGCGAAGCCATGAATGGTTGACTGCGGCAAGAGCGGCCGCCGACTCCTCCGAGGATCCAAATTCGTTGCGCTATGTGGGCCAAGTCAGAGTTATGATCGCAAGTTAAGCTAATGTGCCGCCGGCCAGCACTTGTGGCGTCAGCTAAACGAAGTCGGAGGAGCTTACGATGTCCGAAACTTCCGCACCCAAAGCGCGCGTAACCGGGTTGGAATGCGTGGTTCCGATATTTCGCGTCGGCAATCTTCCTGCCAGTATCGATTACTACGTGAAGATACTCGGCTTCAAGCTTGATTGGCACGAGCCGGGGATTATGGCGTCGGTCTCGCGTAACCGCTGCAGCCTCATGTTATGCGAGGGCGACCAGGGCAATCCCGGAACCTGGGTGTGGATTGGCGCCGAGGACGTCGAGTCTCTCTTCGCGGAATACAAGCTCACGGGAGCCAAGGTCCGGCATCCGCCGACCAATTACGCCTGGGCCTACGAGATGCAGATCGAAGATCCCAATGGCCACGTACTCCGCTTCGGGTCGGAACCTAAGACGGACCAACCTTTCGGTGAATGGCTCGACGCACGCGGCGATCGCTGGATGAGGTCACCTGCCGGCCGATGGACGAAAGTTGAAGCCGGGTAACCCGAGACGATCACGGTGCAGCTGACCTCCGGGAAGCCTTGAAGATTGGGTTTTTGCCGCGATCATGATTGACCAGTCGGCAAGACGGTGAAGAGGTTACGCGGAATCGGGGAATTACTATTCCCGGGTAGAAACTTCCAGCAGCGCCCGAAACTCCTCGGCGCCGGGCCGCCAACTTCGGCGCATCAGAACGTCCGGCGGGCCTTCGTCAGGCCTTCCCGATCCAGTGACTTTTCAATGCCATCCCACACTCGCGGGCTGGGATCTTCCATGGGCACCAGCAGCTTGGCGCATTCGGCAATATACCTTAGATCGGCCACCAGGTCAGAGCACACCTGGCAGGTCGCCAAGTGCGCTTGCTCCTCTTCGGTACCGTTACCATCGATGATGTAAGGCAGGACCTTTTGCAACTCCGCACACGTCATAGCTGTAATCTCCCAGGAACTGGCCGCGGTTGCGTTGTCGTCCTCTCCACGCTGCCGGTTCCATCACCTGATCCCTGAACTCACCCGCGAATACTTTCTTTCCTAATTATCGTCTGGCGGCGGCCTTCTCCGCTCGGCTCAGCTTGAGAAGGTCGCGCAATTTCATGCGTGCTTTATGGAGCTGCGATTTACTATTGCCGATCGAGCAGCCCATCATCTCCGCGATTTCGTTGTGTTCGTAACCTTCCACGTCATGCAGCACGAAGATAATGCGGTATCCCGGGGGCAAGCTCTCGATAGCTCGCTCCAGGTTCACCCGGTCAATGGACCCGGCCAGAACGTTGTCGCGCGTTCCTATGTCCTTCTTGGGTCCGTCTTCCTGCTGCGGCTCCAGGGTTTCCTCCAGTGAAACCTCCGGCAGCCCCTTCTTGCGCAAGTGCATCAGGACAACATTGACCGCCAACCGATGCAGCCAGGTGGAGAATGCCGATTCCCCACGGAAGGTCGAGATTTTGCGGTAAAGCTGCAGGAAGGCTTCTTGCGTCAGGTCTTCCGCCTCGGCGGTGTTGCCGACCATGCGTAAGCAAAGGGAATAAACGCGCCGTTTGTGCAGACCGTACAAAGCCTCGAAGCATTCGGCGTCGCCTTGCTTGGCGAGGTCTATGGCTTCGTGCTCCGACATCCCATTCGCCAAAATTTTCTTCGCTATCGTCAATTTTGTGTACTCCTGCCCTACGGTTTTTGATGCAGGACGGTAGCAACGCGTTGCCTCGACAAGATCCACTCGTTCGCCATTGGGTCATACCACTCAAAATTCCGCAACGTGTTGGCCCCAGGTTGGATGCTAATAAGAGCGGGCCCGCTGCCGCCCCCAGGAAAGCTTTCCTATTGGCAACTCGCGGGCCCCGCTTTTCCGAGTTTGTCAGCAGCCGGGAAAATAGGGACCTTCATTGCAAACCAAAAAATTAACACGAGAAATGCTTGACAACCCACAGCCCAGGTCTACAATACCCGACAATTACAATTACTTCTTTAATAGAGACCAATTTTATTATGGACGTTGGCCAGCCAGCGAACACAACCCACAACTATCCCCAAGGCGACGCGATGAACAACCAGTGTCGGCATCCCCAGGTCCAGGTAGTCTCTCGAGACGAAGATGCGGAGTACGTCGAATGCCTCGAATGCCGAGAGATCTTCGAATCGAGTGAGTTCCGCGACATGGATATCGAATCCAAAGTCCCTACCGAGGAAGAATAAGCAGTTAGGTCCAAGCCCCTGCGGCCTGCGAGAGATCGCATAAGTGTGCTCTCAAGCCAGGGTCGTAACTCGAATTGAAACACGCCAATCGGACAATCACCCAACTTGGCCTGCAAATCAGCCGCGCATTCCGGGTCCCGAATTCCCGACATGTGAGTTAGCCGTGCTATCGCTGCAAGTCGGCCTGAAAAAGTAGGTGTGAGAACCATCTCGAAGCTATCTCATGAGCCGGGTTTGAAAGGGCACGGCTTTCAGGTTGCTGAAAAAGTCGGTTCGACATGTTTTGAAGGCTCTTGCGCCCACGATTCCGCCTCTGCTAGCAATTCGGCTGCTGAAAAAGTCGGATTCGACATGTCTTGAAGGGGCGCACCTTAGGTGCGCCGTCCTACGCCCTTTGTTTTGCCATTCCGAGCGGGCTTCAGAGACTGCGTGGCAACTGAAAAAGAAAGTTTGTGGTGGGGCAAAGTGCTAGAAAACCGAATAAACCAGCCGCGCGGCGGCGGCTATGAACTTAGCCCGGCGCGGGACCGGGGTCCCCAACTCGCACCGCTTTTGTGGCGGGTTGAGGTGGTTGAGCGCCGGGTAAAGTGGGAAATAATCCCGAGCCGCACAGCGGCGGCACGGTTGCGACCCAGTCTCTGAAGGCCGTCCCCTTCGAGAAGCCGGACTTGATCAGAGTTTTCCTACCGACTTCCTGACAATCCCATGAGCAACGGCCGGCCAGATGTAAGGCCGCCGTCACAGGCCTCTGTGACATGTGATTGACGAGGGGTGGAGGCCCCCATTTAACATGGCTGTAAAGTGCAGATACCCGACCCCAGGCAACGCATCGGCGTCATCAATGCGCTCCGCGCCTTTGCCGCGCTGGCCGTGGCTTGGGGCCACTTCGTAGGTGGACAAGGAAAGTATCTCGGCCTTTCCGGCAAGTACGGCTACCTTGGCGTAGACATCTTCTTTGTCATCTCGGGATTTGTGATTCCGTGGAGTCTCTACCGCTCGCAGTACGTTCTGCGCGACTACCCTAAGTTCCTGCTGAAGCGCAATGTGCGCTTGTATCCGCCGTATCTGGCGTCGATTGCGATCACCATCCTGGCAACGAACTTTGTGCTGGTACCGGTGTTTCATGTCCCGCACATGACGGTGACGGGACGCGACCTGCTGCTCCATCTCGGCTACCTGAACGACCTGCTTCATGTGCCCTGGGTGAATATAGCGTATTGGACGCTCGCCATTGAGTTTCAGTGGTACTTGCTGGTGGGACTGGCGCTGCCGCTGTTTGCCGGCAAGGGCAACCTGCTGCGTTTCGTGGGAGCGAGCGCCATGATCGCGCTCTTTTTCGCCTTCCCCCATAACAACCGGCTCATCTTCCATCACCTTCCCGTTTTCCTGATTGGCGTCTTCGTCTTCCAATACCGAGCGCGCTTAATCGGACTGGGAGAGATGCTGGGGCTGATTGCGGTGGTGTGCTTCGCCATACACCGGCCACTGGGCTGGATCGTAACGGTGGTGGCGGTGGCCACGGGGTTGCTGATTGCCCTTTCCACTTTCCACAGCCACGCCATGGACCGGGTCGGGGATGTGAGCTATTCGCTGTACCTGATACACCTGCCAATCGGGGTCGGTGTGATTGGCTGCCTCTCGCACTGGCTGCCGTACGCCAGCAGATATATCGGGCTTCTGGATGTTATCGGTGTGGCGGCCTCGGCCTGGGCCGCGTGGATCCTGTATCAGATCATCGAGAAGCCCTCGCAAAACATGTCGTCGGCGATACGCTTCACCCACCGGAAACCACCGCCGGCATCCCAGGCGGTTGCGGCCGTGGGTGCCGATTAGTTGAGCGTTAGCTAAACGATCAGGCGGGCCGAGGTCCGCTGGTGCAACGGAGCCTGCGCGCATTGCCGAGTGCCCGCAGAGAGCAGAATTCGCGGGCATGTCTTCGCGTTACTCCGATAAGGACGGCCGCCGGTCTAGACAGTTAGCGCGGGCCATGCTCGGTTCAGATCTTTAGCAGGCCTGAGTAAATGGCCATTCCCACGACCGCGTCGACACCAATTTTGTCCAGTTCCTCAACCTCTTCGGTGCGGTGAATCCCGCCTGCCGCGATCAGCCGGCGTGAAGTTTTCTGCCGCAAGTCGCGGATGACGTCCATCGGGATTCCCTGCAGCAATCCTTCGGTATCGATGTGGGTGTAGAGGAACGCGCAACAGAACGGCCCCAGCTGCTGCATCATGGCTGCCGGTTCAATTCGCGTGATCGTCTTCCAGCCGTGAATGGCAACCCGTCCGCCACGCGCGTCCACTGCAAACACCAGCCGATCAATGCCGAATCGCTCGCACAGACCCCTGGCAAATGCCACATCAACCGCATCCTCGGAATCCTCTGCTGAATCCTTGCCTGCTGGTTTCAGAGTTTTGATGAGCGACGAACCGATGATTACTTTCTTCGCGCCGCAGTCGAGCACAGCTTGCGCATCGTCGGCGGAGCGAATCCCGCCGCCCACTTGGCAGGGCAGCTTGCCGCAAAATTCAGCGACCAGCTTGCGGTTCGAGCCCTCCCCTTTGGCCGCATCCAGGTCCACCAGTTGCACCAACGGATAGCGGGAGAAACGCTCAACCCACTCGCTGAAGTTCTCAAACTCCAACGCCTTTTTTTGGCCCTGGACGAGCTGCACAATCTTGCCGCCCATCAGGTCAATCGACGGAATCAGCATGTCAACCTCACCGGAATTCCCGCCGCCGACAGCTCCTGCTTAATGGCGTGTACCGATTCCAATCCGAAGTGGAAGACCGAGGCAGCCAGCGCCGCGTCGGCTGCGCCCTGCTGGAAGACTTCCACGAAGTGCCGCGGCTCGCCGGCTCCTCCGGAAGCGATCACCGGAATGCGCACGCTGGTGGCGATGGTCCGCGTGAGTTCGCAATCGAAACCCGACTTGGTGCCGTCGCGGTCCATCGAGGTCAGCATGATTTCCCCCGCGCCCAACTGCTCGGCCTCGAACGCCCACGCCTGAGCATCCCGTCCGGTCGCCCTGCGTCCTCCCCACACATATATTTCCCACGCCTCGGCGCGCCGCCGCGCGTCGATGGCCACCACCACCGCTTGCGAGCCATAGCGCTGCGCGATCTGGTTGATCAGGGTGGGATCTGCGACTGCGGCGGAGTTGATCGCGACTTTGTCGGCGCCGCAATCCAACACCGCGGCCGCATCATCGAGCGAGCGAATGCCGCCGCCTACGGTGAACGGAATAAAGAGCTGGCTTGCCGTGCGGCGGACCGTGTCCAGCAGCGTGTTGCGCGACTCGGCGGTTGCCGTAATGTCGAGCAGGACGATTTCATCAGCGCCAGCCTGGCTGTGCGCCGCCGCCAATTCGGCAGGATCGCCGGCATCGTGCAGTTGCACAAACTGAATGCCTTTCACGACCCGCCCCGCGTGCACGTCGAGGCAGGCGATGATGCGCTTGGCTAGTGACTCACAGGGCACAGAAGTTCTCCAGAATCTTCATTCCGATGTCGCCGGACTTTTCGGGATGAAATTGCACCCCGAACAAGTTGCCGCTTTCCGCCGCAGCCGTGAACGGCGCCTCGTAGACACAAGTGGCGCTGGTGTCGGGACACAGCGGCGCCCAATACGAATGGGTGAAATAGACGTAGGAGTCGGACGGAATGTCCCGCAGCAACCGCGAGTGCGGCCCAATGGCGACGCGGTTCCAGCCAACATGCGGCGACTTCACCCGCTCGGAGAAGCGCGTGCAGTGGCCGGGGAAGATTCCCAATCCCTGCAGCTCGCCCGCCTCCTCGCTTCCTTCGAACATCCACTGCAGGCCCAGGCAAATGCCCAGCACTGGTTTCTGGCTTGCGATCGCGCTGCGCACCGCAACTCCTAATCCCCCGGCGCTCAACGGCAGGGTTGCCCGGAAGTTGCCGACGCCGGGGATGATCAGTTTCTCCGCGCCCAGCACGGTGTCGCCGTCGCCGGTCACCACGCATTCGCGTCCCAGGTGGCGGATGGCCTTCACCACCGAGGCCAGATTGCCGGCGCCGTAATCGATGATGGCAATCACAACAGTCCCTTGGTGCTGGGTAGCATGCGGCCGAGTTGGCGGTCTTTGCAGCAGGCCACGCGCAAGGCGCGAGCGAAAGCCTTGAACAGCGACTCAATCTTGTGGTGGTTCGAGCGGCCGTAGAGCACCTTGGCATGTACGTTGGCCTTGGCGCCTCGCGCAAAACCGTCGAAGAAGTCGGTGACCAGTTCCGTCTGCAAATCTCCAACCAGTCGCGTCCGTACTTTCGTGTCAACCACGGCGGCGCTGCGTCCCCCAAAGTCGACTGCGACCACCCCCAGGGTTTCGTCCATGGGCATCACGAAATATCCTGCCCGCAGAATGCCGCGCTTGCTGCCTAGCGCCTGCGCAAACGCTTCGCCGAGAGCGATGCCAACGTCCTCGACGGTGTGGTGCTGATCGACATCGAGATCGCCGACGGCTTGGAGCGTCAGATCGAACGCCCCATGGCGCGCCACCAGTTCCAACATGTGGTCGAGGAAGCGGATGCCACTGGCAATGTTCGCGCGGCCATGGCCTTCCAGGGTGAGTGCGATGTGGATCTCGGTTTCGTTGGTCTTGCGGTCAATGCGGGCGCGTCTCATGCGGTCACCTCCCTGCCCAGTTCGAGTTCGCGTACGACTTCCCCGAGCGCGGCGATGAGCTGGGTGGTCTGCACCTCGCTGCCGATGGTGATGCGCACGCAGCCTGCGCAGCCGGGATCGCTGGAACGGTCGCGGACCAGGACCGCTCGCTGCCGCATGGCCGACACGAACTCGTGATGCTTCTCCCCAATCCTGACCAGAAGAAAGTTTGCCTGGCTGGGCCAACTGTGGAGTCCGAGCGCGGCCAACGCGCCTTGCACCCGCTGGCGTCCATTCTTCACTTGCGCAACATAGCAACTGATGTGGTCGCTGTCCGCCAGCGCGGCCGGCAGCACCGCCAGCGCCACCGCATTGACGCTATAAGGCGACGATACCCGGCGCACCCGCGGCATCTGCGGGCGCGGGCCGGCCAGAATGCCGATGCGCAGCCCAGCTAGTCCGTAGGCCTTGGAGAAGGTCCGGGTAACGAATAGATTGTCGAAGCTGTCGATATCGCAGACCACGGTTTCGCCATGGAATTCAACGTACGCTTCGTCCACCAGCAGGGCTGCATCCGGCGCGGCCCTAGCGATCTGCAGCAACTGCTCACGGTCTGCGACCGTGCCGGTTGGATTGTTCGGGCTGGCCACTGCGATCAAGCGGGTCGCAGGATGGATGCCGTCCAACACTTTGGCCAACGGAAAGCGGAAGTCCGCCGCGCACTGCACACGAACCACGCGCGCCCCGGTTGCGCCCGCGTAGATCTCGTACATGCCGAACGTGGGCGTCACTACCAGCACTTCGTCCAACGGCTCGAGATAGGTTTCGCACAACAGATGAATGGCTTCGTCCACTCCGTTGGTGAGCAGGACCTGCTCGGCAACGAGACCAAGATGGGCAGCGACAACCGCTTCCACCGGCCCGCGTTCGGGATAGCGCGCCAGGTCATCTGCCGTGATCTTTCTTAGCTGCTGCAACACGCGAGGCGAACATCCCTCGGTGTTCTCGTTGAAATCGAGGCGCAGTCCGTCGCGGCCCGCCAGCGGCGGATGATATTCCGGCAGGTCCTGCACCGCTGTTCGCGCTCTAAGCATCGGCACACCTCACCCGCACCGACTCGGCATGGGCGTGCAGACCTTCGGCTTCGGCCAGCGCGGTAATGACCGGCGCAATTCTAGCCAGACCGGTCACGTCGAACTGCTGCACGGTGATGATTTTCAGAAAATCGTGGACGCTCAATCCTCCGCGAAAGCGCGCCGCGCCAGCCGTAGGCAGAACATGGTTGGGCCCGGCGGCATAGTCTCCGGCGGATTGCGGCGAATAGTCGCCGATGAAGATCGAACCGGCGCTGTGTACCGCCGCGAGATCGTTTTCGTCGATCGTCAAGTGTTCGGGGGCGATGCGGTTGGTCCAGGCCAGGGCCTGCGGTCGCGAAGCTGCTACCAGCAAATGCCCATTACGGCGGATCGCCTGTTGTGCAATGAGGTTGCCGCGACTGGCGTCTGTGATCGCGGCCCTTACGTTCTTGGCCAGTGGCAGCTTGGTCGTAATCAATACCACCACGGCATCAGGATCGTGCTCGGCTTGCGCCACCAGGTCGGCCGCAAGAAACTTGGGATTGCCACTGTCGCTGTACAACACCGCCTCGGTGGGACCGGCGAGCATGTCAATGGCGCAGTCGAAGCTCACCAGCTTCTTGGCGGTGGTGACGAAGCTGTTCCCCGGACCGACGATCTTGTCGACAGCAGGAATCGTTTCCGTGCCATAGGCAAGGGCGGCCACTGCTTGCGCGCCTCCGCAGCGGTACACTTCGCCAACCCCGAGCAGAGCGGCGGCAGCCAACGTTGCCGGCTGGGGACGCGGCGACACTACGCAGATACGGGGCACACCGGCAACCTGCGCCGGAATCACGGTCATCAGCAGCGTTGAAGGCAGCGGGTAACGTCCCCCGGGAACGTAGCAGCCAACCGATTGCAGCGGCCGCACGATCTGGCCGAGCTCGCCGCCCGGCACCGGCTTGCGCCATGAGCGAGGCATCTGCCATTGGCAAAAGCGACGGATGGCGGCGGCGGCACTGCGCAAGGCATGCTGCGTCTCGCGCGGGGTCGAACGCCAGCCCTCGGCCATTTCTTCTTCTGAAACCCTTACCGGGCGGCCTTTTTGCAGTCCATCCCACAATGTGGCATAGCGAACCAGCGTCTGGTCTCCACCGCGCCTCACCGCCCGAATGATCTGGCGCACCCGGGGCTCCAACTCTTCTAATCGCGAGCTACGACCGGCCAGGGTCGCGACTGCATTTTCCGCGGCCTGACCCTGCAGGATCCGCATCACATCACCACCTTGTTCAGCGGATACTCGACGATGCCTTGCGCATTGGCCGCCTTCAACCGCGGAATTACCTCCCAGCAGGCCGCTTCCTCCAGGATGGTGTTGACCGCGACCCAGGTGCTGTCGCTCAACTGGGAGACGGTTGGGCTGTTGAGTGCAGGCAGCACACTCAGCACCGCCGCCAGGTCTTCCACCTTGACGTTCAGCATCAACCCAACCCGGCCCTGCGCTTCCATCGCGCCGCGCAGCATGAGCGACAGGTTCTCGATCTTCTGCCGCTTGCAGGGGTCAGCCCAGGCCTTTGGATTGGCGATGATTTGGGTGTTCGATTCCAGAACAGTGTCGATAATTCGCAAGCGGTTCGCCTTGAGCGAGCTGCCGGTTTCGGTGACCTCGACAATGGCGTCCGCCAATGTGGGAGGCTTAACTTCGGTCGCGCCCCAGGAGAACTCAACTTTCACTTCTATCCCACGTTGTCGGAAGTAACGCGTGCTAACGCTAACCAGCTCGGTGGCGACGGTGGCGCCTTGCAGATCTTCCGGGCGGGTTGCGGGAGAATCTTCCGGGACGGCCAGCACCCATCGCACCTTGCCGCGGCTCTGTTTGGCGTAGATGAGATCGGCCACACTCACGACCTCGAGGCCACTTTCCAACACCCAATCCAGCCCGGTCAGCCCGGTATCAAGCGCACCGTGTTCCACGTAACGGGCCATCTCCTGGGCGCGAATCAGCATGCATTCGATCTCGGGATCGTTGGTGTTGGCAAAGTATGACCGTGGGCTGACATAAACTTGCAGCCCGGCGCGCCCCAGCAGCGACAGCGTTGCCTCTTGCAGACTGCCCTTGGGAATGCCCAGCCGCAGCTTCATGGCACACCTCCAGCCGCGCTTGCCACCGGCAGCGCAGTGGTGAAGCAGGTGCGCGTGCCCAGGTGGCAAACCACGCCCTCGCCCTCCACCTCGACGCGGCACAGGATAGTGTCGAGGTCGCAATCGGCGGTGGCAGAGACCACCCGCAGCCGGTTGCCCGAGGTCTCCCCTTTGGTCCAAAGCTGGTTTCGCGTGCGGCTGAAGAAGGTAACGTAGCCGGTTTGCAGGGTGGTCTGGTACGCCGCACTGTTCATGAAGCCCAGCATCAGCACTTCACCGTTGACGGCATCTTGTACGATGGCCGGCGTCAGCCCACCCATTTTGTCGAAGTCAATTTCCACAGCCATTTCCGTCATTCCTTTCGCGCAAAAACAAAACCCCGCTGATTCGGGTCAGCGGGGTGATGAGATCTTGGTGTTTAGGGAATTATCCGGTGATCTCCGCTGACATGTTCGCCATGTGATGATGGTGATGGTGATGATGGCGGGCCAACTGAGTCATCGCACCACCGACATTACAGAATGAGCGGCGAGGATGTCAATACGACATTTTGGTTATCCGGTGGGCTGTCCCTGCTTGCGGGCCTTCACCATGGCGTAGATTGATTGGTGACTCCCAACCCGGCAGACGGTCCCTCGCATGCAGCACCACTGCGGTGGACTTGCCAGTGGGAGGGACCCTTTGGTCAAGACTGCCGTTCTGTGGCCGCCTCTTCGGCGTCTGGCCCGGCTTCGGGGCTGGCGGCTTCCAGCTTGCACTTGTGAGCGTTGAACTGCTGCTGCATAGCGGCCTGCGATTCAGAGGGAAGGCCGTGCGGGCGCGGCTCCACGTGAAACTGCATGTTGCAGAATTCGCAAGTCCCGACTATGGGAATATTTCTGACCCGCTTTATGATCCGAAGATTGCGCTTTGCCATGGGTATATCGTGTCACATCGCGCGCTCTGCCGCCAGCGCCTGGCGCTTCAAGGAGCAGGGGTGAAGTTTGCATCGAGGCGTTCAAAATTGACCAGACTATCTGCTCTGCCGCGTTCAACAATACTGGTATGCAGGCTGGTAATTTAATTGAAACTCAAGCTCTGGAAGAACGCTGCCCCACCTGCGGAGCGCCCCCCAAGAAACGGTGCGAGCTTTCGGTTGGTGGTCTGCGCCAACAATCTCACTTGGACCGCAGAATGATCGCACTGGACAAGTTGCTGGCGGATGGGCACCAGCCCTAAGCTCGGCGAGTGGGCAAAATTGAACGGGCTTGTATGTGGCTTTGGGCATCATCCCGCTATGGCCCCAATAGCATTGTCTCTAGCATCTTGGGTCCACCGCTACGAAAACGGTCACCTCTCGATAGCAGCCTTACATCTGACCTAATGGCCATCCAGCATTCTGGGCATCCCCGGTTGGCGTTCCGTGCCAGACGGTCGCTTGCCAAACCGCGGCACATCCGCAATAATTGATGAGTTGTTGCCTCAAGGTATGTGAGGTCCAATGAGCGCCTTGGCTGCGTTCATTGGGGTGTGGTAGCGACTGGATCGCTGGAGCACCCACGTATCCCGCTTGGCGCGAAAGCCATTGCCTGGCGGGGCCCGGTTCTCACCTGAGGAAAAGTTGTGCCGCCGCTGCGGCTTGCCGTCCGAGATGGCTCGGCACGAAAAGCTCGCGTCGGCCAGTCTGGTGCCCCTGATTTGCGCCCCTTCTTTGGACGCTAACCTGGGCGAAGGCACTCACTAGCAGGAAAGGAAACCATTCTCTGTGTTAATGATTCGTCTATCGCGCCGTGGTGCGCGCAAGCAGCCGCACTACCGCATTGTCGTGATCGAGAAAGACCGGGCGCGCGATGGCCGCTCGGTGGAAGTGGTTGGCACTTATAACCCGCGGACCAACCCCGCCAGCGTCGAGTTGAAGCGCGAGCGCATCGACTATTGGAAAGGCAAGGGCGCGCAGATGTCGGACCGCGTGCGCAAGCTGGTGGAGAAGGCCGCGGCCAGTGCACCGCCCCCGCTTACGCCCACTCCGACGACCGAGGAGCCGACCGCCGCAGCGTAAGATCGGAGCTGCGTTGCAAGCCTGACTACAGGAGCCCAAGGCATGGCAGATAGCGCACCTAACATGGTCGCCCTGGTGGAGATTCTGGCCAAGGCGGTGGTGGAAGCGCCGGACGAGGTCACGGTCGAGCCCTTCGAAGAAGACGGCCAGACCGTGCTGGAGCTGATTGTGGCCGAGAGCGATCTGGGCCGGGTGATTGGCCGCCAGGGCCGCACGGCGCGCAGCTTGCGGACCATTGTGCACTCAGCCAGCCTGCGCACCCGCAAGCGCTATCAGTTGGAGATTGTGGAATAGCCGCCGAATTCATCACTATCGCGCGCGTGCTTGGCCCGCAAGGGCGGCGCGGCGAAGTCATGGCCCAGTTACACACCGACTTTCCCGAGCGCTTCGCCGAGCGCCGGCAGTTGTCGGGATTGGCGCCCAACGGCGGCCGTCGCGAGTTGCAACTGCAAGAGCACTGGTTCCACAAGGGTGGCGTGGTGCTAAAGTTCGCCGGGGTTGAGAGCATCAGCGATGCCGAGCAGCTTGCCGGGCTGGAGTTGCAGATTCCGCGCGAGCAGCGCACCGAGTTGGAAGCGGGCGCGGCGTACGTCAGCGAGATTGTCGGCTGCGAGGTTTGGATTGCCGATGCGGATGGCGAGAAATTGCTGGGCGTGGTGAGCGATGTGCAGTTTGGAGCAGGTGAAGCTCCGCTGTTGGTGGTAAAACGCCCGGACTCGCAGGAGACGCTGATTCCCTACGCCGAGGAGTTTGTGCAAAAGTCAGACTTGGCGGGACGGCGAATCGAGATGCGATTGCCCGAGGGGCTGCTGGACCTGGATGCGCCGTTGAGTAACGACGAGAAACAGCGGCAGAAGTCGGAGGCCGACGAGGCAAGATCGGCCGGCGAGCGGCGCAAGGGAAAGTGAGATTGTTGGGTAGAGCTGGTAGAGCTGGCTTGCGAAGGCTGGCCAGCGTACAAGATCTTTAACCATGGTTCGAGCCGGCTTCAGCCGGCGACACAAGTTCTTCCCAACGCGCACATCGCGCATTGGCGTGGCCCAAATGAAGTTCGAGATCCTGACGATTTTTCCGGACTTTTTTCGCGGGCCGCTGGATTACGGCATTGTGCGCCGGGCGCGCGAGGCCGGGCTCATTGAAATTGGCATTCACGATCTGCGGGCGTTCACCCACGACCGGCATCGCACCGTGGACGACCGGCCGTTCGGCGGCGGAGAAGGCATGGTGCTGAAACCGGAGCCCATCTTCGAGTGCCTGGAGTCGCTGCACATCGCGCCGCGCGAAGAACGGATGGGCGAAGACGCGCGCCAAACGGTGGTGCTGCTGTCGCCGCAAGGAGAGTTGTTCACGCAGGCGGTGGCGCAGCAGTTGATGGGCCGCGAGCGCGTGGTGCTGATCTGCGGACGCTATGAAGGCGTGGATGAGCGGGTGAGCGAGCAGCTTGCCGATCGCGAGATCTCGATTGGTGACTTCGTGCTAAGCGGCGGAGAGCTGGGCGCGGCGATCATTGTGGATGCCGCGACGCGGCTGGTTCCGGGAGCGCTAGGCAATGCCGCCTCGTCGCAGCAAGAGTCGTTCACGGCGAACGCGGTCGAGGTTGGCGTGAGGGTTGCGGGCGAGCCGCCGAGTTCGACCTGCGGTTCCGGCGGATTGCTGGACTATCCGCACTACACGCGTCCGGCGGAGTTTCGCGGGATGCCGGTTCCCGAGGTGCTGATGAATGGGAACCATGACGAGATTCGCAAGTGGCGACGGCGTGGTGCGCTGCGCAAGACGCTGCGCAATCGGCCCGATCTGTTGCGCCAGGCGGAGTTGAGTAAGGAAGATCGCAAGCTACTGGCCGAGATCGAAGCCGAGCAGGAACGAGCAGGACGTTGAGCGGAAAGATTGGACGAATGTTTTTTTAGAGATAGGGGTCCTTCGACTCCGCTGCGCTGCGCTCAGGATGACAGAAGATATAAGGTTCTAGAGAGCTAGTTACTAATTGCTAGTTACTAATTGCTTCTTGCTATTTTTCGCCGCCGCGAGGCGTGCCCCATGGAAGGAAAACGAACTATGTCGAACTCACCGATTATTGACCGCCTACTCGCCAAAACGCGGCGCACCGATCTCCCCGACTTCAAGCCCGGCGACACCGTACGGGTGCATGTGAAGATCAAGGAAGGTGAGAAGGAACGTCTGCAGGCGTTCGAGGGCGTCGTCATCTCCAAAAGCCGCGGCTCGCAGCCCAGCTTCACGGTCCGCAAGATGAGCTTTGGCCAGGGCGTGGAGCGCATCTTCCCCACCAACTCGAAGGTCATCGACAAGATCGAAGTGCTGCGTTCGGCCCACGTCCGCCGCGCCAAGCTGTACTACCTGCGCGCGCTGCGGGGCAAGGCTGCCCGCCTGCGGGAAGTGGAAACTACCCGCAAGTAGTTCGTCGCTGAAGATGTCGATTGCAATTGCAACGCCCACCGTGTCGATGGATGCGGTGGGCCTTTATTGTGCAAGCTAACAGTTTGAAGTGCCCAGGGTGAACGACTCTTGGTCCGCTTCCCAGCCAATCATCAAGCACCGTAGGCGCGACATAAGTTGGCCCGGCCGTTCACGGCTGGGAAAGCTCAACGAAAAACTCCGAGTCCCGTAGGTGTCTGTGTCATAGCTCAAGTCGAAACGAAGCGGTGGGGAGCACCGCACCAGATAAGCGTGAAAACCAGCCGCGCAGCGGCGAGATGGTGTTAGGCGGGGGCGTCACCGGGGCCCCCGACAAGCGCCGTTGTTGCGCTTGTTGGGGTGGTTGAGCCCCCGATCAAGTGGGAAAAGAAACGAGCCGCAGAGCGGCGACACTAGCTACGACACAGACACCGTAGGCACACACCCCTTCATTCGTACACCGCATTTATCGCTTCGCCTTGGGCCTCACGAACTTCAGCGCGGTATGCGTGGCGGAGAAGCTGACCACCTTTACATCCACCAGTCCTGCCTGCTTGCCCGCGTCGAGCACCTGCTGCTCCTTGATCTCCTGCTTGCCCTTGGGATAGACGATCCATAACCCGCCGGCGCTGCCCAGCGATGCCGAAAGCTTTGCGGCGCGCGCCAGATCCGAAGCTTTCTCGGCGCCCACGAAGATCAAGTCGGAATCCTTCAACGATTTCGAATCCGAGAAACTCTTCGCCCCCGCGCGCAAGTCTTTCACGAAGTTGCCCTCGCCCATGGCCACGGCCGACACCACCAGCCCGGGCTTGATGCCCAGTTTTTCAACTGTGCTCTTGGGATGGAGAATCTTGTGCGCCCACTTCTCCGCATGATCTCCAAGTTCGAAGACGGCCGCGCCATCGGCCCACTTCAAATGAAGCTGGCCATCACGCGAAGAAACTGATTTCAGCGAAGCTAACGGGACCTTCAGGTGAAGGTCACCGCGAAAAATGATCTCGTTGGTTTCCAGCAGCGCATTGCCGCTGGATGTTTTGTCGCCCCAACGAACCGTGCAGAGAAGCTCGCGTCCCATACATCCTCCAAACCATTGCAAGAGCATCCTGCAAAATGCCGTCGGGTGTCAACGTGGTTCAGCCTGGAATCGATCGCACCCACGAAACCCCGCTGGAGGGGGAGCGGGGTTTCGTATTTCATCCGGCAGGCGCAATCATGGCGCTCACCGGACGCCTCGTAGTGCGCCATCTGCATTCGCGCGGGTCACATCTCGACTAGGCTCTGGTCGCCAGTTCGAGCAATCCCACTGCCATGGCAATCCATAGCGCAAACGCCACCGTGTTCAAGGTGACGCGGACCGCTGCGTTATCGATCAGCCAGTTATATTTCGCGTCCATGATGTTTCTCCTTTAAGAGTGGCTCTTGTCCCAACTACCGCGACCAACGCGCTGGCTGGGGAATCCCGGAGGTTGCGCCGAGAGTGCCTTGTTGCCTCACCGGATCAACTTCTGCAGCTATATACGGGCGAGACGGGAAAAGGTTCCGTTAACAGAATGTGAAAGCGGAGCAGGCTGCAGATTTGCGGCATCGGTCGCGGAAAATATGGGTCCCGAAGAAAATGACCTATAGGCGTTGCCAGCGAAGAAGCGACGGGACTGGTGTCGTTCCCGGCCGCGTCGAAGCCGTCAATAAGATTCCGCCTGGGTTGTAATTTGGCGCCTTTCCAATTCGCCATAGCACGGAAGTTCTAGAACTTTCGTAAGGGGTCAATGTGACGTGGCTCACTGCATTGCTCGGTGCCGGCTTGTAACGTGGCGGTGAACGCTTGTGATGTTTGCGGCTACACACCGGTACCTGGCCGCCCCGTGCAAGTCCCCTTCGATGGGCAGAACCTCTACCCGGGCTACGTCATGCGCTGTGCCAAAGGCACACGCCGAGCGCGTTGGAAGCGCTTCCACATTACTTAAGCAGCGTGGCGAGCGACAGAAGCACGAAATAGTAACGCGACAAAGAGGAAAACGCAGCAAGCATCGTACTGGACAGCAACGAAAATCAGTAAACGCTAAGGAAATTTTGATTAAGTCATTGCGAAGTCTCTCAGCGGCCAAAGCCGAGCTGATTTGCCGCGCTTAAGAACGGCGCGAAGGCCGTCCCCTTCGAGAAGCCCGACTTAACCAGAGTTTGCCTAATATCATGTCCCGCAAGTTCGTGATGTCCCGCAAGTTCGTGGCAAGACTCGACCGTTGTGTTTGAAAGGGCACG
>PMWW01000098.1 GCA_003165795.1 Acidobacteriaceae bacterium
TCGGTCGTGTGCTTGAGCTGGCCGCAGGCGGCGTAGATGTCCCGGCCGCGGGGACGACGAACGAAGGCCGGAATTCCGGCTCGCGTGAGCTCATTTTGAAAGGCGCGCACGCGATCGTCGGACGGCATGACAAAGGGAATCTCTGGCCCAGGATTTAGAGCGATCAGATTCACCTTGGCGCGCAGGCCGCAAATCAGGTCAACCATCTCGCGCGCATGTTGTACGTCATCATTGACACCGCCAAGCAAGACGTACTCGAAGGTCAGCCGCTCGCGATTGCGGAGAGGGAAGTCGCGCAGAGCCGCGATCAGCTTTTCGATGGTCCACTTCCTGGTGATGGGCATGATCTGTGTGCGCAGCGCTTCGCTGGGCGCGTTCAGCGACACGGCCAGTTTGGGCCGAACCGGCTCAGCTCCGAAATCCGCGATGCGCGGCACGATGCCAGAAGTCGACACGGTCATGCGCGACTCAGGAATGCCAACGCCCTCCGCCAGCAGCCGCACCGCCTGCATAAAGTTGTCGTAGTTCAGAAAGGGTTCGCCCTGTCCCATGAAAACGAGATTGACGCGGTCGCGCTGCGTCTCGACTTGCTGGGCGCTGAGCACAGTCAAGATCTGGCCCACGATTTCGCCGGCGGTCAGGTTGCGATGCAAGCCCAGAAGAGCAGTCATGCAGAAGGCGCACTCGACGGCGCAGCCTACCTGGCTGGAGACGCAGATCGTGGCCCGTTGCCAGCGTCTTCGATCTGGAGACGTCTTCGAGGCGGCAACATTTTCATCCCACTCTTTCGCCAGAGGCGGGCGAAAGAATGGGGCACCCACTCGGTCGCGATTAGTCGCAGATCCTTCGACTTCGCGCCCAAGGGTCGCTCCCCCAGGGATAACAGAATCGACTGGGTTGAACTTTTCCAACTCCTGGTCGCCGCTTTCCGAGCCGTCGCCGGCCTCGCCGCCATCGCCTTCGGGCATCCAGACGGTCTCGACACTTTGGCCGTCGGAGAACGTCAGCAAGTAGCGCACGGTGCCATCGGTGGAGACAAATTTCTTCTCGATACGCGGCAAGCCGATCACGAATCCAGACGCGCTCAATCGCTGGCGGAAGGCCTGCGACAAGATGGTAAAGCGTTCCACCTCTGGCCACCTTTGCCGGTACAGACCGTCAAATAGCTGCCGAGCGCGGTACGGAGCTTCCGCCAAGCTTTCAACAATTTCTGTAAGTTGTTGAAGCGAAAGCCCTAAAAGTTCGGTATGTTGCGATAGGCTCATGCATCCAATATGCTAGAGAAGTAGATTTCCGTTCGCCCGGCGTCGCTTCGGGGTATTTTCGCCATTGTTGTTATCGAGTGCATTCATTTTAGTCCGCGGGTTCCCAGACGCAGGCACAAGGAACCAGGCCACGAACAATATTTTCATAACCTGAGCGACGGGTATCAGATCGCTTGGAGCAGCCATCATGGTTGAAGAACTGCGCAACATCCAACGCGCCGTGTTACCCAACGGGCTCACCATCCTGACCGAGCAGATGAACCACATTCGTTCGGTCTCGATGGGGATCTGGGTGAAGTCGGGCTCGCGCCACGAAGATCCCAATGTCAACGGCATTTCGCATTTTGTCGAGCACATGGTGTTCAAGGGCACCAGCAACCGCTCGGCCGAAGACATCGCCCGCCAGGTCGACTCTATTGGCGGCAACATGGATGCCTTCACCGGCAAGGAGACAATCTGTTTCAATATTAAAGTTCTCGATGAACATTTGCCCATAGCCATCGATGTCCTTAGCGACATGGTCATGCATCCGATGTTCGACATTAAGGAGATCACACGCGAGCGCGGGGTCATTCTGGAAGAGATCAAGATGGACGAGGACAATCCTGATTACCTGGTCCACGAAATCTTCACTCAGAACTTTTTCAAGGGACACCCGCTGGGCAAGCCGATCCTGGGAACTAAGGAAACCGTCCGGCGCTTCGATCAGGATGCGATCCTCGCCTATTATGGAGGCAAGTTTGCTCCCGGAAACATGATTATTTCCGCCGCAGGCAATGTAAATCATCAAAACTTCGTCGAACTACTTAGCCAGCGATTTGGGCCGCTGCCGGTCGGTTCCAACGGGTCGCACGATACGCCGCCGAAGATCAACTCGCGCATCATCCTGCGCAACAAGAAGTCGCTGGAGCAGGTACAGATTTGCGTTGGGGTCCCGTCCTATCCCATCAGCCATAGTCGCCGCTATGTCACCTACATCCTGAACACGGTACTGGGCGGCGGCATGAGTTCGCGGCTCTTCCAGAATGTGCGCGAGAAGCAGGGGCTGGTGTACTCGATCTTCTCCGAACTGAATCCGTTCCGCGATACCGGACTTCTGTCGGTCTACGCCGGCGCTTCGCGGGAGTCGGCGCCCAAGGTGGTGCAGTCCATCGTCAACGAATTCCGCGAACTGAAGAACAATTCAATCTCTGAGGAAGAACTGAAGCGCGCCAAGGACCAGCTTAAAGGAAGCCTGATGCTGAGTCTGGAGTCGAGCACGGCGCGCATGTCCAACCTGGCGCGGCAGGAAATGTACTACGATCACTTCGTTAGCATGGACGAGATCATCGAACGTATCCAGGTGGTAACGATTGAGGACCTGATTCAGTCGGCCAATGAACTATTCCAGCCGGAGCTGATTGCGGTAACGGTGCTGGGCAATCTCAACGGTTTGAAGATAACCCGCGACTCGCTGGCGTGTTGAGAGGCCGCTGTTCGCCTTTCGCCTTTCGCTAAAGATGGTCAGGGCGAGATCCCTCCGCGGCTAAAGCCGCATTGGTGTTGTGGCACTTACCGGACGGCCTGAAGGCCGTCCCCTTCGAGAGGCCAGACCTAATCGGAACCCTTGGGATCTTTTTTCGCCATCGACTCGGATCGAGAGCGAGCCGTACGCTAACCCTATTGACGAGATCGAAGCGGCTGAATCCGAGGAGAGTTCTCTGGCGAAAGGCGAATAGCGAACCGCGGTTCGCGGACTTTTTCCTGTTCCGCGCGTCCAACCTACGAGGCTTTGTGCTTTGACATCCGCTCGGGCGTGCACAATAATCTCAGTTGTCCTACAGCTCACGCCGTGCCGCAGTTACTTGCTCTGCTTTTGCCCTGACGAAAGCGCGAGCCGCCCTGGTGGGCATCCCGAAGCTGAATCTTAGAACGCGGCTATCCGGCGGATGGTTGCTGTATCGGACGAGCGGAGGACGCGTCGGTCTGACGAGAGAGGTTACAGATGCGCACACGTAATCGAGACCGGGGATTCACCCTTATCGAACTGCTGATTGTAGTTACCATTATTCTTATCATTGCGGCATTCACCATCCCGAAACTTACCAAGTCGACCATCCCGGCGCATGAGGCATCGGCGATCGCCAGCATCAAGGCGATCAGCGAGGCGGAAATGATTTACGCTAGCAGCCATCCGGACCTGGGTTTCACCGCCGATTTGGCTACCTTGGGGGGTACGGCGCAGAGCGGAGGCGAGCGCACCATCGATGACACCCTGGCGAGCGGTCGCAAGAGCGGTTTCACCTTCACCTATACCGCCGGCGAAAAGGTGAACGGAGCCATTCGCTCCTATACCATTACGGCAGTGCCGGACCAAGTAGGCACGACGGGACAGCGGAGGTTCTTCTCCGACGAAACGGGCGAGATCCGCCAAAGCTCCTCTGGGGTTGCCGATGCCAGCAGCCCAGAGCTCCAATAGGCATGGCTGAAGGCTCGATCGTCATACACTCATGGGGATTTCACGTTTTGCCAAGGGGCCGGCGATTCCGGCCCTTATCCTTTTACTCTCCTCCGTTCTTCCCGCGCAAACCGGCGTTCACTCTCTGGCTGCCAGGGTAGATCGGCGCTACGACCACATGCACACGCTGCAAGCCCGGTTCACGGAGACCTACACCGGCGCCGGCATGTCTCGCACCGAGAGCGGCACCTTACTTCTGAAGAAGCCGGGCCGCATGCGGTGGGACTACGGGCAGCCCCGTCCCAAATTGTTCCTCAGCGACGGACAGACAGCTTGGTTCTATGTTCCCGGCGAACGCCAGGCGCGCCGGACGCCGGTCAAGCAACTTGACGATCTTCGCTCTCCGCTACGCTATCTTCTGGGCAAAACCAAGCTGGAAAAGGAGCTTGACGGGCTATCGCTAGCGCCGGACCAGCCGCCGGTCAGCGCGGGTGACATCGTGCTGCGAGGTATTCCCAAGGGAATGCGCGATCGCGTAGAGCAAACTTTGCTGGAAGTCACTCCCGACGGCGTGATCGTGCGTATCGTAGTCGAGGAATTGGACGGCTCGACAACCGAATTTCGCTTTCTTCAGCAGCGGGAGAACGTCGAACTAGCAGACCAGCAATTTCGCTTTACTCCGCTACCCGGCGTCGAAGTGGTGGCAGGAACGGAATTCATGAATTAGCATTCAGCACTCAGTATTCAGCACNNCTCAGTATTCAGCACTCAGTATTAGGATTATGAGACGGTTTTTGCCATGCACCCGTTGATGACTGAATGCTGATAGCTGACGGCTGAATGCTTCTTTCCGATGTTAGACTACGGTTAATCTCTCCCTTCTGGGGACTTCTCGACTATGGCCGAATACATGATCAAGATGGCCGACGAGCGTGGGCGCGTGCTCGAGCAACTGGAGCAGGGCGCCTCCGAGTCGGAGATCCGCGACCGCTTCGCGCAGCAGGGCTTCTTCGTCTATTCGGTCAAATCCAAGGGGCTCTTTTCGTCCGAGCTGCGATTGCCGCAGCGGCGCAAAGTCAAACAGGACCAGTTCGTCATCTTCAACCAGCAGTTCGTTACCCTCATCCATGCCGGTCTCCCCATCGTCCAGTCGTTGGAGCTACTGATCAAGCGTCAGCGCAATGTGTTCTTCCGCTCGGTATTGCAGAACGTGCACGAGCGCGTGCGCGGCGGCGAGTTATTGTCGGACTCGTTCGAGGCGCAGAAAGTTTTCCCTAAGGTTTATACCACCACGCTGCTGGCCGGCGAGAAGAGCGGCAACCTCGAGGAAGTCTTGGGCCGCTACATTGCGTTTCAGCGTTTGGCGGTGAGTTTCCGTAAGAAACTGATCTCCTCGCTGGTTTATCCCGCGCTGCTGGTGGCGGTGCTGGCGGTGATGATGACGTTTCTCATCACCTTCGTGGTCCCGCAGTTCGCGACTCTGTACCGCACTCTCGGATCGGACCTGCCGCCGATGACTTCGGCGATGTTGGCCATCGGGGTCAACGCCAAGCACTATTTCCTGTACGTCGTGATCGTGGTGGTTGCGGGCGCTTTCTTATTTTGGCGCTGGATGAAGAGCGATACCGGTTCCACCCAACTAGACCGTTTCAAGCTGAAAATTCCCTTGCTCGGCGATATCTGGTTAAAGTATCAGGTGGCCGTGTTTTCCCGCATGCTCTCCACGCTTTTATCTGGCGGGCTGTCGCTGGTGCCGTCTCTCGACACCGCGGGAGAATCCATGCAGAGCCGCCTGATGGCGCACGGCATCGATAGCGCGACTCGCGGGGTACGGGAGGGGCAAACCTTAGCGCGTAGTTTGGAAGAGACCAAGGTTTTTCCCGAGATGTCGGTGGAGATGATCGAAGTGGGCGAATCGACGGGAGCGTTGCCGGCCATGCTGAACTCGATCGCCGAGTTCTACGAGGAAGACGTACAGAATGCACTGGCCACGGCAATGGCCCTGATCGAACCGGTCATCCTGATTGTGATGGGCGTGGTGGTGGCGTTTGTCTTGATCTCCCTGTATCTCCCAATCTTTAGTATGGGAGTCGGGGGGATTCATTAAAGGCAGCAGTTAGCAGTTGGCACTTAGCACTTGGTACTTAAAGGAATCGATAATCGCAATGAGCATCGTCCCTCACACTCGATGAGTGCGGGAGTAAGGGTCAGCATTTCGGGGCTAAGTGCCAAATGCTAATTGCTAGAAGGTAGTAATCATGGCAGAGGTAAAAGCAATCTTCGTGGGTGGCGTTGCCACCGACGACGAAGTCGAGCATGGCAAAGACCTGGCGCGGCGCTATCGCTGCGAGTTCATAGACCTGAAGAATTTCCATATCCAGCATGAACTGTTCCGCAAGATCAAAGTGGACTACATGTTCCGCTACAACTTCGTGCCTCTGGAAGAGAAGGCCGATGGGCGGCTGATGGTAGCTATCGCCGACCCCAGCCAGCTGATGATGATCGACGAAATCAGCCTGCTGCTGGGGCGACGCATCGTGACCAAGGTGGCCACGCTTTCGCAGATCGCCGATGTCCTGAAGAAGACGGAACAATCGCAGCGCGTTCTGGAAGAAGCGGGCGAGAACTTCGCGCTCGACGTTATCACCGAAGACGAAAATGCCGATGAGACTATCTCGATCGAGAAGCTGACCGGCGAAACCGACCAGAGCCCCATTATCCGCCTGGTCGACACCACCATCTTCACGGCGCTGCAGCGGCGTGCCAGCGATATTCACATCGAGACGCGCGACGACTCGGTGGTCATCAAGTACCGCATCGACGGCGTTCTGCAGCAGGCGATGCAGCCGATCGCGAAGGAGCACCACTCCACCATCATCTCGCGTATTAAGGTGATGAGTGAGCTTGACATCTCCGAGCGCCGCGTTCCCCAGGACGGACGCTTCCGGGTGCGCTACAACAGCCGCTCCATCGACTTCCGGGTTTCGATTATGCCGTCGATCCACGGCGAAGACGCGGTGCTCCGCGTACTCGACAAAGAGTCGATGAGCGAGAAGTTTCACAAGCTGACGCTCGACGTCGTCGGCTTCGGCGAAGAAGACCTGCGCAAGTTTCGCCGTTACATCAAGGAGCCGTACGGCATGGTGCTGGTGACCGGTCCCACCGGTTCCGGCAAGACGACCACGCTGTACGCAGCGCTGAATGAGATCAAGACCGACGAAGACAAGCTGATCACCATTGAAGATCCAGTGGAATACCAGATCCGTGGCATCACCCAGATTCCGGTCAACGAAAAGAAGGGGCTGACATTTGCTCGCGGACTACGCTCGATCCTGCGTCACGATCCCGACAAGATCATGGTGGGCGAAATTCGCGACACCGAGACGGCGCAGATCGCCATCAACTCCGCGCTTACTGGACACCTCGTATTCACCACCGTGCACGCCAACAACGTGGTCGACGTGCTGGGACGCTTCCTCAACATGGGGGTTGAGGCCTACAACTTCGTTTCGGCATTGAACTGCATCCTGGCGCAACGGCTGGTGCGACTCATCTGCGAATTCTGCAAGAAAGAGGTGCGCTACTCGGACGAAGAGTTAGAGGCCAGCGGCATGGATCCGAAAGAGTGGGCCGACGTCCCGTTCTATGAAGGCGAAGGTTGTATCGAGTGCTCGGGCACCGGCTTCCGCGGAAGAACTGCGATCCACGAACTGCTGGAGCTGACCGACAACGTGCGCGAGATGATTCTGGCCAAGAAGCCCAGCAGCGAAATCCGGCGGACGGCGAAGGAAGAAGGAATGCATTTCCTTCGTGAGTCGGCACTTGATAGAGTTAAGCGTGGCTTGACTACACTGAAAGAGATCAACAAGGTTACGTTCATCGAGACGACAAGGTAAGGCAGCAGTTGGCAATCAGCATTTGGCAGTTAGGGAAGTTCTGATTAAGTCATGACGAAGTCCCTCGGCGGCTGAAGCCGCGATGATTTTGCGCTAGTTACGGACGGCCTGAAGGCCGTCCCCTTCGACAAAGCGGACTTGATCAGAGCCTCCTTAGCCTCTGAGACTTGGGTTTGGTGTAGGCCAATTGCCAATTGCTAAATGCTAAGTGCAGATTCATCCGGATTCTTATGGCAGAAACCCACATTTCGCGTCCCAGGATCGCCTGCGAGGTCAGCGCCGATCGAGTGGTAACGGCGCGGGCCGCGGAAGGAGCGAGGAACCTGGAAGCTGCCGTAACCACGGCGCTGCCTGAAGGCACGCTCACTCCGGGACTGCAGCAGGCCAATGTGAACGCGCGCGAAGCGTTGGTAGCGGTGCTGCGCGATTCGCTGACCACAGTGGCGGGACGGATGCGCGACATTTGTCTGGTGATTCCCGATGCCACCACGCGAGTCATGCTGCTCGACATGGAGACGCTTCCGGAAAAGCCGCAGGACGCCGACGCGGTGGTCCGCTTCCGATTGAAGAAGTCGCTGCCTTTCGATGTGGACCAATCTTCGGTGTCGTTCGATCGCCAGGGTACGGCGAACCCCATGAGGGTGATCGCAGCAGTCACGCCGCGCACTGTTCTGGAAGAGTACGAATCACTGGTGCGTGAAGCAGGGTACAATCCCGGTTCGGTTGTGCCCTCGATGCTGGCCGCGCTCGGCGTAGTGGACGCTTCCAGGCCGACCATGGTCATCAAAGTGGAACACGGGACCACGACCTTCGCCATCGTCGACCATAACCAGTTACTGCTCTATCGCGCCCTGGAAAACGGAGGGACTGCCGTTACCGGCGAATCGCTGGTGGACGACGTGAATACCTCGCTGGTGTACTACGAAGACCGTTACGGAGTAGGTGTCGATCGTGTGCTGGTGGCTGGGGTGCAGTCGGCACAGGTTCTGCAAGAGGCACTGAGTGCCAGCTCGAACATTCGCGTGGAAGAGTTGATTTCCAGCACCATGGCGGGCGGCGCGGCAGCTGGCAATGTGCCCCGGTCCGCTCTGGCTGGAGTCACGGGGGCCCTGGTTTCCTGATGCGTCTGAACATCAATCTCGCCAGTCAGCCCTATGAAGCCGCACGCCGGTACCGCCAACGGATGACGGCGGTGATCGCCGCTCTGGGCCTGGCGGCGGCGGTGCTTCTCGGTTACATCGTTTATCAGCGAGTTCATTCCCGGACCATCCTTCGGCAATTGGCCGAGGTGCAGGGACAAATTGATGGGCTTGACCATGAAGAGGCGCAGGCGCGTGCGATCCTCAATAAGCCGGCGAACCGCGTAGTGGCCGACCAATCGGACTTCCTGAACGAACTGTTTGCGCGTAAAGCGCTTTCCTGGACCCGCATCTTTACCGAGATGGAGAGGATCGTGCCGCCTGAGTTGCACGTCGTCTCCATGAAGCCCGAGTACACCAAGACGAACGACCTGGTACTGCACATGGTGGTGGCGACCGACTCCCGCGATCGCGCTGTGGAACTGGTGCGTCACCTGGAGAAATCCAATCACTTCCGGCAGCCGCAAGTGGTGGCCGAGACCGTGGTTGCCAATACCAGTGCACAAGCGTCTGGGTCGGGCAACATCCAGTTCGACATAGCCGCAGTCTACATTCCCGGAGTGCAGGACGACCAGGCTGCCGACAGCGATGAGAAAGCGGCCGAGAAGGCCAGCCAACCCGAGAAGCCCGCTGTTCCAGCAAAGGCCATGGCTACGCCAACGAAGCATCGGGCAATAGCGCCGAATGCCAATGCCATGGGACCGGCGAACGTGAACGCAGCACAGAATCATCCCATACGGCCTAGCCAGGAGAAGGTGCACTGATGGCCAGCATCCGCGAGACTCGCAAGAAACTGATGCCGGTCGTGGTGGCGCTGGTGGTGCTCGATCTGACGGGTGTGGGATATCTCCTGTCGCCGGCGGGACGCTCGCGGCAGTCTCTACAGCGCGAATACTATCAGATGCGCGATCAACTCTCAGCCAAGCAGCAGGAAGTTCTTCCCACCCGAGGCATGGATCAGAAACTGAAGCAGGCGTCGAAGGACATTGGCAGCTTTTACGATCACCGGCTTCCGGCGCGGTATTCCGCGGTCTCGGACGAACTTGGCAAGATCGCAGCCGATACCGGTGTCCATTACTCGGGAGTGAAGTACGACGAAAAAGACGCTCCCATTGAAGGGCTGCGGAAGTTGAGTATCGAGATCGCGCTCTCCGGCGATTACTTGCAGGAAGTGAAGTTCATCAATGCGCTGGAGCGGGACCCGATGTTTTTCCTGATAGACGGCGTCGCTTTGGGAGAGCAACAGGGCAACGTTCGCCTGCAACTCAAGCTGGAAACTTACTTGCGATCGGGAGCGGTTACGTCGTGAAGCTTGGCACCGAAGACAAGAGGAAGACCATCATCGCGGGAGTGCTGCTGCTGGGCGCCGCGATCCTGGTGGTGCGCGCGTTCTCCGGCGGGGACCAGGACACTGCGGCGGCGGCGCCCAGCACGGTCTCGCAGTCTTCGGCGGCCAGCCCGACAGGTCCGGCCAAGCACGGCAGTGCACAGACTGCTCGCAAGAGTTCCTACCTGCTGCTGGCCCATTCCCTGGATCCAACCTTGCGCTTCGACCTTTTGAAATCCAGTGAGGATGTGACCTACAAAGGTACGGGGCGCGACATCTTTCACTCGCAAGCTGCCGTGGCCGACATCCCAAAGCCCGCGACTCCTGATGTAACGCCTCAAGGACCGGCGCCTCCGCCTCCACCCCCGCCGATCGATTTGAAGTTTTACGGTTTCGCGGGTCCCAAGAACGGCAGTAAACGTATCTTCCTGTTGAAGGGCGAGGACATTTTTCTGGCGAAGGAAGGTGACATTGTGGATCGGCGCTACAAGATCATGCACATCGGGCTCAATTCGGTGGAAGTGCAGGATGTGCTGACCAACAACACGCAAACACTTCCGCTGAGCGCAGGCTAACTGATACGGGTCCTCGCCTAGCGGGGAGCTTTTTCGGCGGCGAACACGGGGTCGAAGCGGCTTTAAGACGGCAGTGAGAAACGAATTTCAGTATGCAGCTGGATGGTAGCAATCGGGTAGAGCACGTGACCGGCGGACCCGGAACCGCATTGGCGCGTCGCCAGCGGGACGGCGGCTATTTGCTGCTGGCTATCCTGCTTATGATGGCGCTGATGATCATCGCCGCTACGATTGTGGCTCCTCGTGTGGTGCAACAGATCAAGCGTGACCGCGAGGAAGAGATGATCCATCGCGGCACCGAGTACGCGCGCGCTATCAAGAAGTATTACAAGAAGTTTGGCCGGTATCCTGCAACCTTGGAGCAACTCGATAACACCAACCAGATCCGTTTCCTTCGCAAGCGCTACAAAGATCCGCTCACCAAGGATGGCAAGTGGAGGCTGCTGAACTACGGAGACATTGCGACTCTGCTGAACACGGCAGCACCAGGCACCCCGGCAGCAGCATTGGCTTCGCAAGCAGGCGGGCTAACTCCGGGCGGGGCCCTGACTACGGGTGCGTCTTCGTCCGGATTGGGCAGCCCTTACTCCAGCTCGCAGCAACAGCAGTCGCAGCCGCCCAACCCATTTTCGAGCAGCTTTGCGGCACCGTCTTCCCAGGGAAATCAAGATCCCAATGTGTTGTATTCTCCCAACTCGAACAGTCAAGCACTCGGCCCCCAGGCAAGCTCGGTTAACAGCGGACAAAGCGAAAGCGGAAGCCAGCAGGGCAACTCACCCTTCGCCCAGAACGCTACCTCTGGCATCAACCAACCCGGTTCAAGCAGTCTTCCGGGCAGCTCGCCTTTTGGGCAAAACACGACTGGCGGCACGCAGACCTTTGGGGGTGGGGCCATCGTGGGCGTCGCCAGCCTGAGCAAAGATCCCACGATTCGCATCTACAACAAGAAGAAGACCTACAACGAGTGGCAGTTCATCTATAACCCGATCATGGACACCTTCCAGAACGTCTTGCTGCGCGGGCCCTACCAGCCCACGACTATTGGCGGAGCCCAGATAGGAACTCCCGCCAGCCAGATGAACGGACCACAAGGCGCCTTCGGCCAGCAGCAGAACGGTTTCGGCCAGCAACAGAATGGTCAGCAGCAAAACGGATTTGGACAGCAGCAGAATGCGCCGCAACCTTCGGGTGGCAACTTTCCGTCACAGCAGAATCAGCAACAATAGAGAGCTGTCGGCCTTCAGCTGTCAGCTATCAGTTTTCACGATCCGCTCTTGCGATGGCCCGTACCATTGCTGCCTTCGACTGCGCGGCGAACCGCTTTTGCAGTATTCGCGCAAACGGTCGACCGACGCGAGACAGGAATTGATGCGGACGCGAAAAAGCCAGCAAGTCGTAGGACACCTCGTCTGACTCACGGTTCCATTCCACCAGGAAGCGTTCCTCGCCAGATTCCGCATGATCGTCAAGCGTTCCGTAGGCGAAGCCAAAACGCTTTACTGGACCATCCTCATCGATGACATAAACGATTCGGCAAGCATTCAGCCAATAGCAACCCATGTGGTGAGCCTGAATAGCTACATTCTTATTGGTGGCGAGCGGAGTATCAGGCCAATAGAGTCGAACCCACCCAAGGTTAAACATCTCCCATTTCTTGACAGCTTCGACGGCTCCCCGCCAAGTGCGCGATCCACTGCCCAGTCTTATTCTGTTGCGATCAACCGTGAATAGAGGAGGGATCAACGCCAAGGTTGCTCCAATTTCGGAGTATGTGAAATTGGATTCAGCCGCCCGAGCAAGAAACTTCCGGATCTTAGTGTCCGACGGTTCAGAGAGCAGTAGCATCGTCTGTAAATTTCCTGTCGCCCCGTAAGAACGATCCACTAGTCACGATCCACCGCCCACTGCTTCGTAAACTCCACCAGCAATTGCAGCCGTTGACGTGCGTGGCCGCTGTCGATGGCATAAGCGGCCAAGGGCACGGCGTCGTTGATGTGGTCGGCGTGTCCGGCGGCGACCAGCGCGGCGGCAGCATTGAGCAGCACGACATCACGCCGGCTGGAGCGCTCGCCCTCAAGAATGGCGCGAATCATGGCTGCGTTTTGCTGGGCATCGCCGCCGGCGATTTCTTCGAGCGGCGCGCGGCGTAAGCCAAAATCCTCGGGCGCGACCTCATACACGTGCACTTGACCGCCGCGGACCTCGGCAATCTTGCTGGGTCCGGTGATGGTGATTTCATCCAGTCCATCGCGTCCGTGGACAACCAGGGCGCGCCGCAGTCCGAGTTCGCTTAACGCTTCGGCCAGCTTCTCGACCAGATCGGCGGAATAGACGCCCACCACTTGCGCCGAAGATTGAGCCGGATTGGTGAGCGGCCCCAGCAGATTGAAGACCGTGCGCAGGCGCAGTTCGCGACGCGCCGGTTGGACATATTTCATCGCCGAATGCAGCGCGGGGGCGAACAGGAAGGCGATGCCGGTATCGCGCAGGCAGGCGGCGATGCGAGCCGGCGGCAGGTCGATGTTGACCCCGAGCGCTTCCATCACGTCGGCCGAACCGCACTTGGAACTGATGCTACGGTTGCCATGTTTGGCAACTCGGACCCCGGCCCCGGCAATCACCAGAGCGGTTGCGGTCGAGATATTGAAGGTGCCGCTGGTGTCGCCGCCGGTGCCGCAGGTATCCACTAACGCATCACGTCCCGTTCCGCTGAGGTCGAGCGCCTCGCCATCCTCGTTTGTCAAAGGTGTGGCCTCCTCGCGGATGGCCTGGGCGAAGCCGACGATTTCCTCAACCGTCTCGCCCTTCATGTGCAACGCGACCAACAAAGCGCCGATCTGCGCGTCGGTAGCCTCGCCGCGCAGAATCTGCGACATGACCTTGCGTGCTTCCTCGCGAGTGAGCGACCCACGATGATTGGCGATCTTGTGCAGGGCGTTGAGGATCATGGGAGTAGAAAGCTATCGACCGTCAGCCGTCAGCTGGTAGCTTAACATTCTGCGGTCCGCATTTGGCCCGCCTCGCACTACAGTTCGGTTTTCGCTGCGACAGAATCTTGCCGGAACGTGCGATATTAGTAATGAGATGTTCAGAACTTCCCGTCGCGTGGTTGCACTTGCGCTCCTATCGTTCACGCTAGCCGCGGTGCCGGTGACGCGCGCTCAATCGCCGCAGCATGCCTATCTCGGCCTGGATCGCAACGACTATCCGGGCGACGCCAATATGTTGACACTGCGCAAGACGTTCGCATTCACTGGATACTGGCTGAACAATCCTCCCGGCGCCAATCGCAACACCTGGCAGGGTAAACGCAAGCCGCTGGAATCCATGGGATACGGCTTCCTGCTGCTGTTTAACGGTCGCGAGTACGCACCGCTTAAAGCTTCGGGAAATGCGGCACGCGTTGGCGCGAGCGATGCGACCAAGGCCCTGTGGTCGGCGCGACAGGAGGGCTTTCCCCACGGTTCGATTCTTTTTCTCGATCAGGAGCAGGGCGGCCGGATGCTGCCCGAGCAACGCGCCTACATTCACGCCTGGGTCGACGGGGTGACCCGCGGCGGTTATGGCGCGGGGATCTATTGTTCGGGAATTGCGTTTCATGAATCGGCCACCGTTTCCATCGTGACCGCCAACGACATTCGCGAGAATGCCGGCAAGCGCGAAATCCATTTCTTCGTCAGCAACGATCAGTGCCTTCCATCGCCAGGGTGCGTTTTTCCCGAGCCACCACCGGGTCCAGCTGGCAGCGGAGTACCGTTCGCCGACGCGTGGCAATTCGCTCAATCGCCGCGACGGCCGGAGATGACCGCAGCCTGCCAACAGACTTACGCGGCGGATGGAAATTGCTATCCCCCAGACATCTCGCCCAGTTCTGGCGTGCATGTCGACGTTGATACGGCAAACTCCGCCAATCCTTCTCACGCCAGGACTCCGTAACCACGGGGGGAAGCCCCCGGGCGGTGCCACAAGAAGGGATTCAACCCGCCGCGTGGCTGTTGCACGCAGACAAGCTGGTGGCGTTTCCAACGGACACAGTTTACGGCTTGGATGCCAACGCGCTGGACGCGAAGGCGGTGGCTCGGATCTTCGCAGCTAGGGGCAGACCGCAAACTGGGTTTTGTTTCGTCTATTCCGAATTCGTCACGACCCTTCTCCGGCGGTCTTTGCACCATGGTACAGTCGTTGCTGCGAGCATCCCTGCCATTCTCCGTCCATTGAACGCCGAGCGTCCCAACTCGCATCAGCCGACATCTTCATCAGGGCTGCTCCGGCAGGTCGGGCTGTTCGACGCCACCATGATCGTGATGGGTGGCATTATTGGCGCCGGCATCTTTATCAATCCCTATGTCGTCGCGCAGCAACTGCACACACCGTTCCTCATTCTGGGGGCGTGGATTGCGGGCGGCGTTGTGGCCATGCTGGGCGCTTTCGTCTATGCGGAGCTGGCGGCGCGACGGCCGCAAGTGGGCGGGCAGTATGCCTATCTGCGCGAGGCGTTCCATCCGGCGGTTGGCTTTCTTTATGGATGGGTGCTGCTGCTGGTGATCCAAACCGGAGGCATGGCCGCGGTCACGGTAACCTTCGCCCGCTATCTGCTGGAACTTACGGGCTGGGCGGCGCCAGAGCGTCTGATTGTCGTCCTCACTATTGCCGCACTGACCATTGTCAATTGCCTCGGCGTGAAGTTGGGCAGCCGGGTGCAAAGCATGCTGATGCTGCTGAAAATTGCCGCCATCGTCGGACTGATAGCCGCGGGCCTGTTCCGGGTGCGTTCGCCGCACCCTTTGTTGCATCCCGTGCTTGATCGTGCACCGTCGCTCGACTTGGTGACCGCGATTGGGGCGGCGATGATTCCGGTGCTGTTTGCCTTCGGCGGATGGCAAACCTCGAATTTCATCGCCGAAGAGGTGAAGGAGCCGCGCAAGAACTTGTCGCGTGCGCTGGTGATGGGTGTGGCAGGAGTGATCGTGCTTTACATTGGGGTGAACTTTGTCTGCGTGCGCACGCTGGGGCCGCAAGGGTTGGCTGACACCAGAGCACCGGCGACTGCGGTGATGCGCATTGCGATGGGTGGTGCCGGTGCGCGTCTGATTGCACTCGGCATTGCGGTGTCGACATTGGGATTTCTGAGCCAGTCGGTATTGACCGCTCCGCGCGTCTACTTCGCCATGGCACGCGATAGGCTGTTCTTTCGCAGCGTAGCCAAAGTGACTGAGCACACACACGTTCCCGTAGTAGCGATTATCCTGCAAAGTGTGTGGACGATTGTGGTGGCGCTCTCGGGACGCTACGAACAGATCTTGAACTATGTTGTGTCGATGGACTTCCTGTTTTTCGGCCTCACCGGAGCGAGCCTGTTCGTGTTTCGCAGCAGGGAAGCCAAGACAACGGACCGCCGGATGCGAGGATACCGCGCGCCTGGCCATCCCTTTACCACTGGAGTGTTCGTGCTGGTGTCATGGCTGGTCGTTATCAATACCATCTACAAGTACCCGAGGAACAGCCTGCTCGGTATGGCGATTTTGGTGTTGGGCCTGCCGGTGTATGCCTTTTGGGCGTCGAAACAAAAAGCGGAGGATGGAAGAGGGTGATGCCATCGCGCACGCACATCGGTTCGCCGTACATGCAGTTCGCCAAGCTGCGTTCGGCAGCGAAGTACAATCTGGCGGCAAGTGGCATCATGAGTTGTCCCCTGGCGGAGCTGCCGGTGAAGCTGGAAGACTTGGAGATCAATGGCCCGACTCTTTACGGCTATGCGCCTTTGAAGGAGCGGCTGGCAAGGATGAATGGCGTCCCGCCGGAGTGCGTGGTGACGGTTGCCGGTACATCGATGGCCAATCATCTGGCGCTGGCGGCAACGCTGGAGCCGGGCGAGGAAGCTCTGGTGGAACATCCGACCTACGAGTTGTTGGTTACGACCTTGCAATATCTCGGGGCAACCGTGCGCTACTTCAAAAGGCGGATGGAGGATGGGTTCCGCGTCGATGAGGAAGAGGTCGAGCGGCAGATGACTCCGCGGACGCGGTTGATTGTTCTCACCAATCTCCATAATCCGACCGGCGCTTACATCGATGAACGGACTATGCGCGCGATCGGCGAGCTGGCCAGGAACCACGGCGCACGCGTGCTGGTGGACGAAGTCTATCTGGAGGCGCTGTACGATCGGCGTCCGCGTCCGGCAATACACCTGGGCGAACACTTTTTGGTGACCAGCAGCTTAACCAAGGCTTATGGCCTGAGTGGACTGCGTTGCGGATGGGTGCTGGCCAATCCGGAATTGACCCGGCGCATGTGGCACATCAACGACCTGTACGGCGTGAATGCCGCATTTCCAGCGGATCTGCTCAGCGTGATCGCGCTCGACAATCTTGACCGTGTGGCGGCCCGTGCGAAGAAACTGCTGGACGCCAACCGCCCGGCCCGGGATGCGTTCCTGCGATCGCGCGACGACCTTGAGTGCTTCCAGCCGGAGTTTGGCACCGTTGCCTTTCCGAGGTTGAAATCCGGGAGCGTGGACGGTCTCGATCGACGGTTGCGGGAGAAGTATGAGACCAGCGTCGTTCCCGGAAGTTACTTCAACATGCCGCGACACTTTCGCCTGGGAATCGGTGGCGATCCCGACATGACACGGGCCGCCTTCGAGCGCCTGGCATTGGCGCTGGATGAGCTGCCGTCATGATGGACGGAAGGGGATGCCGTTTTCGCGGCGATGAGTTGTTTGTATAATGGACGAGGCTGGCGCGGAATACGCTGGCACGTGTTGTCCCTTTCTTCTGTGGGGCTATAGCTCAGCTGGGAGAGCGCATCGTTCGCAACGATGAGGTCGCCGGTTCGAGGCCGGCTAGCTCCACCATATTTTCAATCACTTGCGGAACCTGCTCAGGACTCTCAGGCGATTTTGTGTCGTGGTTTGTGTCGTAACCCCCTGGTTTGCCCCCTAAATTCGCCAAGTCCGCCCGCCGTGTCGAGAGCGAATCGAGGGCCGTGCGCTTCGCCTGAATGCGGACATGCGAGTAATGCTGGAGCATCTTGGGTGAGACGTGACCGGCAATCGCCATCACTGTGCTGTCACTCGCTTGGGACTCGGCAAGCTCGGTGATTGCATGGTGACGAAGATCGTGGAACCTCAGTCCCGCAAGAGGGCTTTTGAGATTGCTTATGACCGCGCTGCATTCGCGGTTGCTGCAAGTCTCCGAGGGGCATTGGAGCTTGCCACAATCGGGACACTGAACCGCTCTCGTCAGGTTGCGCCATGCCGTGCGCCAGCTTGCCTGTGGGCGCGTAGCGTCGAAATGCGAGGCTTCGCACGCGGGGAACACATAATCCCCAGGCCGCACCTCTCCAAGCCCTCGTGCGCGCCCGTAAAGCGAAAGAACGGCATTCCACGCATCAGTGTTAAGCGGAATCACACGTTCGCCAGCCTCCGTCTTGCTCTTGCGAATGGTGAGCGTTTTTTCCATGAGGTCAATATCGCGCCAGCACAATTGCTTGATCTCGCAGCCTCGCATTGTGGTGTTTAAAGCGAGAGATGCAGCCCAAGCCGCGTTCTGCCACTCGGGGCGAGAGGCTGCGACTTTCAGCAGACGGAGTTTCTCATCGTATCCGAGTGCTCGCCCGATACTCTGATGAACAGGAAGGGGCCGAATCTCGTCAGCAAACAGGTGCCAGCGCTTCGCCTTTTTCAGAACGCCGCGGATGATGTCTAATTCGCGGTTCACCGTGGCGTTGGCGATTCCAGCGGCTTTGCGCTCACGTACGAAGGCCAGAACCGTATCCGCCGTGACTTGGGACACCCGCATTTCTCCGAACGTCCGATTCACGACCTTCGCCCGCTCTCGTTCCGTCCGAATGCTCAGAGGCGCGAGATGAGGGCTACGATCTTGCAAGAATTGCTCGGCAGCCTCGCGGAACGTCAGCCGCGCAAATTCCTGCTTTGTCGGAGAGAGCTTGCCTGCCTTTGCATCCGCGATGAGGTCTTTCTCTTTGGCCTGCGCCTCGCGCCAGTCGCTAGTCTCCAGCGATTGCCGGAACCGCTGGCCGTCTACGAAGAAGTGTGTGTGCCACGTCTTACCGCGTTTTACGAGTGCCATCTTCCCCACCTTTCCTGTTGTCGTTCCACCATTTCAATTTCGCCCTCTTCTTCGCTTCGTTCGCGCACGTCTGGCTGCAATACTTCTCACGTAGATCGCTCGCAAAAAAGAACGGGGATTCGCAGCCGTGCCCAAAATTCGCACACCTCCGCAGCCTCGCAGCGGGAATTGAAGCAATCTCAAGGGCTGCATATGTAAGGAGCTTTTGCGTGCAGAATGTAATTCGTCCCTTATCAAAACTGAAGTGATCGCCGTCGAGGGGCAGGTAAAACGGCTGATTCAGCTTCGCCGCGCTCGAAGCGACCTTCCATGCAATGTGAAGGTTCTGTCTCGCTGCCTTCCATTCGCTGATCGAAAACTTGAATGATGCGTCCTGGCCGAAGGGAATCGTAAGCGGACCAAACTTCTCTGTGAAGGCCAAGGCCGCATTTGCGTAACTGCGCTTGCCGACGTGGGTAGCGTTCAACAATTCAAGTGCAATTGCGCGCGGCTCATCGATCCGATGCACCACCGCCGCAGGGGCCCACTCGCCAGTGATGTCGTCTCCCTCTAGCAAGACATTCCGAGTACCGGTTTGGAGTTCAATACCGATTTTTTCGAATCTGCGTTCTAGACTATTGTTCACAGACAATATTCTAGGCATACTACTCCTAGAACCGCAACAGAAATCGGAGGTGTGAAATGCAAAACGGCAAGACACTCAGCGTTCGGGAGGCTGCCGCAGAACTACGAGTAGGTGTCACACAGGTTTACACCCTCTTGTGGGATGGGAGACTGCGTGCCCAAAAGATCGATGGTCAGTGGCGAATCTCTAAAGATTCCGTGCAAGAACGCCTCAGAGAGAAAGGGCTGGCGCAATGACCGAACGGCTTTTGACCTTGATCGAAGTGTCGGATTTGCTTCGAGTCAGCCCGCACACCATTAGGGCATGGGTACGTAAGGGGAGACTTCGCCCCGTCCGAATTTGCCGACGCCTGCTATTTGACCCTGCCGAGGTGTCGCGCTTCCTGGCGGACGCGAAGATCGAGGGCGGCATGGTTCCTGCATTGGAGGAACGGTAATCATGCCAGCGACGATGGGCCAGGACGAGGCGACAGAAGTCATGCTTGTCCTTCAGGAAGTGTTACGCGACCACGAATTCGCACGGACATTGGTTGCGCTCGTGTTTATCAACAGTCCCAACACGACGGAATCGGACCGTTCGGAGCTTCAGAGAATGTCCGCGAGGTGGAACTATGGCAGACGACACTGAATCCCACCTTCCCGCCAAACCGGAGATCGAACGTGCTCTTCTTGGCAGCCTGCTTCTTAAGAGCGAGCTCTGGAACGATGCGGCACAGATTTTACGACCCGAGGATTTCTCGCTAGAGGATCATCGGCGCATCTTCCGTGTGATGTTGGAGCTGGGACGCAAAAACGGTGGTTTTGACGATACCTCATTGGCCGAGAGGTTGGACAAGGAAAGGCCATTCAGCGGTGTCGGCAGCGGTGTCGGCGCTTACCTGACTGACTTGCAAATCGGAGCAGTTGAAAGGCGAAATCTCACGCCACTTTGCGAAGTGATAAGAGAAAAAGCGGTACTGCGCCAAGTTGCACAAAAGGCAGAGAAGTTGCTGAACTCTGCTCTCAGCCCTAGTGCGACACCCGAGGAATGTTGGGAACGCGCATCTGAAATCGCCAGGTTGTCGATTGGGGGGCACACGAGGCGCTTGCAGGCTTGTGGAATCGACGAATTCCTAGCCCTGGAAATACCCGCGCGCGAAATGGTGCTGGCCCCGTTTCTCCCAGCTCAGGGACTCGTAATGCTCTATTCAAAGCGCGGGTTGGGCAAGACATACCTTGCGCTCGGAATCGCCCTAGCTGTTGCCAGTGGCGGCACGTTTCTGCACTGGAAGGCGAGCAAGCCGCGAAAGGTGCTGTTCGTTGACGGTGAACTGCCAGCAAGCACACTGCAACAGCGCATCAGGTCAATTGAGGCGGGCATACCGCAATCCGAACCGAAATTGCCAGCGCCAGACTATCTGCGGATCATCACGCCAGACATGCAAAGCCAGCCGATGCCCGACCTTGCTACTCCCGAAGGGCAAATGCTCGTAGAGCGTGAACTTTCAGGGGCGGAGTTGCTGGTGCTCGACAACCTCAGCGCGCTCTGCCGCTCTGGAAAGGAGAACGAGGGCGAGAGTTGGTTGCCGATGCAGGGTTGGCTGCTTCGATTACGTCAACAGGGGCTTTCCGCTCTGGTGGCACACCATGCGGGCAAATCGGGTGCCCAGCGAGGTACATCGCGCCGGGAAGACCTGCTGGACACTGTCATTGCGCTTCAGCATCCCTCGGACTACTCGGCGAGCGATGGCCTGCGCTGCGAGGTTCGGTACGAAAAATGTCGTGGCTTTCATGGTGATGACGCTAAACCGTTCGAGGTGCGTATGCAGTTGGAAGGGACTGGGGCAGCACACTGGACCGTGAGCGATGCTGAGGACGCACTTTTGCAACGCGCGGCGGCTCAGTTCCGGGACGGCGCTAGTATTCGCGGTGCTGCCGAAGAGCTGGGTATCTCCAGAAGTAAAGCAGAGCGGCTGAGAAAAAGGGCGCGGGAGCTAGGGTTGTTGGATGGCGATTCTGTCTCGTTGTCTCAGGGGTAGGCATTGGGACAGCGGGACACCGCGAAAAGCTGATTTCGCTACTCTGATCT
>PMWW01000109.1 GCA_003165795.1 Acidobacteriaceae bacterium
AGGAAACTTACATCACCAGTGATGGATGCCATAAACCGCGCCTGGCTCACTCCCGCCAGTTTTTCCCGCCACGCCATTGCGTGGCGTGCGAAAATAGAGTTTCTACCCCTTCGCCATGAACTCAGTCGAAAGTGCTCCCAGCCTCGCTCAAGAACCCACCCTCACTCCAGAAGTGCTTCGCGACCACGGTATCTCGGCGGAGGAATACGACCGCCTGCTGAAGTCGCTGGGCCGCGAGCCTACGTTCACCGAACTGGGCATTTTCAGCGTGATGTGGAGCGAACATTGCTCCTACAAGTCGTCGCGCGTGCACCTTAAGCGCTTGCCCACGCACAGCCGCCGCGTGCTGCAAGGTCCGGGCGAGAACGCCGGCATCATCGACATCGGCGACGGCTGGGCTTGCGCCTTCAAGATCGAGTCGCACAATCATCCCTCGTTCATCGAGCCGTTTCAGGGCGCAGCCACCGGCGTGGGCGGAATTCTGCGCGACATCTTTACCATGGGGGCGCGGCCGGTTGCGATCATGGATTCTCTACGCTTCGGGCCGATTACTCCGCAGCCCGGACTCGACCAGGCGACGTTGCACAAGAATCACTCCGTGCTGGAGGGTGTGGTCAGCGGCGTTGCCTCTTACGGCAACTGCTTTGGCGTGCCCAACGTCGGCGGCGAAGTGAAGTTCGAAAGC
This sequence comes from Acidobacteriaceae bacterium, assembly GCA_003165795.1. Taxonomy (GTDB): domain Bacteria; phylum Acidobacteriota; class Terriglobia; order Terriglobales; family Acidobacteriaceae; genus Bog-257. Next base: position 686 of record PMWW01000109.1, read on the forward strand.
TGCTACTCGGGCAATCCGCTGGTCAACGCGTTCGCGCTAGGATTGGTGCGGCGCGATCAGATCTTCTACGCCAAAGCCGCGGGCGAAGGCAATCCGGTGATCTACGTGGGCTCGAAAACTGGGCGCGACGGCATTCACGGCGCGACCATGGCCAGCGAGGAGTTCAGCGAAGAGTCCGAAGCCAAGCGCCCCAACGTGCAGGTGGGCGATCCCTTCCTAGAGAAGCTGCTGCTCGAAGCTTGTCTGGAAGCGATGCAGACCGGTGCGATCATCGGCATTCAGGACATGGGCGCGGCGGGCTTGACGTGTTCGACGTGCGAGATGGGCGGACGCGGCGGCGTAGGCCTGGAAATTGAACTGGACCTGGTGCCCCAACGCGAGACCGGCATGACGCCCTACGAGATCATGTTGAGCGAGTCGCAGGAGCGCATGCTGCTGGTCGCTGAAAATGGACGCGAGGACGAAGTCTTCCGCGTCTTCCAGAAATGGGGACTCGATGCCGTGACCATTGGCCGTGTAATCGGCCAGCCTGCAATGCGCGTGCTGGAGCACGGCAAGGTTGTCGCCGAGATTCCCAATGCCGCGCTGACCGATGACGCTCCCCTCTATCGCCGTCCGCTGGAACGCTGGGAACCGCCGGTTCCGCGCGAAGTCCCTGACAACATTTCGCTCGGCCAGAAGAGCGAGTTCACCGATGAGCTGAAACGCCTGCTGGCCAGCCCGAACATCTGCTCCAAGCGCTGGGTCTTCCAGCAATACGATTCGATGGTGCAGATCAACACGGTTGAAGGCCCCGGCGGCGAGGGCGGCGTGATTCGGGTGAAAGGTACGCAGCGCGGACTGGCCATGGCGCTCGATGGCAACGCCCGCTGGTGCTATCTCGATCCCAAGCTGGGAGCCATGCATGCCGTGGCGGAGTCGGCACGTAACGTAGCTTGCACGGGAGCGACGCCGATTGCGGCCACGAATTGTCTGAACTTCGGAAATCCCGAGAAGCCGCACATCATGTGGCAGTTTTCACAGACCATCGACGGCATCACCAAGGCCTGCGAAGAGCTGGAGACGCCAATCACGGGCGGTAACGTCAGCTTCTATAACGAGACGCTGGGTGAGGGGATTTATCCGACGCCGGTCATGGGCGTGGTTGGTATTTTGGAAGACGTGCATACGGCCGTTGGCCCGCATTTCCGCCAGGCCGGGCGAGCTGTGGTTGTCCTGCGCGGCTCGGAGCCGGGAGACGCTGCCGATGTGGAGGCGGAGTTTGGCTCGTCCGAATATGCCAAGGAAATCCTTGGGCAGGTGTGGGGCTTTCCGCCGTCGCTGGAACTGCAGCAGGAAGCGGCGCTGCAGAAGGCGATTGTGCAGATCATTACGGCAGGCCTGGTCGATTCGGCGAAAGACTGCTCGGAAGGTGGAGTGGCCGCTACCCTGGCCGAATGCGGATTCGCCCGCGGCATTGGCGCGCAGGTCGATCTTAGCTCTTACGGGCTAGTGCCTGAATTCGTTCTCTTCGGCGAGGATGCCAGCCGCATTCTTATTTCCTGCGACCCGGAAAACGTCGAGCGAATCCAACAAATAGCGGTACAATTTGGCCTCGCAGCGGACCGCATCGGCAATACCGTCTCCGATCAAGTGGAAATTCAGGTGGACGGAACAACCGTTGCCGCGGCCAGCGTTTCGGAATTGCGGGAAGCGTGGGCCAGCGCGCTGGAACGCGCCTTGCACGTGGAAACGGAAGAGAGGCTGGTGCCGGCAGCGCTGCAGAAGAGCTAACGGCGTGCGTCGNNGCGGGGTTGACGCGAGTCGAAGTGCGTAGAGATGGCCTTTAGGCCAGCGTCCAACAAGTGTTTCATAACATCCGAGCCGGCTTCAGCCGGCGACACTATCGATCAGGTGAGCGATGCTGATTCCCTCCGACAAGCTACGCGAAGAATGTGGCGTGGTGGCCATCTACGGCCATCCCGAAGCCTCCAAGCTCGCCTACCTGAGCCTGTACGCGCTGCAGCATCGCGGGCAGGAGTCGGCGGGCATTGCCGCTTCCAACGGCGAGCGGTTGCAACTGCACAAAGCCATGGGGCTGGTTTCCGACATCTTCAATGCCGACGCGCTGGCCCGCGTTCCCGGCTCGCTCGCCATCGGACACACGCGCTACTCCACCACCGGCGATTCGGCGCTGCTCAACGCCCAGCCCATCATGGTGGAGTGCAACAAGGGCAAGATCGCGCTGGCGCACAATGGCAACATCACCAATGCGCTCGAAGTCCGTGCGCAGCTGGACCAGCAGGGCTCCATCTTCCAGACCACGAGTGACACCGAGGTCATCGTCCACCTCATCGCCCGTTCGCGCGAGCAGACGCTGGGCGACGCCATGGCCGATTCGTTGCGCCGCCTGGAGGGCGCGTTTTCACTGGTGATGCTCACTCCCGATCGGGTCTTCGCAGTACGCGATCCGCGTGGATTCCGTCCGCTGGTCATGGGCCGTATTTCCGGACAGGCAGCGCATCGCGCCGATACCATTGTGTTCGCTTCCGAGACCTGCGCCTTCGATCTGATTGGCGCTACCTATGAGCGCGAGGTGAAACCGGGCGAGCTGGTCATCGTCGGTCCCGAGGGGGTGCATTCGCGTTTTTATTCGGCGCAACAGCCGCAATCGAGCTGCATCTTCGAGCACGTGTATTTTTCGCGGCCCGACAGCATGGTCTTCGGTCGAGCGGTGCAGGCTTCGCGCGACGCCATGGGCCGTCAGCTTGCGCTGGAATCGCCGGTCGATGCCGACATTGTGGTACCCGTGCCCGATTCCGGGGTGACCGCGGCCATGGGCTTCTCGCACGAGAGCGGCATTCCCCTGCAGTTCGGATTGATCCGCAATCATTACGTCGGGCGCACCTTCATCGAGCCGGAGCAGCGGGTGCGCGACTTCGGGGTGAAGCTCAAGCTGAACCCTGTGCGTCACGTGCTGACGGGCAAACGCGTGGTGCTGATTGACGATTCCATCGTGCGCGGCACCACCAGCAAGAAGATCGTTCGCATGGTGCGCGATGCCGGCGCCAAGGAAGTGCATTTCCGCATCTCCTGCCCGCCCACCATCTCGCCGTGCTACTACGGCGTGGATACGCCTTCGAAGAACCAGTTGATCGGAGCCAACAAGTCGGTCGACGAGATTCGCGAATACATCGGCGCCGATTCGCTGGCGTATCTGTCGCTGGAGGGTCTGCGCAAGGCGGCGGGCGAAGGCGAAGAGCGCGTCTACTGCACCGGTTGCTACACCGGCAAGTATCCCACCAACATTGTGGATGTGGAATCGATAGCGCCGGCGATGGCCACCGGCGACTAGTCGACGACCCACTCCTGACCTGACCACTGCTCAACAGGCGCAGTTCAGAAATTTGGGCTTCTCTCTGGCTTCTGGAAAGGCGACATACTCATGTCAATCACACTGGTAGATCGCCCAGCAGGCAGCTCCGTGAAGTCCCTAGACATCATGTTCATGGCCGCCAACGCGGTCGGGATCGTACTTTACCTTGTGCTTGCATCTCGCGGCTGGAGAATACCACAGGAGCATGGGATGGTTCCTGTCACTGGCGAGCCATTCGTGTGGGTTCTAGCGGTGCCCGTGTTGGGGGTCTTTCTCTTGGCAGATATCGTATGGGGACGCTTGCTCTTACGCGATAGGGAGTCCAAGAGAAGGCTGTGGTGGCTTGGCACTGCGGCGGGGTGGGTATTTGCAATCGGTATAGATTTTTCCCGCCACTGATTCCGGTCGCTGCTCCTCTGATGACGTCTTAGCAACAGGCCCGTTCCTCTGGGGCGGCCTTGCTGGAAACTCCTCGCCTGCTACACTGCGCTTATGCTCGCTCCTTACGCCGTGGGCGTCGAGGATTCGCGCGGACGCCGCTATCCGGAGCCGTCGCATCCCTATCGCAATCTGTTCCAGCGGGACCGCGATCGCGTGATCCACGCCCGCGCCTTTCGCCGTCTGGAGAACAAAACCCAGGTCTTTACCCGCCGCTACTCCGACCACTTCCGCACCCGTCTTACCCACACCATGGAGGTGGCGCAAATCTCGCGCACCATTGCCGGAGCGCTGGACCTGAATGTCGACTTGGTCGAGGCGCTGGCCCTGGTGCATGACATCGGGCATCCACCGTTTGGCCACGCGGGCGAGCGCGTTCTCGATCTGCTGATGCGCGAGCGAGGTGAGTTTTTTGATCACAATTTGCAAGCCTTGCGCACGGTGGAAGATCTGGAGCTGCGCTACGCCAGGTTTCGCGGCCTGAATCTGACCTTTGAGGTCCGCGAGGGAATCATCAAGCACTCGCACGATTACAGCGAGGCGCAACATCCGGAACTGGCCGAGTATCTTCTCGATCTGCGTCCGCCTTTGGAGGCGCAGCTAATCGACCTCACCGACGAGATTGCTTACAGCACTGCGGACATGGATGACGGCTTCGAGGCCCGGTTGTTGCGGCTGTCGCAGATTCGCAAACGGGTGCCTGTGTTCGAGCGATATTACGTGGAGGCGGAAGCGAAATATCCCGACGCTCCCGAGAAGCTGAAATTCAACGAAGCTCTGAAGCGGGTGCTGAATCGCTTCGTCACCGATCTAATCGAAAACACCGCCCGCCGCGTTCAACAAGCTGGGGTCACGAGTCTGGAGGAGCTGCGCCATTTTCCCGAGCGGCTGGCGGGTTTCAGTCCCGAGGTGGAAGAGGAGCGTCGCGAAGCCAAGAGCTTCCTGTATGAGGCGCTCTACAACTGCAAGTCGCTGGAGCCGGAAAAGCGGAAAGCCGAGAATGTGCTGACCGAAGTCTTCAACTACTTGCTGTCTCATCCCCAGGCGCTACCCCACGGCTTCCAGGAGAGAGCGCAAAACGAAAAGCTGGAACGCGTGGTGTGCGATTATATCGCGGGCATGACCGATCACTACGCCGAGGACCTGCGCAAGAAACTGATGACCGGGAAGAAGGCAGAATCGTGACGGGCGAGCACCGCCTCCGATCCTGGGAATTACTTGGCCTGCAGCAGCGACTTGACCCCCTGCTCAATCGTCGAAATATCCACCGCGCCGACATACTTTGCTTGAATATGGCCATCGCGGCCAATTAGGAATGTTACCGGCAAGCCGAGAATGCCTCCATAGACTTGGGCGAGTTTGTCGTTTCCCAATGCGACCGGATAGTTCATCTTGTACTCCTTATAGAACGGCCCTACAGGCTTCAGATCGTCGTCCATCGAAATGCCGACAACTTGCAATCCNNGAGAACTACCTTGCCCCGATAAGTTGAGAGATCCAGAGGCTGACCGTTGAGATCGGTTAGCGAGAAATCTGGGGCTAGAGAATGGTTTGTAGCTGAAACGGGGCCAGCCTGGGCAGTGCGGTGGCGGGCCGCTTCGTAAAGGACGATCGCCAATATAATCGCCACAACAATCAGGATTATTTTCTTCATCGACGCTCCGTGGATTCAAGTAGCCCAGCATCTATACTCGTAAACAAATAATTTCACAACTACTGCCCTTTGACCGAAGGATAGCCCTTGTCCACCCAGTCGGTGCCGAAGTTGTCGGCGATATAGAGTACCTTCACCTTGGTAAATCCCATGGCGTACAACTCGCTATAGCCAGGACGCACATTGGGACAATGGTTCCACGGGCAGCATCCGCAATACAGGACGATGAACTGGTCTCTCGGCAACGACTTAGCCCGGGTTCGCAACCGCTCGATGCCGCGCGACTCCGAAGCGGGCCCCATGTACTCGGCACCGGGAATATGCGCCTGCATATAAATGAGGTGAGGACCGACGTTCAGGATGAGAGGCTTGCCGGCATCTGCCGATTGCAGAACTCTTACCAGAGCTTCCGGGGTGATCAGTTGGGCGCTACCGGGCGTCAGCTCCGACGCTGCTGGCTGCGCTTGCGAAGATTGTGCCTGGGTCGGAGATGGGCCGGTGGCAGTCCGCGCGAAAGAATGAGCGCCAACCAGGCCAACCAGGAAGAGTAGCGCGATCGTGACGAGGGGGCGCTTAAGCGCGCAACCCTTTAGAACATCAGTCATGGGAGTCCTTTGACCTTCTCCTTGAATTTATCCGGAGAAAGCCGCTGGAGCACCAGCAGCCGTTACCGGGACTGGAAGCGATCGCATTCAGTTTACTAGACGATGAATTCGCCTCCGAACGGGCAGGGTGCAAATTGAGTGTGCAAATTGAGTGTTCCCTCCGTGCGAGCGGTCTCATAGAATGTGAGCGGTTCTCCTGAGAGGTAATCGCAAATGAGTCGAGGGGTCTCACGCCGCCAGTTCCTGGCTACTTCGTTCGGTGCTTTGGTTGGAAGTACGCTGCGGCCGGACCAGAGTCTCTCCGGTCAGCTCTATTTTCTGCAGCAAGCACCGCGGACGCAGCCAGCGTTGGCGACCACAATCCAAGCCACGAAGCGCACGCTGGAGATCAACGGCAAAGCGGCGAATGTAATGGGACTGCTGCAGCCGAACGGCACTCAAGGTATGAGCTCCGTGGTGAACGAGCCCTTCCGAGTGACACTGGAAAACAAGCTCGCTGTGTCCACGGCGATCCACTGGCACGGCCTGCATCCGCCGAATAATGAGGATGGCGTCCCCGGCGTTACGCAACCTGTGGTCCGCCCCGATGCCAGCAACTTTTATAACTTTCCGCTTCGTCCCGCGGGCACGCATTGGATGCACTCTCATCAGGGATTGCAGGAGGCTTTCTTGCTGGCAGCTCCCTTGATCGTGCACGATCCGGCCGATCAGGCGCGCGATGAGCAGGAAGTTGTGCTGTTCCTGTCGGACTTCAGCTTCACTCCGCCCAAGGAAATCTACGCCAAGCTGCGGCAGAAGTCGCCGGGGATGTCGGTGATTGGCGAAGGAGAGCCGCTGACCATGTCAGGGACAGGTAGCGCCACGCCGGCGCAGACCGCGCAAACCATGAAGATGGCAGCCGGCACGCCAGACGCCAACGACGTGAACTACGATGCTTACCTGGCGAACGATCGCACCCTGAACGATCCGGAGGTGGTGAAGGTTGAGAAGGGCGGGCGGGTGCGTTTGCGGATTATCAACGGCAGTAGTGGCACGAATTTCTTCATCGACTTGGGAGCTTTGACCGGAGAGCTGATTGCCACGGATGGCATGCCTGTTAAGCCCATCCAGGGCGGGCGCTTTCCGCTGGCCATCGCGCAGCGCATCGATGTTCGGGTGCAGCTGCCACATGATGGAGGCGCATTTCCGATCCTGGCTTTACGTGAATTTTCGATGGAACAAACCGGAATTGTCCTCGCTACGTCGGGCGCTCAGATTCAGCGCGTGCCGGCAAAGAATTCCTCGCCCAGCGGACTGCTCACGCTGGGATTGGAAAGCCAACTGGCGGCAGCGAAGCCGCTGAGGGACAAAGCTGCCGATCAGGTGACCGTCTTGCGCTTGCAAGGCAATATGAGCCGCTACGAGTGGCTTATCAATGGGCAGGCATTTGACGTGAGTAATCCGGGAAGCCAGCAGCCGCAAGTGCGGGTCAAGTCTGGGCAGCGAGTGGGACTGAAGTTCGTCAATGAAACGCCCATGTCGCACCCCATGCACCTGCACGGGCACTCGTTTCAGGTGGTGGCCATTAACGATCGCCGGTTTAGCGGTGCGGTGCGGGATACCGTGCTGGTGCCTGGCAGAAACAGCGTCACGGTGGAATTCGATGCCAATAATCCCGGCCTATGGTTTGTCCATTGTCACGTTCTTTGGCATTTGGAAGCGGGCATGGCAGCTTTGGTGCAGTACGAGGCGTAGAGTGCGTTGGAGTTTTGGGGGATTCGACTCGTGTGACCAGCTTATGGCTGGTCGGCGAGCTGGCAGTTGTTGCCGTAGGTAAACGAGTGCAGGGTCAGGCCGGGGCCCTCCGGCTGCAACGAAATCAGGTGAGCGGCAAAGTTGGGCGTGCGCACTAGGTAATACACACGCGGCTCGGTGACTTCCACGTAAGCTCCCCTGCTGTCAAACTTTACATCTGCTCCAGCGCTCTCCTTGGGCATGGGAGTGCCGTCCTGGAAGAGGTCGACGCGGACTTCCTTGGCGCCGATGAGGCTGAGGACACTGTACAGTGATCGTGCGTGATAGCGCACTTCGGCGGCGGCCCCATGACCTTCCGAAGTCACGCCGTCACGCTCGACGCGCCAGCGACCGACCAGCATCACTCCTCCGTCAGGTGGCGAATGCGGGGGCAGGAAATCGACGGTCTCCCCGGCGTGATGGTCTCCCATGTCATCAACCGATCCACGGCCATAAAGTTCGCCGACATATGTCTCCTGGGTCGTGATGCCGCATTTCTGTGTGGCTTCGTCCTGGTCGGGATCGAGTGGAACCTTCATGACCTCGGGATGAGCTACGGCGAGCAGCTCGCGAATCTTGGTTTCCATTTCGCGGTCATAGCCTTCGCCAAATATTTTCATCACGATGTTGCCCTGGGGGTCGATGAGGTAACGATCGGGCCAGCCATCGGAAGCGTATGCTTTCCAGGTTGTGCCCTCCTGATCGGCGACCACTGGCCACGGCAGCCGATAGCGCTGCGCTGCCACGCGCACATTGTCGACGTTGAAGCCGATATTGAATTCGCCGAAATGCACGCCAATGACTTCAAAACCGTAGGGGTGATACTTGGTGTACCAGCGTTTGACCACTGCGAAGTCACGGATACAATTGATGCAGGTGTACTCCCAAAAATCGACAAGCACGACCTGGCCATGATAGTCGGAGATGTGGTGCGGTACCGGAGCGCCCTGGTCGAGCCATACGCCGCCCGCTCCGAAATCGGGCGCAGGACGCGCCTTTTGGTCTACCTGAGCAAGAGCCGGAAGAATCGTGAGGCAGAGTGCTACGAGTAAAGTAATGGCTCGGATTTTATCCCTTGTCCCCCTCGAGGCTGTTTCACCCAGATTCATCCGAAGAAACCATTTCATCCTTCCTTGTCCATTCCTCATACTTTAGCGCAGGTCGATCTGCGGCGGACGACAATTGTGACAGACTTCCGGCCTTTATTCATCAACGACAGTAAACGCGGGCCGAAAACGGTGTAGCTCTCGCCGATTAACATAAAGATATCGCTCTTAGAAGTTCTACCAGCCATTGGACTCTGTCGCCAGTTGTTTTGCGAACTCACACCAAGCTTCCGTAAATTCAAATGGCTTTCGTATCGGTTCATCCCTTGCGGCCGACCAACCCCTCATCCAGATCCGAATATCAGCAAGCGCTCGCGGCCAGCGAACTGTAGGCGCTGAAGATGCAGTTGCATCCGCATTTTCTCTTTAATACCTTGCATGGAATCCACCGTAGCGGTCACCTGCGCGACCTAAACTTGTCAAGACTGAACTACGGTATCCCGGCCAGTCCCGCCTGCTTCCTTCGAATGGTAATGAGCCTGCCGCACTGCGCGAGCGGCAGCGCAACCCGCGCGCTGCTCAAGCCCGACTTCCGAAAGTAGCGTTAAAGTCAGTAGTTATCCTACTTTGTTATATAGCTCAGCCCTGCTTATTAATCGCGCCACAACCTAAGCATTGAGCGTCGCATCTGCTCACGGTCGATAGTAGCGCACCCATCCGACCTTAGCCCTCACGAGGTCCCTAAATGATTAGCCATCTTCGGAATTCCATATCTAGGTAAAGCTCTTCTTCTTTCGTTGTGAGCTTACAGAAGTCGGTGACGGACCAACAGAGAACTACTTCAAACCACATGAGAAAGGCGACGAGCGCAGCTATCACATCTCTAAGAACTCATACACTGTCCAGCGATTGTCCTCCGTAACTACCAGCAAATGCTTCATAAGCAAGGTGGCAACAGTATTGCGAATGTAACTGCTAAACAAGTCGAGAGCCTGCTTCAAGCACAGCGTGCCCATGGGATTTAGTCGATAAATCCTGCGAAGTTCCAGACAATTGCGACAGGTTCCGGCAACTGAGACAAGGTAAATGCATTTGAGAGGACATATGACAGCAAAAAAACTGATCGTCGGAATTCTGGCTGTCCTAGTAATCGCCGCAGTGACGGTGCCTTCATTGGTGGCGCAGTCGCTGGTTTCCGGTGATTTGACTGGTACGGTCACAGATCCAAGCGGCGCGGTTGTGTCCGGCGCTACGGTTACGCTGAAGAGCGACGCCAACGGGTCGACGCGTACTTCGACAACCGGTTCCAACGGAACCTACCGATTTTCACTGCTGAGCCCGGGTAGCTATACCGTGAGTGTAAACGCCCAGGGCTTCAGTAAAGCGGAAGCACAGACAAGCGTCAACATCGGCCAAGCCACTGTGGCCGATGTGAAGATGGCGGTTGGCAGCAGTTCGCAGACCGTAGAGGTCACAGGTGCGGCCCCGCTGGTGAATGCAGACAATGCCGACCTGTCCACCAGCTTCGATCAAAACATGATCGCCAATCAACCCAACGGCGGTAACGACATCACCTACGTTGCCCAGACGGCACCCGGTGTAACCATGAACACCGGCATGGGTTATGGCAATTTCCAAACTTCCGGTCTGCCGTCCACTTCTAACGTGTTCACGGTCAACGGGGAGAATGACATGGATCCTTACCTGAACCTGAACAATTCCGGAGCCACCAATCTGACGCTAGGCAAGAACGACTTGCAGGAGGCGACAGTTATCACCAATGCCTACTCAGGACAGTATGGTCAGCAGGTAGGCGCGCAGGTGAACTATGTGACCAAGTCGGGCACCAACCAGTTCCACGGCAACGCCGAATACTGGTGGACAGGCCGTGCCATGGATGCCAATGACTACTTCAACAATTTGAGCGGAACTCCGCGTCCCTTTGCCAACAACAACGAGTGGGCAGATTCGTTCGGCGGACCGATCAAGAAGGACAAACTGTTTTTCTTTGCGGACAACGAAGGAATCCGTTACATCGTTCCTTCCACCCAACAGGTGTTTTCTCCGACGGTCGGACTTGCCAATGCAACCCTGGCCAACCTGGCAGCGACGAACCCCGCTGAGGTTCCGCTTTACTCAAAAATGTTCAGCCTCTATCAGGCCGCGCCAGGGTACAGCAATGGCGTGCCAGTGGCGGGAAGCTGTCTTGACTTAACCGCATTCGCCGGCAACTGCTTTCAGCAGTACTCAGCGAACCCTGCTCTGCCGGGCACGGAGTACATCATTAGCGGGCGCGTGGACTATAACCTCTCCGACAAAGATCACTTATTCTGGCGAGTAAGGATGGACCATGGTACGCAGGCGACCTACGCCGACCCTATCAACAGTGCATTCGATGCCGCCAGCTACCAACCGGCCTATGATGGTCAGGGACAGTGGACCCACGTCTTCAGCCCCAATGTCACCAACAACTTCATCTACGCCGGCAGCTACTACCGGGCGATCTTCACCCAGACCGACGGTGCCAACTCGGTATTCCCAAACACCGTGGATCTGGCGCCATTGGGCTACACCAATATGGGCGGCGACCTGTACGTGTTTCCGCAGGGACGTAACGTCACCCAGTACCAGTTCGTAGACGATTTCTCGTGGACGAAGGGCTCACACAATTTGAAATTCGGCGCCAACTTCCGCCGCTACGACATTACCGACTACACCTTCAGCATCCTTAACAATCCGCTGGCCGTGTTCGCCGGCCCGACCGCCATGACCGACTTCTACAATGGTACAGCCGCGGAGTTCCTGCAGAACTTCCCCACCAGGTCCACCGAACCGGTTGCCCTTTGGGGTATCGGATTGTATGCCCAAGACGAGTGGCGGGTAAGCAAGAGCCTGAAACTCACCCTGGCATTGCGTGGGGAGCACAACTCCAATCCAGTTTGCCAGCTGAATTGCGCTTCGTACCTTACTGGCCCGTTCGGTGCTGAAAGTACCAATACCGCTGCCCCCTACAACTCGATGATCAACTCCGGCCTAGGCAATGTCTTCCGGGGTACGGACACGATCGACTGGGCGCCCCGCTTCGGCTTTGCCTGGTCACCCGGCGGCAGCGACAAGACTGTCCTTCGCGGCGGCTTCGGTATCTTCTATGATGCCTTCCCGTCCATCTTTGCCGACAACTCCATGACCAATCTGCCCAACCAGGTCAACGAGGCTCTCTTTGGGTCCGCATGGGCAGATAACACCACACCCGCCGGCGCCTGGCAGACCGCTGCAAGTTCGGCTGCAGCCATTAAGGCCGGCTTCGCCAGCGGCGCCTCGTTCAACTCGTTAAGCGCTGGTCTTCCTGGGTTCTCAGCTCCCAGCTTCAATAGCTTTATCGGGACGTTCCACACCCCGCGTTACCAGGAATGGAGCTTGCAACTGGAGCAACAGTTGGACGACAAGAGCTCTATGACCTTGGCCTACGTCGGGAACCATGGTATCGACGAACCAGTAACCAACTACCCCAATGCCTTCGCTGGCGTTGCGGGTCTACCCGCCGCCCCCTTCAATAGTTCGTTTGCCACTGTCGCCGAGGTCTACTCCGGTGGGGTTTCTAACTTCAATGGATTGACCGCCAGCTACAACCGGCGACTGACCTACGGCTTCACCGTGCAGGCCAGCTATACCTGGAGCCACGCCCTGGATGAGCTTTCCAATGGTGGTGCGCTGCCGTATAGCACAACCAGCCTCATTTACCAGATCAACCCGTACTGTCTGGCGTGCAGCAACTATGGCAACGCGGACTACGATATTCGCAACTCCTTTAATGCGTCATACGTCTGGAACACCCCGTTCAAGTTCGGTAACAAATTTGTGAACGGAGCATTTGGTGGCTGGACGTTGTCGCAGAACTTCTTCGCCCGCTCAGGACTGCCCTTGACCGTCCTGGACGGCACCTCCAGCATTAACAACTACAACGGAAACACTCCCTACTTCCCGGCCGAAGTGAATGGCGTAGGACAGGGGGCCTGCAACCAATACGGGACCGGGTGCCTGCTTTCGTCGGGATTTACGTCGGCTAACGGCTTGACAGCATTCCCGAACCAGATTCGCAATCAGTATCGCGGGCCCGGGTTCTTCGACTCGGACTTCACCATCAACAAGAACTTCAAGCTGACCGAGCGGGTTGCGTTCGGCGTGGGCGCGAACTTCTACAATGTCTTCAACCATCCGAACTTCGCGGAACCGGTGGACACGTTCGGGGCGGGCAACTTCGGTCAGGTACTCAACACCACGGCACCACCGACCGGACCTTACGGGGCGTTCGCCACCGGTCTGCCTTCCGGACGCGTGGTTCAGTTCCAGGGCAAGCTGGTGTTCTAAACACTTTTCCCTCAAAACTGCTCCCCTTCGGCTTCTTGGTGAACAATTCGGATGTGGCAGCTGATTGCTATGGGCACAACGGAAAAGAGGCGCTGGATGTCTGGGACTCAGGTCGATGAGTCTCTACGTGTGGGGAAGACCAGCCCGCCAAACACCGTGAGCTGGTGAAACAGGGGCTCGTCCAGACCGGAGGAGCCCCGCGGGCCGCGCTGTACTTTGATCGAAGTTATGGACGATGAAGTACAGCGCAGTCCAGCGACAGAGTTAGGTTCCCTGGGGAGAGTGAAGTACGCGGAAGGCATTTCCCCCATTGAGCCAGATGAGCACCAGGGCATCCTGTCCCTTGGGCACGCTCGCCAGGACCTTTTGCACGTCGGAGGCGCTCTTGGTTTCGTGACGGTTCACGCCCATAATGACCTGCCCCGGCTGCAAGCCGGCATCATCTGACGGACTGCCCGGCAGCACGCGCTGAATGACGGCACCGTGGATGTTTTCCGGCGCCTGCAGTTGCTGGCGCAACTCGGGAGTGATGTCAGCGATGCCCAATCCCCAGCGAGGCTTGTTGCCGGTGTTCTCGGCGTTGAGCTTCTCGCCGCGGTCGCTATCCATCTCTTCCAGAGTGAGCGGCTCGGAAACGTTCTTGCCATCGCGCATGACTTGCAGCGTGATCTTCGTACCAGGACGCTTCTCGCCGACTTCCATCTGCAGTTGTCCGGCGTCGCTGACCTTCTGGCCATCGAGCTCGGTGATCACGTCACCCACCTTCAAACCCGCTTTTGCCCCTGGAGAATCCGGCTCAACTTGGGTAATGACGGCGCCGTTGTTGTCCTTCACGTCGAAGAACTTTGCGTTTTCCGGAGTCACGTCGGTGATGCCGACACCCATGTGCGCGTGGCTCACCTTGCCGTAACGGACCAAAGAGTCAACCACGGGAGTGACGATCTGGGTAGGGATAGCAAAGCCCATTCCGGAGAATGAACCCGAAGGCGAGATCAGGAAAGTATTGATGCCGACTACCTCGCCGTGGGCATTCACCAACGGACCACCTGAGTTGCCGGGATTGATGGCGGCGTCCGTCTGGATGAATTGTCCCGGCTTATGGGGATCGTCGCGATACGGATTCGGTCGGTTCAGGGCGCTTACGATGCCGCGCGTGACGGTGAAGCGGAATCCGAAGGGATTGCCGAAGGCCAGCACGGTTTGCCCGGGACGCAGCGCGGCGGAATCGCCGATCGGAATATTCGGGAGGCTCGTTCCGTCGATCTTGATGACCGCCAGATCGGTGAGCGGATCGGCGCCGACAAGTTTCGCAGTAAGAATGCGCCGGTCGCTGAGCGTGACTTTGATGTCGGTGGCGCCATCCACGACGTGGTTGTTGGTAACGATGTAGCCGTCGGGCGAGATGATGACACCGCTGCCGATGCCGTGTTCGATCTGCGGCTGCTCAGGCTGCATGCGTTGTCCCTGCTGACCAAAGAAACGCTGCATTTCGTCGGGAATGCCTTCCGCCGCGGGTTGAGACTTGGCCCGCGAGGTGACGGCGACGTTCACAATGGCGGGCGTGACGCGGGCGGCCACAGCCTCCATGGCCTGATCAAGCGAAAGCAGCGCTCCAATTTTGCTGTCGTCGAGCGGTGCGGTATTGGAGGAAACCGCAGCTCGCACGGGTGCATATGAGGTGTAGGCAATGAAGGAAGCTGTGAGCACAAGGGTGAGCGCAACCGCCGCTCGATGCTTGCCACAAGCTTTCCATCCGCGGACAATCCAAGCTTTCATGGTTCTCTGTTCTCCTGCCAAGTTAAGTATTGCGGCACGGATCTGCCGCGCGCTGCTGGGGCTGAGGCTGGTGAGCCAGTACCTTAGCTACGCTGATTGTTGCAAACCACCATCGGTGGAAAAATATGGCTGACCGGCGGCGATCCCGTGCTTATTTGCTGGGGAGCTTACGACATGGTGTTCGACGAGACGGCGTTAGAAAGGTGAGCAGAGCGTTATCAGGTATCGAACTTCGAAAGGCCATGCAGGTAGACTAGGCGGATGAAAGCAATCGCAATTATCCCGGCGCGAATGGCTTCCACCCGCCTGCCTCGCAAGATACTGCGCGAGATCGCCGGCCGGCCCATGCTTGGACACGTTTATGACGCTGCCGCGGCTTGTCACGGGTTGAGAGAGGTTATTGTGGCCACGGACTCGGAAGAGATTGCCGCCGTCTGCCGCCAGAACGGCTGGGGCTACCGTCTGACTTCGCCGCAGCACCGCAGCGGAACGGATCGCGTGCATGAAGTCGCGCAGGCCGTGGAGGCCGATGTCTATGTCAATGTGCAGGGCGACGAACCGCTGGCGCGACCCGAGCACCTGGATGTATTGCTGAAGCTGATGGAAAGGAATGAGGTTCAGGTCGGCACGCTGAAGACACCGTGTTCGGACGAGGATGTCGACAATCCCAGCGCTGTCAAAGTGGTATCTGCGCTAGATGGCCGTGCGCTCTACTTCTCGAGGGCCACTATACCGTTCGATCGCGACCGGACGGGAGTGGTGCGCTACTACAAGCATCTGGGCTTCTATGCCTATCGCAAGGCCGCGCTGAATGCGTTTTGCGGGTGGCCGGAGTCTGAATTGGAGCGCAGTGAGCGGCTGGAACAGTTGCGGTTTCTCGATAATGGAGTCGCAATTCACCTGACGGAAACGCCATACGACACCGTGGGAGTGGATACGGAGGAGGATTTGCGGAGGGTGGAGGGGATTCTGCGGCGAAAGTAGCCGATGTCGCGGCTTTGTCGAAAAGCAGATTCCTTGGGGTTGAACAATCGAAAGGCAGATTCTTCGCCGACTAAAGAGGCTGCTGAAAAAGTCGTGATGACAAGAAATAAAGGGCCTTGACGGCGCAGCTAAAGCTGCGCCCCTTCAAGACGCTTTAGACCTGGCTTTTGCGGCTTAGCCCTGGCCATCGCGGCCAGTGAAGCCGTTTTTCTCCACGCGCTGGATGTTGGTCACGGGCTGGCGGTTTGCGGTTGTTGGCTGGCCCACGCTTCGGCGGCGGCGACCCGTTTGCCAATCGATGGATGCGAGTGGAAGAGCATCTCGATCACCTGGTTCGGCTCGCGCTCGGCAAGGTTTTGGTCGGCCAGCTTCTGCATCGAGGTGATGAAGGGCTCGATGGCAGGCGTGTTTTCCCAGGCGTAGCGATCGGCCTGGCGCTCATGAGACCGCGAGATCGCATTCAACGCCGGCATAAGCAGGAAGCCCAGAACCGTCGCCACCAGGACGATGAGAGGCAGGTTGGCGAAGTCGTACAGCCGGGGATCGAGCGCCGGGAACCAATCTTTGGCGATCACAAACCGCAGAACAATGTTGATGAGCCAGAATCCGAAAAACGTGATGCCGACTTGAGTGAAGATGCCCTTCAGAATGTGGCGATGGACATGGTGCCCGAGCTCATGAGCGAGGATGGCCTCGATCTCGTCGTCACTGTAATGCTGCAGCAAAGTGTCGGAAAGAATGATGCGCCGCGTCGATCCCATGCCGGTGAGCGCGGCGTTGGCCTTGTTCGATTTCTCCGAGAGCTTCCATTCGTAGACGCCGCGCACCCGGGTTCCGGCGCGTTCGCCGAGCCGGGTCAGCCGGTCACGAAGGCCGTCGTTGTCCAGCGACTCAAACTTGTAAAAGATCGGCATCAGCACTACGGGCGCAAGCTGTGCCATCAAGAGGAAGAGGCCAACGAAGACGGCCCACGCGATGATCCACCAGCGTTGGGGTGCGATGCGAATGATGGAGTACACCAGTTCCACCATGATGGTTCCAAGCACGAGCGAGACCAGCCAGCCCTTGCCTTCGTCCCAAAGCCAGCCGCGCAGCTTTTGATTGGAGAGGTGGTATTGATGCTCCAGCCGGAAGCCGACGAAGTCGAACGGCGCGCTCAGGATTTTGGCGATGACGGAGAACATTAGAACGTAAAGGAAGACGGCAAAGAAATAGTGCTGGCTGGCGCCCAGATACGACCAGTCGCGCAGTTTGCCGGTCCATCCCGTGACCAGTAAGACGACGAGCAGGGCAAAGCCAATCACCGCGTCGGCCATGTTGAGCCAGCGCTGAATGCGATTGTAGCGGCGTACCTCCGGCGAATCGGCCGGCTGCGGATTGGAAGTGGTTGCCATTCCTGGGAGCGAAAGGGCTAGCAGCCCTAGTATTGCATGATTCCAGTATAAAGCAGGGGCCAGGGATTGGGGGCTGGGGGCTAGTGGATAGAATCACAAGCTCGAGCGAGTAGGCCTCCGCAATAACCTTCAGGCACCGATGCCGGCTTATGCTGTGCGAAAATCGAATGTGACATCGAACTCATGCCAGGAGGACTCATGCGCGAAGTAATCGCGACCAACGACGGGCCCAAGGCGATCGGCCCCTACTCGCAAGCCATCAAGGCCAACGGATTGGTGTTTCTCTCCGGACAGGTCCCGCTGGATCCGGCAACGCAGCAGCTGGTGGAGGGTGACATCGCCGTACAGACCGAGCGCGTGCTGCAAAATCTTGCCGGCGTGCTCAAAGCTGCGGGAAGCTCGCTGGAGCAAGTAGTGAAGACCACCGTCTTCCTCAAGAACATGTCGGAATTTGCCGCGATGAATGAAGTGTACGGCCGATACTTTGTGCAATCGCCGCCGGCGCGCTCGACCGTCGAGGTAGCTCGCCTGCCGAAAGATGTGCTGGTGGAGATCGACGTGATCGCGCTGGCGTGACTCGCCTTGTGCGACAGAGGCAGCTATCCGGCGGCGATTTTGCGGGCAGTACAGAACGGCAAGTCCGGATCCGGGCTTTATGTTTTCCGCGAGAAGCGGTCCTGTTTTCGGAAGAGATTCCGCCTTCAGCCGGCGGGGCTTGTCCGGCTGCGGAGAAAGCGGAAAGCGGACTAAAGCGGCATGGTCATTTTGTCGATTTCCCGCATCAGGGGACAACTGCACATGGGAACAATTCAGCTTGTAACGGGGACTGAAGCACTGGCCGTTAAGCATCTCTCAACAGGCCGCTTCGGTCAAAACGACATGCACGAGGCACACTGTATCCAAGCCTCGCTGTTGCCGACGGGACCGATGCAAAACGAATCTTTCCAAATTGCCTTCCGTTACACTCCCTTTTCCGAAGTCGGAGGCGATTTTGCCGACTTCTTCCGTTTACCAGACGGGCTCATCGGCATTTATCTCGGTGACGTAGTGGGAAAGGGGCTGCCGGCGGCAATGTATGGCTCCCTGGTAATGGGCGCCTTGCGTGGGATCAAGAAGACCGGAGCTGATACCGCTGGTGTGCTTAGCCTGCTAAACGAAACCCTGATGCAACGGCCACTCGAAGGCCGGTTTTGCTCGACTTTATATGCCCTGTTCAATCCGGCTACGCGAGAGCTGACGTTCTCCAACGCGGGGCTCCCGTTGCCGCTTCTGGTCTCGCAAACCACCTGCCGACTGCTGGGAGAAGGTGGACTACCTTCCGGACTATTTCCCGTAGCCACCTATGGGCAATACACCGTGCCACTTTTTCCGGGAGACAGCGTTCTGTTCGCGACTGACGGACTTCATGAATCGCGCGACCCGGAAGGCGCCGAGTTTTGCAGCGTCCGAATGGCCCAGACCTGGGAGCAATGCAGATGCAAAACCGCGGGCGAATCGCTGGACTATCTTTTCGACAGTCTCCATGCCTTTTCCCAGAGCAGTGGCCAAGACGATGACATTACGGCCGTCGTCTTGACGATCCCGCCGCAAAACGCAAGCAATTGAGACGCCAATCACTCACGCCAGACAGCGGTGTTCACCCTATTGCCAACCGGGAAATTGGTCTATTCTGGGCTCACTCGCTAAGATGACCGTCCCAGTCTGCAGCTGGGCAATGTCGTCTAGGGAACCTCTGGACAAAGTCAATGTTCGGGTAGAGCCTGCCTTCAGGCCGGCATCTAAACTGTCGTGCATAGTCCGGGGCTACAGCCCGAGAACCGCAGGAATCCAGGCTTCTTCAGAGCGGTCGCTTTGGGATTGGTGCATCAAGGGAAGGGTTGGAGACGTTGACCTGGCTGGCCGCGTCACGGGATGAATCTTACTGACCGCATCTATGTCGCGGTGCATGTGGTGCTCACCGTGCTGGTGTGGGTTCGGCACGACCGGGTTGAGCATTGGCCCGGTTATGTGGTGTGGAACCTGGGCGCGATTGCGGCGATCACGGCGCTGGCGCATAAACGGGGAGATGGTCGAGGCTGGAGATTTGCCCATGACTGGCTGCCGGTCTTGCTGTTCACCACCGTGTTCGAGGAGGTTTCGTTCTTAGCGCTCACGCTCCGCGCCGGGTGGCAGAACGAACATCTGATTGCCTTCGAGTCGCTGCTGTTTCCGGTGCCGCCGATGGAGTGGCTGCATCTTCACGCCCAAGACTGGCTGGTGGAATTCCTGGAGTTTGGTTATTTCACGTTTTATCCGTTGTACCCCGTTGTGGGAGGATTGTTTTGGATTTGGAGTGAGCGGCCGCCCTTTGTAGGTGCATTCCGCAGACTCACGGACGCGCTCAGCGTCGGTTACGTGATTTGCTACTCGACCTATTTGCTGTTCCCCACGCGAAGTCCCGCCAACCTTGCGGGGGTACAACAGATTGGCAGTGCCCATGCCGGACTGTTCCAGCATTTGGTTCGAGGCATCCAGAACCATGCCGGCATACACGGGAACGCCTTTCCCAGCGCTCACATCATGCTGGCGTTCGTGGTGTTAACGTTCGCTTACCGGTACTTGCCGCGAGTGGCGCCGTGGCTGCTGTTCCCAGTCCTTCTAATGTGCGTGGGCGCAATCTATGACGGTTACCACTACGCCAGCGATGTAGCTGTGGGGGCGATGGTCGGAATCGTAGTTGCTCCCACTTTTCTGCCGCAAAAGCCCAGGCCTTGACATACGGAAACAAGACTAGCGGCGCTGGTGCAATTATGTATGGTTCGATAGCGGCGAGATTGCTGGCCACCGGCGCCGTTGGCGCGCCTGCCAAATGCTGGGCGGGAGGAGCGCTCGACCTTTGCAAGCCATGGATCCGCGCAATAGCCAACATGAAAACCTACTTCCCTGGCGCCAGGATCTCCAGAAAATGGTCGTCGATCAGGTGGAACAGGTGGGTGCGCGCGGCCAGTCCAGCAATGCCGTGGGTCTTGCCAGGATAGAGCATCAACTGAAAATGCTTACCCGTCTCGATGAATTGATTGATCATCTGAATGGTGTTCTGCATGTGCACGTTGTCGTCGCTGGTGCCGTGCACCTCCAGCAGATTGCCGTGCAGTTTGGCGGCAAAGTTGACCGGCGAACTCTTCCGGTATCCATCTTCGTTATCTTTCGGCAAACCCATGTAGCGCTCGGTGTAGATGGAGTCGTAGTTGTGCCAATCGGTCACGGGCGCGACCGAGACACCGCCTTTGAAGATGTCGGAATTCTCCAGCGCGTAGAGCGTGAAGTATCCGCCGTAGCTCCAGCCCCAGAAGCCGATGCGGTTGCCATCGAGTTGCGGGAACTGTTCCAGCGCCTGCTTCACCGAGGCAAGTTGATCGCTCAACTCGACGGGACCGAAATTGTGCTTGATGGGCAGCGCGAAAGCCTTGCCGCGATTGGCCATGCCGCGATTGTCCACGTGCAAGACGGCGAAACCCTGCTGCGCCAGAATCTGGTCGAAGAGATCGAAGCCGAGCCAGGCATCGCGCACCGTCTGCGCTCCCGGACCGCCGTAAGGATCCACAATGAGCGGCGCTTTGCCGTTGGCGATCATCGGTCCGCCCGGCGGCAGCAGGATCGTCCCCTGCAAGGTGGTGGTACCGTCAGCCGCTTTGAAGTCCACGAACTTCGGGGTGAGGATGTTGTAGGCTTCCGCACCATGCGATTCCCAGAAGGCGGTACAAGCTCCTGCAGTGGTGCACAGCGAGACCCGCGGCGGAATGGTCAGCGCAGAAAAGCTATCCACGTAATACTTGGTATTCTTAGGATCGAAGTCCGTCTCGTGAGTGCCGTCCTCTTTCGAGACGCGATGGAAGTTCTTACTATTCAACCCGACGGCGAACTCGTTGCGCTGTCGCCAGTCGCCTTCGTTGGCCGAGAAATAAACCATGCCTCCCTGCTGGTCGTCCACGCCATCAATGCTTTCGACCTCCCAGTCGCCGTGGGTGAGCTGCGCCACCATTTGGGCTTTACCGCTCAGCGGGTTCTGCTTGTCGAAGTAATACAGATAGATGTGGTTATGCCCATCACGCCAGCTCGTCCATAAATAGCCGTCGCCGGAGTTCAGCAGATGGAAATCGACTTCCCGATGCATGTCGATCCAGGCATCGGTCGATTCCGTCATGATAAGTTGTGAGTTCCCGCTCTCGACATCGACAAAATACAGATCGAGGCGGTCCTGCACCCGGTTGAGCGCCATTGCCCACAGCAGTCCTTTGCGCACCCATCCAAAGCGCGGAATGAGAACGTCGGGATCGTTGCCCAAGGCAAGCGAGCCGGTTTTGCTGTTGTTGACCGTGATCCACTTGGTCTTGCCTCCGCCCGAGTTCACGACAGCCAAACGCACGCCGGGATTAGGATCGCCAGGCTGGGGGTACTTTTCCTGATCCACCGTCGCATGGGTCGGGATCCAGTCCGTGATGGGATAGGTGGGCACTTCTTTTTCGTTCATCTGCAGAAACACGATCTGCTTGCCATCCGGCGACCAGAAATAGTTGCTGCGCGAGTACAGCTCCTCTTCGTATACCCAATCCACCTCACCATTCAGCAAGTTATCGTCGCCGTCTTTGGTGAGTTGGCGCTCCGAGCCGCCGGCTACCGAGCGCTCGTAGAGGTTGTGTTTGCGAACATAGGAGACGCGGTCTCCATCGGGCGAGAACTTGGGATCGACGCTCTCATCGGTGCTGGAAGTGAGCTGGACGGCCGTTCCCGTGTCCAGAGAGTAGAGCCAAAGTTGGCCCATCGAATCGAACAGCAGCTTCTTGGAGTCGGGTGACCAGTGATAGGCGGCGACGGAATAGCGCGTCGCTGCTTCCTTCTTGCGCTCGTCCTTGATAGCGCTGGTGGGCGGTGCCAGCGCCGCCAGCTTGCCGCTCGCCACCAGCACGGCCGATTTGCCGGTGGCTACGTCGACGTAGTAGAGCTCGCCGTGTTCGCCGCTGTCGTCGCGCTGCACGAAGGAAACCTTGGAGCCGTCGGGACTCCACTGCACGTTCTCCGGCCCGCGGCCGAGAATGCCGCCCGGCTTAAAGATGTCTTCGATGGTCAGTTCCTTCCGGCCTTGCGGCGCGGGCGCAGATGATGGGTTAGCTTGCGCGATTAGAAGAGACGAGGAGAAGGCAAAGAGTACGAAGGCAGCGAGGCGTGCTTTCACGGCAGCTCCGGAGAGAAAATGTGATGGAAGAGAGTCTATATCATGGGTGCTCAGAGCGCGGCAGTGCGGGTTGAATGCAGCAATTTAGCAGGCGGGGTCTTAGGCACAAGTTCCAAGGAACGTGCGAGCGCCGGAGTCAATTACTGCGGTCGACTTTCCCCATCGAAACGATTAGGGGTAAACTACACGTCATGGCTTTACCTTTTCCCGCAAAGTCCCGCTATCGCTCACAAGAATTTATTGGCGCGCCCATCACCAGTCTGGACGAGGGCTACCTTGTCGCCTATATCGATGGGGGCGCTCGCGGCAACCCTGGCCCTGCGGGATACGGCGTCGTGATCGAGGACGAAATCGGCCGCCCAGTTGCCGAGCTTAGCGAGTTCCTGGGTCGTCAGACCAATAACTACGCCGAGTATTCCGGCCTGTTGGCGGCCTTGAATTATGCCACCAGCCATGGTTTTAAGGCGCTGAGGGTGATCAGCGACTCCGAACTGATGGTGAAGCAGATCAGGGGCGAGTACAAAGTCAGTAGTCCCACATTGAAGGAGTTGCATGGTCGGGCGAGGAAGACGATCGACCAGCTTGACTACTTCGAGATCAAGCATGTATTGCGCGAGAAGAACCGCGAGGCCGACCGGCTGGCCAATCTGGCCATGGATCGGGGCATCGCCAAGAAGGCGGCCGCCGTTAGTGCCACCGATGTGGGCGGTGTAGCTTCCCTTGTTCCCGAGGTCAACGGAGTGGTGCGCGACGGCGTGGTCCAGTTCATGGGGAATCCGCTGCCGGACGGCACGCTGGTGAAGGTCCGCGCCGTGAAGTCCTAAACCTGCGCCGACGATTGCACCTTTGAACTGCCGGATTGTCTATAGTGCCCGTCCGCATGAAGAGGTCGCCGACTGGCAGTAGACCTCAACGCTAGAACTCGCGATGAAACCAGGGATGGGTTACCAGTTCCGCCGCAACTAACAGCAGGGTCAGAATCGCCGCTCCCAACTGAAACCGACGCCGTCTGCGCTGCGCGGGCGTCAAGGGACGTATCCGCCAGGCTGCGGCGGGATTGCGGCGCAGACGATCTTCGTTCCACAGCAGGAGCAGGCTGATCGCAGCCCCGATTACACCGAGCGTCAGCAGCGGTATGCGAATGGCTTCGCGATGAAATCCGCGGGCTGGACCGCTGGCACCGGCGGCCAGCAACGAGGTCAGGCCAAGCGCGACCCGCATCCCACTCAGTCCAACGGCGGCAACGCACAGGCTCTCCGCCGCCGCCAACGCCAGCGCTCCCCAGGTCAATAACAAACGGGTTGTTTTGGAAGACGGCTTCTCGGAATCCAATGAGCTCACGTCTGCGTACTCTTAATGGCGACGCCAAATCCGTACGGCGGCTTCCATCTTATAACGTCCGACTAAAGACTTCGGATTGGTTTGTAACCTTCGCGGAAGGTGCGACTCTAATCGGACAAGGGTAGATTGGGCCGGGATGTTCAAGAGAGGGATGGTTATGTCGAAACTGTTTGTGCGTTTGTTTCTGGCTTCATTAATGATCGCGGCCGTCGCCGGCGTAGTGATGCGCAGCAACGTTGCCGCCAGCGAAAAGGTCACAACGCTTCCCAAGCCCGCGGTGGACGAGCCTCGCGTGGCATCGTCGAGCCAGGAAACTGCGGTGGTCGCAGGGGGCTGCTTCTGGGGAATTCAAGCCGTGTTCCAGCATGTGAACGGGGTGGTCAGCGCGACCTCCGGTTACTCAGGCGGCGCGGCGGCCACAGCCGAATACGAGACTGTAAGCACGGGAATGACGAACCACGCGGAGTCGGTGAAGATTGTCTACGATCCGTCGAAGATCACCTACGGCCAACTGCTGCAAGTGTTCTTTTCCGTTGCCCACGATCCTACGGAGCTGAATCGTCAGGGGCCAGACTCTGGCACGCAATACCGGTCGGTCATCTTCTTCGGCAACGAAGAGCAGAAGAAGGTGGCGCAGGATTACATCGCGCAACTCGATCAAGCGAAGGTTTTCTCGCACAGGATCGTCACCCAGGTGGTGCCGTTGAAGGCGTTCTACCCGGCGGAAGGCTATCACCAGAACTATGCCAAGCTGCACCCGGACAGTCCTTACATCGCGCGTTATGATCTGCCCAAGGTGGCCAATTTGCAGCAGCAGTTTCCGCAGCTTTACCACAACCAGTAACGGGAAGTGGAGCGCAATTACTGAGCAGTTTCCGGGCGGATCGGGTCGTCCCCGGCCTTCTGGCCAGCGAAGAAGAGCAAGAACAAGTTGGAGCTTCAGCCCCGGAACCGAAACAGATTGTAGCCGGCCAAGAGCCGGCTAGAGATGACAAGAATATAGGGCTGGCCGCTGGTCTAAAGGCCAGCTCTAGCACCCACTAATGAGTAAACTATGAGCAATCGAAGAAGTTTTCTGAAAACCAGTTTTCTATCTCTCTCAGGAGTCGCCTTTATGAGCCTGTTCCAACGTTCCGAAGCTGATGCCTCGCCGACCGCCGATGCGGGTTATGTTGAAATCGTCGAATTCAAAGATTCCGGGGAAAAGATCGGCCCCCAGCGGGTGAAGAAAGTGGTCAAAACCGATGCGGAATGGCGGGCCCAATTGACGCCCGAGCAGTTCGATGTCACGCGGCACAAAGGGACAGAGCGGGCCTTCACCGGGCAATACTGGAACGTCCACGACAAAGGACTCTTCCGCTGCGTCTGCTGCAAGAATGCGCTGTTCACCTCGGCAACCAAGTTCGACTCCGGTACGGGCTGGCCTAGCTTTTGGCAGCCCATCGCGAAGGAGAATGTCAAAGTAGGGAACGACAGCAGCCTGGGAATGACGCGCTCCGAGGTCCTGTGCGCCGAATGTGATGCGCACTTGGGGCATGTGTTCGACGACGGTCCGGCCCCGACCGGATTGCGCTACTGCATGAACTCGGCGTCGCTGGCCTTCGTCAAGTCATAAGAAATAACGGTAGTGGGCTATTTTGAAATTGATCGGCTGTCAAGGTACGCTCGGATTGTGCCATACTGTGCTCATGCCTAAGCGGTCAAGCAAGCGGGATGTTGCACAGAATGCGCTCAGGGTGGTTGAAGAGGCCATCGGAGAGCCGTTAGCAAAAAACCCTGCCGCTGTAGCTCTCGGCAGGCGCGGAGGGCTCAAAGGCGGCAGGGCAAGGGCTGAAAGTCTCACTGTTGAACGGCGCTCCGAAATCGCTAAGAAAGCGGCTCAGAAGCGTTGGTCGGCATCAAAAGAGAAGTGACTGCCTCATGGCGGTATTTCACTGGTGATGTAAGTTTCCTT
>PMWW01000164.1 GCA_003165795.1 Acidobacteriaceae bacterium
TTTTGTTCAGTTGGAATAGTTCTAGCAAGCCGAATTCGGAAACTCAACCCCGGCGTGTCACGTCGCCCGGTATCGTGTCAGTACTTCGGCATCTTGGGATCGACCCGCTCGGCCCAGGCTGGGATGCCGCCGGCGAGATTGTGCACCTTGCCGAAGCCCGACTGGCGCAGGAAGTCGACCGCTTTGGCACTACGTCCTCCCATCTTGCAGTGGACGACGATCTCGCGGCTTGAGTCGAGTTCGCTGACGCGCTTGGGCAGGTCGTTCAGCGGGATGAGATGTCCGCCGAGATTGCAGATCTGGTATTCGTTGGGCTCGCGCACATCGAGCACAAAGAGATCGTCTCCGGCATCGAGGCGCTGCTTCAATTCTTCCGGTGTCATGTCCAGCATGGTAGCAGTTGCCCGCTTCTCCTCGCCACGAATGCCGCAGAAATGCTCATAGTCAATCAGTTGCGTAACTGTTGGATGGTCGCCGCAGATAGGACAGTCGGGGTCCTTGCGCAGCTTCAGTTCGCGAAAGCGCATGGCGAGCGCGTCCACCAGAAGCAGGCGTCCGATGAGCGGCTCGCCCGAACCCAGGATTAGCTTGATGGTTTCTGTCGCCTGGATGACCCCAACCAGCCCGGGCAGAATTCCCAACACACCGCCTTCGGCGCACGAGGGAACCAGTCCTGGCGGCGGCGGCGGCTCGGGATAAAGGCAACGGTAGCAGGGACCATTTTGCGTGGCGAACACGCTCGCCTGGCCCTCGAAACGGAAGATCGATCCGTAAACGTTGGGCTTGCCGCTGAGCACGCAGGCGTCATTGACGAGGTAGCGCGTGGGAAAGTTGTCGGTCCCATCGACGATGATGTCGAAGTCGCGGAACAGCTGCAGGGCGTTGGCGCTGGTCAGACGGGTTTCAAACTTGCGCACGTCGACGTAGGGATTGATCGCCGCAATGCGATCGGCGGCAGAGTCCAGTTTCTTGCGCCCGACGTCTGCGGTGCCATGAATCACCTGCCGCTGCAAGTTGGTCATGTCCACAACATCGAAGTCGACGATACCTAACATCCCAACACCGGCAGCGGCCAGATAAAGCGCAAGTGGCGAGCCCAGACCGCCGGCGCCAATGCACAGCACCTTGGCCTGCTTCAGCTTGAGCTGCCCTTCCATACCAACTTCAGGCATGATCAGGTGCCGCGAGTAGCGCAAGACCTCGTCGTTGCTGAGCGCCGCCGATGCCGTTTCAGCTTTGTCTGCCAGGGTCGTCATGTTTCTCAACCCTCCCCACCGGCAATCGAGGGGACGATGGTAAGAATGTCACTTCCGCTCACCGGGGTTTGCTCCTGCTGCAGATAGCGAACGTCGTCTTCATTCAGATAAAGATTGACGAAAGCGCGCAGCCGCCCCTGCTCGTTGTAGAGGTGTTTGCGAAGATCCGGATGCTTTGCGATCAGGGCCTCCAGCGCCCCGCCGACGGTGGCCGCCGAGACCTCCACCGCCGACTGCTTGTCGGCATACTGACGCAGCGGAGTGGGAATCAGAATCTTCATGGGCACCTGCAAAGATGCCAAGCACTACGACGCGGATTCAAGCGGTGGGGCTGGGCCAGGAGTGGGTAGGCTTGCAGCTGTGCTGTATGCTCAAGGACGCGCCAAAGCCGAGCCGCTCTGCGCAGGCATGTTCCGCGGGCGAAATCTGCCCGCCATCTTTGGAGGAGACTGCTATGAGTTCTACCGATACTCTTCTCGCGCCCATGAAAGGAGCTCAGCACTCCGAGGTTGGAGGCGTGAAGCTCGACATCGTTCGCGCCGGCGCCGCTCGCGTCAAGCGCGTGATTTACCCACCCGGATTCCGCTGGTCGACGCACATGAAGCCGACGGTCGGCACCGACTTCTGTATGCATGCTCACGTTGGATTCCTTGCCCAGGGTCAGATCCACATGGAGTTCGCCGACGGCTGCATCGTGGAGTTTATGGCTCCCCAGGTGGTCTCGATCGAGCCCGGGCACGATGGCTGGGTGGTGGGAAACGAGCCGGCGGTGCTGATTGAGTTTGACTTTGAAAACGACACGGTGCGCAATCTCGGAATGCCCGAGCGCCATATGCATTAAGATCCAGGAGCGCAGTCTGCCGAGCCTTAGGCGGACCATGTCTTCGCGAGTCGGCCTGCGACAATACTGGATCCGGCCGCCCCGCGGGCACCGCCCTTAAGCATTGCACGCCGAAGCAGGCACTTGTATATTCTGACCGTCGAGAAGCCGAGCCCAGGATTTCGCATGGACCTTCACCTGCCGTTTATGAAGTCTCGTCTCCAGCACCTAGCAACTGCCCTGGTTTGCCTTTTAATTGTGTCAGCCTTGGTGTCGTCAACCGGCTGCGGTCAAAAGTCAGGCCTGCGTACCTACAAAATAGGACTAGGTCCATTTGTCGGCTTTGGTCCTCTTTATCTGGCAAGAGACAAAGGATTCTTCAAGGACGCGGGTATCGATGCAGAGTTGGTCGTCCTGACCGGTCTCGCTGAGCGCAATAGCGCTTTGAAAGCGGGACGAATCGATGCCCTGGCCGCACCCGTCGACTACTTTGTTCTGTCCGCCGGCAACAACCTCAAAGCTACTATCGCGATGGCGATTGACGAGTCCAATGGAGCGGACGGCATCGTTGCCAATGCCTCAATCAAGACCATTGCCGACTTGCGCGGCAAAACAGTGGCCTTCCAGCGCGGCTTGCCGAGCGAGTTCTTTCTGCGCGCGCTATTGCAACAAAATGGGCTCAGCCTGAAAGACATAAAGCCGGTGGACATGGAAACCGCTCAAGGGGGCGCGGCTTTCATCTCCAAACAGGTAGACGCCGCGGTACTTTGGGACCCCTGGCTGACCAAAGCCAGCCAGCAGGGCAAGGGACATATTCTGGCCTCTTCCAAAGATTATCCCAACCTGATTGTCGATTGTCTGGGCTTCAACCAGCACGTGCTGGCAAGCTCGCCGCAGGACGTTCAAGCTATCGTCAACGCGGTGCTGAAGGCCATCGATTATTGGAAGGCCCATCCCGACGAAGCTAATGCTATTATGGCTCCCTACTTCCAGGTGGACGCTGCCAAGTACGCCCAGATCCTGGAGGGTATTAATTTTTGCGATCTAGCACGGAATCGAAAGTATTTTGGAACGCAAGCCGGGCCAGGGCCGATCTTCAAGGTTGCCGAACGTGCCTCGGCTATCTGGTTGGACGCCAAAGTTATTACGCAGCCGGTGAAGCCGCAGGACGTTATCTCTACCGATTTTATAGTTAACGCGAAGGAATAGCATGCCACGACAGAAGACGGTCTTTATTGCGTCGAGCGGCAAGGCCAAGGCGCTGGCCAAGCCGCTGGCCCTCTACTTAACCGGAGAGCTCCCCGATTCGGACATTAGGGAATGGTACGACCAGAACACGTTTCCTCCTTCCAAGGCCACGCTCGATGGTCTGCTGGCGCAAGCTGGAGAATGCGATTTTGCAATTGTGCTATTGACCAGGGACGATTTCCTGGATAAAACCGCGCAACTCTCAGCCCTTGGCACACCAGCCCCGCTCACAAATGATGTCTCCGGAAAAGGAAATCAGCAACCTGACGCGCCGCGCGACAATACCATTTTTGAATTAGGCATGTTTATGGGCGCCTTGGGAGCTGAGCGCTGCTTCATGGTGTGCAGCTTGGACGAAAATTCAAACGCGCTGCCCAGCGACCTTAAGGGGATCAAATACTACAAGATTGAGCCTCCAGCGGACCTCAGCAAAGCCGATGAGTGCCGCAAGTGCGTCAAACTCGCCGGCGCCTGGATCGTCGAAATTATTAATCAGACCCGCCGCTTAAACCGTCCCGAGCTCTCGCTCATAACCCGTGACGATTTGTCCGAACTGGAAAAGGGCACAAAAGAGGGCGGCAAACTGGTGCTGGCACCAGGTCGCATCGCCGTGGTCGTAAACTCGGTAGAGCCCGTGGAAGAGACGGACACTCAATTTTCCGCTAGAGTTCTCAAAAACATGCAAGCGGGGGCCCGGTACGAGTATTTCTACGGCGACTTTTCGGGTAACATCGACGCCACCATTAACCTAATCGTGAGGATAGCTACCACCGGAGTGATGGAGCCCATTGAATGGTCTAGACAACCCGGTCAAGTCAGCCCGCCGGACTTGGAGAAGCTCACCCGCAACTTACGCCTCATGCGGCAGAACTTGAGTATTCATTTCCGAAAGCGGCCTCCGGTACAGTTCTGTATCCACAATGCACTGTCGGAAGAATGGGCAATTTGCTATCTGCGTTACCAGGACGCCTTCGTGAAATGGAATGAGCATTGGGAAGCAACGCAGATCGCGACCGAGCTTACGCAGTCCTGCACCGTATCTGAATCTGACCACGACGCATGCATTTTCCATTCGACATCCGATGTCAGGTTGACTGAGAATGCTTCCCTCGATGCCTCAACCACCACGATAATTAGATCGCGGCGAGACAAGATCTTGCGGTCGGTCAAGGGGTGGTTCCCCGTCGAGCTAGAGAAAGAGCTGAACGAAATCTGTCTGGGTAGCTGACGCAATGGGTCCGAGACTGCAGGATCGCGCCACAAGCTTCGCTCCGATTGCCTTCCTGTTGCTGGCTTGGTACGGGTTAACGCGGACCGGCATGGTCGATCCCGTATTCCTACCCGGACCGATACAGGTGTTTCATAGTTTCCTTTCTCTTTTGTCATTCAGCTTTTTTCGGGAAGAGTTACTACCCAGCCTAACTCGAATTGGAGGCGCATTTCTTTTATCTGTCATATTGGCTTTTCCGCTGGGGATTCTGAGTGGGCAGATTCCCCGGATAGCTTGTCTGCTATTTCCACTCTGCGGATTTACGCGCTATTTGCCTGTAGCAGCGCTAGTTCCGTTGTGCATTTTGTGGTTCGGCATAGGCGATGCCCAGAAAATAGCAGTCATTACCATCGGAGTAGTTTTCCAGTTAATTCTGGTTATTTCCGCGGATTCGGTGGCGGTCCCCCAAGAATTGATCGAGGCGGGCCGGACTTTCGGGCTTTCCCGCTCGCAGGTCCTCTGGCGCATTGTCGTACCGTGGTCGATGCCTGCCATCTGGGACGATCTAAGGATTGCAGCGGGCTGGGCCTGGTCTTACCTGGTGCTGGCGGAACTGGTGGCCGGCAATCGCGGCATTGGCTACTTCATCATTCAGTCGCAGCGCTATCTGGAAACCGACCGCGTTTTTGCCGGCATCCTCTTTGTCGGCATTCTTGGCGTGCTCACCGACCTTCTCTTTAGGGTCTCCGGAGCGAGACTCTTCCGATGGAACCATGAGCAATAGCTCCCTGCTCCAGTTCGATCGAGCGTCAAAGACTTTCCAGGGCGCCAAGAAGCACCCTATTGTGGCCTTGCAGGAGATTACTTTTTCTATTAGCCATGGCGAGTTCGTTACGCTGCTTGGACCATCGGGATGCGGGAAGTCAACGGCGCTACGACTGGCTGCAGGTCTGGAAACCGCTACGACCGGGACAGTCCTCTACCAAGGCCAGCCAATCGGCGGCCCAAGTGTCGATCGGGGGTTTGTTTTTCAGTCTTACAGCGCATTCCCCTGGCTGACGGTCAGGGAGAACACCGGCTTCGGTCTGTCCCAGCACTCTGGAGATTCGCGCGAGCAAGAAGTATCGCACTGGTTGAGCCTGATGGGACTCAGCGAATTTGCTGACACCTACCCGAGAGCATTGTCCGGAGGCATGCGGCAGAGGCTGGCTCTGGCCCGCTCAATGATCATCAAACCCAAACTACTGCTTCTGGACGAACCCTTCGGGGCCCTGGACGAGCGCACGCGAGAGAGCATGCAACAGCTACTGCTCGATGTCGTTTCAAAAACGGACTGCACCGTTCTGTTCGTGACCCACGATATCCGGGAAGCGATTCTCTTGGGCGATCGGATCATCCTCTTGAGCTCGCGTCCCGGCAAAGTGCTGCGCGATGTGGTCTGTCCTCTGTCCAAACCCCGCGGCCGACAACACTTGAGGACACCGGAGTTCAACTCGCTGTATGAGACAATCCTGGATGAATTCCCGGCCTAGCGGGCCCGCCGCACAGCTTAACCAGGAGGGGACTGGAATGGCGTTTGTCAATTCTATTCTGCCGTGGACGGACGCTCCTGTCCGCGAGAACGCGAATCTGGTGGCCCACCTTAGTGAGCATCTTCCCGCTGCTTGGCTGCGGTACTTGCCCGCGTCAATCACCCTCTTTGTCGATCGCGAAGTCAGCGAAACTGCCGTGTCGCAGTTTCTCCACGGCATGGCCGAACATCTGCGCTGCGAGCTGGACAGACGAATTACTCGCCAAAGCAGGTTTGTCTCTCTCGGCCTCTTGACGGCAGACGAAGTCGAAGCTTTTCTCACTCAGCGGACGGCCGCGCAGCCGTGGGCCATCTACTTCTCGAAGAATGGCGGATTGGGAAGGCGAAAGTCAGGACGGGGCGAGGCGGATGGTTCGCGCGGAGTCATTCCCTGCTCGACCATGCAGAACCACGGAGTGGCGTGGGCGCAGGCAGAAGATGGGCGGCTTCGCATCTGGCTGGCGACCGCGCGCCGCGAGGGATGCGATTGGGACTGGGAATCCGACATTGGCCACGAATCGGCGCACGCGGCGTTTGCCCAGGTGCCGCTTTTTGTTCAGGCATTCCCCCAGATCGGAGAGAACGTTCTGTCGGACATTGCGAACGCCGGCGAACTGCAGCCAATCCACATTACGCAGATGATTTATTTGTACTCGGAGATTGCAGTGGTAGCGATGCGCGGGGAGAGTCGCGCCACTGCTACTGGCCTGCCGGTGGCGAATCCTGCGGAGTTGGACGCTTTGCTGCGGCTGTCGGCGGAATTGGCTGGGAACCTTGGCTTTGAACGCGCAACGCAGACTTGCGAACGTAGCGAGGGCATGATCGGCGTAAACCATGGGGATGAGATCTTTGAAATCGCGGCGCCGATTCTGCGGATCATTCCTCATCTGACCCAGTTCACAAACGACCGTGAACCACCCACGTTGCACGTCTTTGAAAAAGCCTTGGCTTCTGCCGGACGGCCCAGCATGCTGCGAGGGGCTTAATGCCTTCCATGCTATCGGTAGCGCTCCTACAATTTGCGGTCTGCGGTGAACCATGTTGCGCATAGGATTGACGGGCGGGATTGCCTGCGGCAAGTCCACCGTGGCCCAGATGTTAGTCAAGCGCGGCGCGCATTTCCTGCAGGCTGACAGTCTGGCGCACCAGCTCTACGCGCCGGGCGAGCCTACGTACGATAAAGTTGTTGGTCATTTTGGCCGCGAAATCCTCCACGCTGATGGAACAATCAACCGCTCGCGGCTGGCGAACCTGGTCTTCCCCGATCATGTCGACGAACTGAACGCGATCGTCCATCCCGCAGTGATCGCGGCGCAGACACGCTGGATGGCCGAGGTCGAACGCGACGATCCGAATGGAATCGCTATAGTGGAAGCGGCGCTGCTCATCGAGGCCGGTGCGGACAAGGACTTCGACAAGACCATCGTCGTAACCTGCGACTTAGAGCATAAGGTTGAGCACTATGCCCATCGCACGGGACTGTCACTGGAGGCGGCGCGCGGCGAAGTTGAGCGTCGTAGCGCGGCGCAGTTCAGCGATGAAGTGAAAGCGCGCCATGCGGACTACGTGATCGAAAATTCAGGGCCAATTGAGGACACGGAGCGGCAGGTGGAAGAGATTTGGCACGAGCTGCAGCCGATGATTGGCCGATGACCAGTTCCTTTAAGATGCGCGAATCGCGCCTATTTCGTTACACTTTCTTATAGGCGACGTCTATCTTCCGGCGGGTAACTCCGAGGCGATTGGACCTGGTAACGGCATGAGACTTGTACGGCCACTCTTTCTGGGCGCACTACTGGCGGGAGCGTTCTATTGGTTCACCACCCATCACCCGGGCGCGAACCCGGCGGCGGATGTGATTTCACGTCCCACGCACGTCGAACTCAGTGAAGCCGCTGGGCCGGAGAAACTCGATTCCGAAGAGCAGAACAACATCGATGTCTACCATCGCGTGATCCCATCGGTCGTCAATATCACTTCCAAAATGATGGCATACGACTTCTTTTATGGATCTGTGCCCGAAGAGGGCCAGGGTTCTGGCTTCATCATCGACAAAGCGGGACATATCCTCACCAACTATCACGTAGTGGGCGAGTCCTCGCAATTGGAAGTGACGTTGCATAACAAGAAGACCTACAAGGCGACGGTGATTGGACGCGACCGCGCGCACGATCTGGCGGTGATCCAGATCAAGGCCCCCGAAGTCGTTCCCGCCGTGCTGGGCGAATCCAAGAACCTGCAGGTGGGCCAGAAAGTTTTTGCGATCGGTAATCCCTTTGGACTCACGGGGACGATGACGCGCGGCATCATCAGCTCGCTCCGTCCTATCCGCAGCCCCGAAGGCGCGTTCATAGATGAAGCTATCCAAACGGATGCTGCCATCAACCCCGGCAACTCGGGGGGGCCGCTGCTGAACTCGCACGGAGAAGTGATCGGCATCAACAGCATGATCGCCACTGGAGGTTCGAACCAGAGCGCGGGCATCGGCTTTGCGATTCCCATCAATACCGCGAAGGCGGTCTTGAACGACCTGATTACGCTGGGCACGGTGCGGCGGCCGTCGCTGGGCATTGTTTCGTTACCGATTGGGCCGGAGCTGGCACAAGAACTGGGCCTGCCCGCCGATTACGGTATCCTGATAGTGCGCGCTGTTCAAGGTGGCGCGGCGGACCGCGCTGGACTGCACGGCGGCAATGAGCGCGCTTATCTGGGCGCTACTCCCATCATGGTTGGCGGCGATCTCATCGTAGCCATTGACGGCGATCCCATCGGCGATCAGCAAGACCTGGCCAATGCGATGAACAAGCATCGCGCCGGCGATAGCGTGTCTGTGACCGTCTATCGCGGGCGCAAGAAGATGGCCGTGCAGGTGACGCTGGGCGAGGCGCGCGACCGGGCCTAGCGGCACCGCGCTAGCGGCGTTGCCGCTGAAATGATGGGCGTTGCCCGGTGCTCCACTGTCAGATATCATTCTTTAGATATGTACGACGACTTCCAGGCGATTGACCGCTGGACGGGCGGACCGGTGCACTGCCGGTATCAGGCGCTGATTGTTGCCATCGCTACCCGGCATGCCGACGCGGTCGATATAAAGTTCCTGGTGGGTGAACGTCCGGTATGGATTGCGCTGCCCCATGTAGCGTGGGTGGAATACCATGAGCGGACAGGCAAAATCCTTACCGATCCAATGGCGGTCCAGATTGCGGGTCATTACTTGAAGTGGGCGATCGAATCAGGTGACGACAACGGCCGCGAAATGTACGCCTTGACGGTAAAAGAAACGCTGGATCGCCTGCAGGCTGTGACCGACGAAGCTCTCCACCCTGTTGCCGGCTGACATCTCATTAAGCGGGCATGTTGCATTTACGCAATTGAGTTTCTGTTGGCTGCGCAGCCCGATTTTTTTGAATTTGTTTTCTGTCAGCGGTGCCGGCTTATTTTCTTAAGGAGCTCTTATGTCCTCCCTTCTGCAAACCCCCCAGGTCTCGCAACTTCTCGGGCAAAATAACGTGCATCGCAATCTTTTCGCCCCTCAACTGGTGGAAGCTGCGCTGCGGCGCGGCGAGGCCGAACTGGCAGCCCATGGTTCGCTGGTCGCCGGGACCGGCAAATGCACGGGCCGCTCGCCCAAAGATAAGTTCGCAGTGAAGGACTCCGCCACGGAGAGCAAGATCGCATGGGGTTCCGCAAATCAGCCATTCCCGCCAGAAAAGTTCGCTCCGCTGTATGAGCGCGTACTGGACCACCTGCGCAGCAAGGAGCTCTTTGTTCAGGACCTGTTTTGCGGCGCCGATCCGCAGTACCAGTTGCCCATCCAGGTCATCAACGAATATGCCTGGCACAATCTGTTTGTGCGGCAATTGTTCATTCGCCCCACGGTTGAAGAGCTCAAGACCCATAGCCCGCAGTTCACCATCGTCAGCGCTCCCGGCTTTCTCGCCGATCCCAAGCGCGACGGCACCAACTCCGAAGTATTCGTGATCGTGAACTTCGCCAAGAAGCTGGTGCTGATCGGGGGCACGCAATACGCCGGCGAGATGAAGAAGTCGATCTTCGGCATCATGAATTTCCTCCTGCCCGAGCGCAATGTTTTCCCCATGCACTGCTCGGCCAACATCGGCAGCGATGGCGTTACCGCGCTGTTCTTCGGATTGTCGGGGACGGGCAAGACCACGCTGTCGGCTGACCCGGGCCGGCGCCTGATTGGCGACGACGAGCACGGCTGGAGCGCGACTGGCGTCTTCAACTTCGAGGGCGGCTGCTACGCCAAGTGCATTCACCTCTCGGCGGAGACGGAGCCGCAGATTTACAACGCACTGCATTTCGGATCGGTGTTAGAAAATGTGGTCATCGATCCAATCACGCGTATCCCGAACTATGACGACGACAGCCAGACCGAGAATACGCGGGCCGCTTATCCGGTTGAATTCATCCACAACGCTGTCATTCCCGGCTTCGGTGGACATCCTAAGAACGTTGTCTTCCTGACCGCGGATGCCTTCGGCGTCTTGCCTCCGGTTGCGAAGCTCACGCCCGAGCAGGCGATGTATCACTTCATGTCAGGCTACACCGCGAAAGTTGCGGGCACCGAAGCCGGCGTGACCGAACCGCAAGCGACCTTCTCCACCTGCTTCGGCGCACCGTTCATGCCACTGCCGCCCAAGGTCTACGCGGAAATGTTGGGCCGGCGCCTGCGCGAGCACGCCGCGCAATGCTGGCTGGTGAACACCGGTTGGCAGGGCGGGGGATACGGCATCGGCAAGCGCATGAGCCTGCCTCACACGCGCGCCATGGTCAATGCGCTGGTGGAAGGCAAGCTTGCCGACGTGGAGTTTGAGATTGAGCCGGCGTTTGGGCTGAGCATTCCCAAGGCGTGTCCCGGAGTTCCGCCGGAACTGCTGGCTCCGCGGAATTCGTGGAAGGACCAAGCCGCCTACGACAAGCAGGCCGCCGATCTTTCGCAGCGCTTCGCCAAGAACTTCCAACAGTTTGACGCGCCGCAAGCGGTAAAGGACGCGGGGCCAAAGCCGGTAGCGGCGAAGTAGAGGTGCGGCGCTTTAACCCTTTAACCAAACGATCGGGAAGTCGTGACCAAGGCGGCGAAAATCCGAATCGCTGGTCACCAGCGTTGCTTTCTGTTCAATGGCCAGCGCCGCGGCAAAGCTGTCGAGATAATAGAGCTTGTACTTCGCCTTTACGTCGGCAGCTTGAAATGCCCTTCCAGGAGTGGCATCCAGGAAATTGATAGGCAAGGGATGCACGGCGCCCATCGTCGCTAAAGCCCGTTCTGGCCCATGCACGCGCAGGACCACACCGTATACTTCTCCGTAGTTCACCGCCGCCATGAAGATGGCGGCACGTCCGCGCATTGCCTGTTTCAGTAGTTCATTCACTTTGGGGGCGCCTGCTGTCTTCTGGAGGAACGCAAACAGCGCGCTCGCATCGAACACGTAGGCTTTCATTTTTCGCGCTGGCCTTCCTCACGGTGTTCTTTTTCCCAAAGAGTCGTCAGGTCGGTTGCATCCGCCAGACACCCCATCACGCGGTCGATGTAATCCTCGGTGATGGGCTGAAGGACGATGCGGCCGAACTGGTCTTCGAGGAAGTTGACCTTGGTGCCGGCTCCAATCCCATGCTTGCGCCTGAGCTCCGCCGGAACCACAAGTTGGCCCTTTGATGTGAAAGTAGCGCTCATCCCCTTCATGGCTTACATGATACCAGAAGTAAGACGCTTAATCCTGACGATCCTAACTAGAACGGCGACTGCACGTGCTGCTCGCCCAGGACCTTGCCCGACTTGTCGAACCAGACCACTTCGTACTGCGGCTGGAAGATGGAGTACCAGTAGCGGTACACGTACTCATTCGCGCACGTCGCGGGTACCGGCGTCAACGAGCCACACGGGCCTTCGCTGCTGGGACCGCCTAGCAACTCCCGCACCACTTCGTTAGCATCGCCGAGGGTGACCAGGGCGGAGTTCTTGCGCAAGCCCTCGTCGTGGCGATAGGCCCAGAAGCCCGCCACCACCAGGGCAAGAGCGATTGCGATGAAGAAGACGCGAGTTCCCATCGCTCCTTAGATTACAACCTTGGCAAGCCGGAAGGAAC
The DNA here is from genome assembly GCA_003165795.1 of Acidobacteriaceae bacterium. GTDB lineage: Bacteria > Acidobacteriota > Terriglobia > Terriglobales > Acidobacteriaceae > Bog-257. The sequence goes on from PMWW01000164.1 coordinate 12,212, forward strand.
TCGCGGGACAGGTATAGGAAACGTGGACGGGATTTCGACAAACCGTCTAGGGGACGAGAAATCCTGATCGCAAAACTACCCGCGACGCAATTCATGAAAGACCTCGGCGGCATGACTGCCGGCTGTTAAACTTCACTCCATTGGACACGCAGCGAAAATCCTTCTGGTTGCTGTTTACGCTTCTTAGCTGCGGAGCATTTTTCTTGCCCTGGTGGTGGGGCGTTGCCGAAACTTTCGCGGCCCTTTTCGTGAGCTGGTGGGTCATCTACCGTAGCGGGATCTATTGACAGCGCCTTCTTCATGGCAACGAAGCAAGCCGTTCTCGAAACGGAGCGGTCCTACCCCAGCTTGTCGACGGCGTCCAACGCAGCTCTTTCAATGTGGATGTACTGCTCTTGCCCTTTAGAAACGCCCCTCCTGGCGGAGGGGCGTTTTGACGAAGCGACATTTGCGGCGCGGGTGCGTTCTACTGCGTGGTGTCGGTGGTAATAATACCGGTCGGGCCGGCCTTCTCGGCCTTGGCTTTCTTGGTGGCCATGGTCTTGTCCACCCAATCGTCAGCACTCTTGAGGTCGGCTTTGCGGGCTCCGGCGTCGTCGCACTCATACTCGGCGCGCTGCCGGTAGAGCAGGTTCAGATACGCCATGGCGTCATCGTAATCGGGACGGAGTTGCAGCGCCTTCTGCAGGTTCTGGATACCGTCCTCGACTTTCTGGGCATTCGCCTGTTTGAGCGCGCTGCAGGCTTTCTTGTCCTTCAGTTCATCGGTCGGCTTCATGCCGAGCTCGGCGCGGGCCTTCTGGTCAGGCTGGTAGGCTTCCATCCAGTCGATGACGGCCAGCGAGTAGTAGGTTTCGGGATCGTTGGGATCAAGCTGGGCGATCTGTTGATAATACTGCTGGGCCTGATCGAATTTCTTCTGTTGAAAGTAAAGCGAGGCGATGCCCTTCAGGCTGTTGATCTGCTGCTGCTGGGGAGGATGCTGGTCCAGCACCTGCTTAAATACTTCGATGGCTTGCTCCGCGAAGCGATTGTTATCAGGTGAATCGGCCCCGGGGATGTATTGCTGGGCATAGGCGGTTGCCAAATAAAGGCGGGCATTGGTCAAGCTGGGATCCAGATCAACCGCATTCTTGAAATGTTCGATCGCCTCTTCGTATTTTGCGTTTTTGTAGGATAGGACGCCCTTGTTGAGTTGATCGCGCGCTCGCAGCTTGTTGCAACCCACTGTCGAGAACAACGCGAGCAGAACAGCAAGTACCGTCAGTATCCGTCCGCTCTTGTTCATGTCTGTAATCACTCTCCGTTGCCGTGGTCCGGATTCCGGGGAACGGCGGGACGCTGCTGAGAGACGTCCCGCTGTTCAGAAGGAGGAGTGTCGCCCGAATCACGTTCCTAGTGCTAGAGCTGACTAACCGCCGGCTTCGATTTTCGCCGTGATCAGCCCAACTTTGTCGACACCGGCAGCGTGCGCGATATCGATGACTTGTGCCACATCGTTGAAGGGCAGGTCAGGATCGGCCTTGACGAACATCACTTTTTCGGCACGGGTCTTGAAGATGTCGTTCAGACGGCCTTCCAGAGTGTCCCACGTGACGTCGTCCTGATTGATCTTGAGTGCCGGTTTATCGCCCGGCCCCTTGAGGACCTGCACCACGATGGTACGGTCGTTACTTGGCGGTACCTGTTGCTTGTCCTTGGGCGGCTGGGGAACCAGCGCGTCCAGGCCTTTGGGCGTTAGAGGCGTGATCACCATGAAGATGATGAGCAGCACCAACAACACGTCAATCAGCGGCGTTACGTTGATATCGGCTGAGGGCCCGCTGCTCCCTCCAAGTGCCATTGACATAAATCGCTCCCTACTGGGTGCCAGCGCCGGCTGAGGCGCCCGCGGGTGGTTTTTTGTTTGCCGGATTCGCCTGTGTCTGCTCGGTCAACAGACCCACGTCATCGACACCGGCGGACCGGACGTTGTCCACCACGTCCACCACGGCGCCGTACTTGGCGCGTGAATCCGCCCGGATGAAGACCCGCTTGTCCACCTTGTTGGCCAGGCGGTCCTTCACCTTATTGGTAAGATCGTCAACCTTGATCTGGTCGCTGCCGAGGTAGGTCTTTCCGTCGCGCATGACGGCGATGAGCAGGGCGTCTTCTTTGTCCGCATCCGGCATAGGTGTCGGACTGTTCACCTTGGCCATATCGACGCTCACGCCCTTCTGCAACATGGGCGTGATGACCATGAAAATAATAAGCAGCACCAGCATCACGTCCACCATGGGGGTGACGTTGATGTTGGAATTAACTTTGCTGCCTTCGTTACGTAAGGCGAGTGCCATAAAAGTTCAACCTCCCGTCGGCTGGGGTAAGCGCCAGCTACTGCGCCGGGCTTTTACCCGTTACGGCGAACACTGCGACGCTTCAGGAAGTAGTCGATCAGCTCGCTGGAGCTGTTGTCCATTTCCACGTCGAAGGCTTCCACCTTGTTGGTGAAGTAGTTGAACATCATGACCGCCGGGATGGCGACGAACAGGCCGACCGCCGTGGTCACCAGAGCTTCCGAAATACCACCCGCGACGGCGCCTAGACCGGTGGCCTTCTGGGTCGAAATTTCCTTGAAAGCGTTCAGAATACCGACCACGGTGCCGAACAGACCCACGAAGGGAGCGGTGGAACCGATGGTAGCCAGACCACCCAAGCCGCGCTTCAGTTCGGCGTGAACGATGGCTTCGGCACGCTCCAAGGCGCGCTTGGAAGCTTCAATCTGCTCGCCGGGAATCTCGGCGGAATCGCCATGGGCCCTGAACTCCTGCAGACCAGCCACCACCACCTTCGCCAAGTGGCTTTTCTTATTGCGCTCGGCGACCTTGATGGCTTCGTCGATTTTGCCTTCACGCAGCGCACCGGCTACGGCGGGAGCAAAGGCCCGCGACTGTTTGCGGGCGGCACTGAATGCCATGGCGCGATCAATCATCACGCCGATCGACCAGCCTGACATAATAAACAGGATGACAACGACGATTCTCGCCGCCCATCCCATCTGTTTCCAGAGGGAGAGTGGGTCCCAACCTACGGTCGCTTCCTGGAAAATCCAGGCGGCAGCCGTTGGCACGTGGCTGAGGGCGTAGGTGGCAAGGTTAGCTAGGAACATGAGTGACTTTTCCTCCTCTGAACTTTCGATTACAACAGAACGCGTTCGTTACTGCGGGTGATTCGAGCTTCTGGGGCCGATTCCTTCCGCTTCGGGGCTGCAGTTTATGACCACTGTAACCCAGGTGCGAAAAACTCAAGGTACGCCGCTGGCGCGACCAAAATGGAACTTACATGTCAAAGAACCAGCAATGGCCTACTCCAGCGTGAAGTTTACGTTGATCGTGGTCTCAACTTCCACCGGCTCACCATTCAGGTAATAAGGTTTATACCGCCATTCCTTCACCGCTTCCAGCGCCGCACTGGCCAACATTGGGTGCCCGCTAACCAACTTCAGGTTCTGGATTGTGCCGTCCTTGCCGATCAGCGCCTGCAGCACCACCGTGCCTTGAATACGGGCTTGCCGGGCCAGCGGCGGATAGGCCGGCGTCACCTTGTGAACCAACAATCCCTGAGATACGCCTTGGGACACGCGAACCCGCTGCGGGGTAGCGGCCTTGGGCACAGCGGTGGGCACACTGCTCATCACGCTGCCCAGCACGCCGCCCATGGTGCCGCCGGGAACGCCGCCGGGAACTCCACCCACTACGCCCGCCGGCCCGTTATTCGGGGGGGCCTCGTCCTCTTTGATCATCTGGATCTTTTTGGGGATGGCGGTTGGGGTGCGCAACTGGCCATTATCCAATTCACTTTGGATTTTCCTTACTATGACCGGAGCAGCCGCGGGCGGCGGCGGAGGCGGAGGCGGCGGCGGCGCAACCAGGAACGTCATCAGTTGCTGCCGGGGCAGGGCATCGGTGAAAATCAACGGCAACAAAACCAAGACACCGAGCAACAAGATCTCCAGTAGGAACGAGAGCGCGGTTGTCGCCCCCTGCCTGGTTCTGAGCTTGCCACCCGATTCTACGAGGCTATCTTCAAACATACCTGTTCTCCGAAGAACTCTCTCCCTACTTAGACACCGGCGTCCCGGCATTTGCTCCCGGAAAACCCCAGCCGCCTTGCAATAATTTCATGGGCCCGGAAAATTACGATACACGAAGGCTGGCTGCCAGAAACGCGCCCGAAGTATACACCCCAGCCAGTGCATTGGGGCGCTTGCTGGGGAAATCCTGCTCCAAATCGCGCTCTTGGCCGCCCTACGCCTTAACTTTGACCTTATCGTTAGTCTTGCCCCGCGGTGAACTCATGCGCTGAACGGCCACTCGACCAGCCTTCTGGGCCCGCCAGTCCTGGTAGGCAACCAGCATCGGTGCCGCCACCGCAATCGAGGAGTAGGTTCCGATGAGAATACCAATCACCAGCGCCAGCGAGAATCCGCGCAGCACTTCGCCGCCAAATACATACAACGACAGCACCGTCAGGAACGTCAGTCCGGAGGTAAGAATAGTTCGGCTCAAGGTCTGGTTGATGCTCTTGTTGACGATGTCGGCCAGCGGCTCGCGGCGAAGCAGCTTGATGTTTTCGCGGATGCGGTCGAAGACGACGATAGTGTCGTTCATCGAGTAGCCGATCAGGGTCAAAATCGCCGCAATCACCGTCAGACTGATTTCTTTGTTGAGCAGCGAGAAGAAACCTACGGTGATAATGGTGTCGTGGAGACAGGCGACAACCGCGCCCACGCCGTAGATCATCTCAAAGCGGAACCACAGATAGACCAGCATGCCGCCCAGCGAGTAAAGCGTGGCCATGATCGCCTGGTGGCGAAGTTGAGAGCCCACTTGAGGACCGACGATCTCAACATTGCGCACCACGAAATCCGAGGTGTAGAAATCCTGCTGCAGGGCGCTAACCACTTCCACCGGCGCCACGCCGCGCAACTCATCGAGCGAAGTCAGGATGCCGCCTCGCTCCTTGTTGCGGAAGTCGTCGATCTGCTTGGCGAGTGCCGAGTAGCGCTGCTCCGCGTCCGTCCCCAGATGCTGCGGGTCTTTCTGCATCAGATATTGCTGCAAGCTGGCCGCGCCGGTGTTGTTGATGTCTTGCTTGCCCTCGGCATTCGGCGGCTCCAAGGCGCGGATGATGGTGTTCTTGCCTTGATCGAGCGCGGACTCGCTGGTCTCCTGCATACCGAGATCAACCAGCACCTCGTTGTCCGAGGTGGGACCGAAACGCTGGATACGGGGATCGTGCAGCCCCGCGCGATCCAATACGTGGCGGATCTGGTCGAGGTCCGGCGTCTGGGCGAACTTGACGTAAACCAGCGTGCCCCCGCGGAACTCCACACCCAGCGGGATGTGGTGCCAGAACAACATGGAGCAGATTCCGGCGACGCTGAAGATCAGTGAGAAGGCAAGGAAATACCACTTCTTGCCCAGAAAATCGATGTTGGTATTACGAAATAACTCCACCGCTAGCCCCTTAAATACTCAGCGCTTCGCCACGCTGATGGCGATTGAGAATGGCCTCGAAGATTACCCGCGAAACGAAGACCGCCGTAAACAGATTGGCCGCCAGACCGAAGCTCAGGGTCACGGCAAATCCCTTCACCGGCCCGGTTCCGAACAGGAACAGGATGATGGCGGAGACGATCGTCGTGACGTGAGTATCGATGATGGTGGTCCAGGCGTGGGCGAAACCCTGGTCCACGGCCGAGGACGGCGTCTTGCCATGCCGTAACTCCTCGCGAATACGCTCGAAGATCAGAACGTTGGAATCGACACCCATACCGACGGTCAAGATGACGCCGGCAATTCCCGGCAGCGTAAGAGTGGCTCCGCTAAACCCGAGGAAGCCCAGCAGGATGACCAGGTTCAGGAACAGGCCTAGGTCGGCATTGATTCCGGCCGCATGATAGTAGAAGAGCATAAAGACCATGACCGCGACCATGCCGATGATCGCCGCTCGCACGCCTTGCCGGATAGAATCGGCACCCAGCGAAGGACCGACCGTCACTTCCTGCAGATACTTGATGCCGGCGGGCAGCGCGCCTGAACGCAAGGTCAAGGCGACATCCTGGGTCTCTTGCAGAGTGAACGCCCCCGAGATGCGACCCTGATCGTGAATCTGCTCTTGAATGGTGGCCACCTGCTTGACCCGATTATCGAGCACGATCGCCAGCTTATCGTTAACGTGCGCGCCGGTGAAGGCGGCAAAGCGCCGTCCGCCCTCGCCGGTGAGAGTAAAGTTTACGTCGGGGCGGCCATTTTCGTCGGTGCCGGCATCGGCCGAGCGCAGGTCGCCACCGCTTACTGCCGAGGTGCGGCTAATGAGCCAGTAGGCTTCGCCCTGCTCGTCTTGACCATGCCCGCCAGTGACGCCCTTCATCAAAACCGTATCCGGGGGAAGCACGCCGTTATTGGCCTGCATGGCCGCGTCTTCGCTGGGATACGGCCCGCCTACCGCTTGCCGGATTTCCAGCATGGCGGTGGATTGCATGATCTCCTTGACCCGGGCCGGGTCATCCACGCCGGGCAGCTGCACCAGTATCTGGTAGTCGCCCAGTCCGTGTTCCTGGATCACCGGCTCGGAGACGCCGAGCTGGTCAATACGATTGCGGATGGTCTCGATCGCCTGCTGCACCGCCTTCTTCCTGGTGTCGGTGGCGACTGACGGCTTCATGGTCAGGGTCCACGCGTTCTGGGCCCCCGAGGTCAAATCGTACTCCGGCAATCTATCGCTGACGATGTGCCGCAACTCTCCCGCCGATTCCGGCGGTACGCCCTTGATCTCGACCACTTCGGGACGTTGCTGCGGGTCCGGCTTGGAAATCTCACCGAAGGCGATGTTGCCGCCCTTGAGGTCTTCCTTCAGTCGCTCGACGGTGCGGTCCGTGTCCGCATTGACGGCGTCGTTTACCTGGACTTGAAGGATCAGATGCGTACCGCCCTTCAGGTCGAGTCCGAGGTGAATGCGCGACTGCAGCGCCGCCACCAAACCTTGTGGGGTGAAGCTCTTGGGAATGCCGAAGATGCCGAACATAAAGACGATCAGCACCGCGATAATCAGAATTGTTTTAGCCAGGAGATTCTTGTTCATGAGAAACAGCAACCCGGTTAAGACTTCGGGCGGTCCTCCGGAGTCGTTAAGGTGACGATTGAGGCCCGCGTCACTTCCATTTTGATGTTGTCGGGAGGAATGCGCAGGACAACCACGTCATCCTTGACCGACATGATGGCGCCGGTCAGGCCACCGCTGGTGACCACCTTGTCGCCCGGCTTGACCTGCGACAGCATGGCCTGCCACTTTTTCTGGCGACGCTGCTGCGGCATGATCAGGAGAAAATAAAAGATTGCGAAGATCGCAACCATCATCAGGATGGGAGCTGATCCACCGATACCTTGGACAAACAAACCTGCCACTCTAACCATCGACGTTTGACTTTCGTGGAGGTCGCCTTGCCGCTGGCAAGACTCCATCCAATATTCTCAAGGAAAACACGTTATTTCCCGGCCTCGCGATTCACGCCTGGCCGTTGGGCGCCGCGGACAAACTCCATCCCTTGCGTCCAGAACCTCTGGAATGTTCGGGGACTTCCACGGAGCACCAAGATCTCCGTCGCACCCAGCGCCTTGTTCACGCGGAATGGAAGGTCATCGGCCAACTACCCGTGCGACTTGGAAGCTTTTCCCTAGGTTACTATTCTATCGTGCTTTTCCGAAAAGCGGAGTGGCCGAACCACCGAATTATATCCGGGATCGGCGCGCTAGTGTACAAGACATAAAGCCATGAGAGGTCCAGCCCGTCGGGCTGGAGGTAATTACCCCGTTGCGGCAGACCGGGGCGGCGGAGCTTCCCCTAGTTCAGCGGCAAGAAGTTTGATTGCACTGGCATACTTCTCGGCATGCGCCGCATCGAGGAGTTGTTGCCCAAGCGTTCCTTCTGCGCGGCCTTGATTGATCCGGTTGAGTTCCTTTGACATGAGCCGCGGCTAACTGCTGCCCGTGGGCTGGGTACGTTGAGCAGTTCGAGTGCATGTTCCGCGACCAAAACCTCGAATGCGACTCTGGCCACCATGAGCTGCCCTAACGGTATCGGCCTGTCCTCAAAGCCTACGTTGCTCGTGAGGTCTTCGGGGGAGAGTGGGATTACGTGCTCTTCGAGTCTTGTGGCGCCCCACTCGGTCCACCCTTCTACAAGGTTTGCAGATTCCTTTTCGATGATCATTGGCCTTGCCATCAATTCAACACGGTAGTTTCTTCCGTACTCAGCGGTCTCTGGAATTGCCAAGCCTCTCACCCAAAGATTCCTGCTGGCGTTGCCTTCGTCGAGACGGTTTGTGATGTATTCAATCATCTGCCGCGTGAAAAGAGATTCGCTGTTCCACCAGTGCATCAACTTGAGCCACTTGTACGCTCTCCAAAACAGGAAGACCAGCAACGCAGCCAGCAGTGCGTATATGATTCCGATGAGGAGTATGAGCACAATAAACCCGGCGACAATGAATAGGTACGCCCGAAATTTGATCTTCGATTCGACGTTCACCGAGCGCAGTCTCCAACCCTTCGTTTGGGAATCTGCTAACTGTCACTGATCGCTTAACTCTGCTCGATGTGGAGTTCCAACACCGGACAGAAAAGTAGCAAACTCCCCAAGCCTTATAGCTTGCCGTGCCTTCTCCATCGTGTCCACATAAAACGCCAGATTGTGAATGGTGTTCAGCACTTGCGCCAGCAACTCGTTGGAGGCGTAGAGATGCCGGAGGTAAGCTCGCGAATAGCGCGCGCAAACCTTGCAGCGGCAGTTGGGATCGAGCGGGCCTTCGTCGCCGGCGAAGCGCGCGTTCTTGATAGTGATGCGGCCCTCGGAGGTGAACAGCAGACCGTGGCGGGCAGCGCGCGTGGGCAGAACGCAATCCATCATGTCGACGCCCATGGCCACGTAATGCACAATTTCCTCCGGAGTACCCACGCCCATCAGGTAGCGCGGCTTGTTGTCCGGCAGGAAGCGGATCGCGGAGTCCACCATCTCGTAAGTCATGGGACGCGGCTCGCCGACACTCAGCCCGCCGACGGCGTATCCGGGGAAATCGAGCTCGACCGTGCGCTGCGCCGATTCGCGGCGTAGATCCGGGAACATCCCGCCCTGGACGATGCCAAAAAGCGCTTGCGTCTGACCTTCGCCCGGCTGGCCGACGCCTTGATCTCGCCCCTCGCCCTGTACGGCGTCGGAGCCTTGAAGGGGCGCGGCTTCAGCCGTGCCGTTGCAATTCTTTTCATTCGTCATCCCGAGGAGGCCTTCAGGCCGACGAGGGACCTGCTTTTCGAGTTGCCTGGCGGACTGTTCAGCCGCGCCGTTCAGCGGCTGATCAAAACTCGCAGCGGACTTCAGTCCGCGTGAAAACCACGGGACTTCCTGCTTGTGCTCCTCGAAATACTTCTTGCTGCGGGCCGCCCAACGCAGCGTCATCTCCATCGACGACTGCGTGCGCGCGTACTCCGCCGGATGCTCCGTACACTCGTCGAACGCCATGATGATGTCGGCGCCGAGCCCGATTTCGGCCGCAATCGCACTCTCCGGACTGAAGAAGTGCGACGAGCCGTCAAGATGCGAACGGAACGCGACGCCCTCTTCCGTCACCTTGCGCAGATCGCTCAGGCTGAATACCTGGAATCCGCCAGAGTCGGTGAGGATTGGGTGGTCCCACGCCATGAACTTCTGCACCCCGCCAAGCTGACGCACCATCTCGACCCCCGGCCGCAGGTAAAGATGGTAAGTGTTGTTCAGTAGGATCTCGACGCCCAGCTCCTCCAGCACGTCTTGCGGCACGCCTTTGACCGTGCCCACCGTGCCCACCGGCATAAAGACCGGAGTTCGCACTTCGCCGTGTGGCGTAAAGAGACGTCCGGCTCGTGCTTTGCCGTCGCGGGCTTCGATCTGGAAGCGGAAAGACATCGAGAACGATTGTAACTGGGTCAAGTGCGGTTTCTTGGCATGAGAAAACTGCACGAATCCACGATTCGCGCGTATACGTCTTACTAATAAGACGTCTTATTAGTAAGATGGAGCCTCGAAATCTTATTAGTAAGACGACTCACAAGTCTTACCGGCAAGATCAGCAATCGCCGCCCGCACTGCGGCATAATCGGGCCGCCGTTTATTTCTTGCGTGACTGCTCGCGCAGCCGTCATACTGACCCACGATAAACTGGGCGTCGCGAACTCGCATGGCAACGGAAAAAGTCTTTACCGGCGTAACGCTGCACGGCATGCCCGTGCGCATCGAGTTGGAATGGCCGTTTCATCCCTCCGAGGGCGGCAGCGACTGGTACGTCTTACACGGAACGCTTCGCCTGGCCGACGGTGGGCCTCTTTATGCCGACCTCGCTCTCAACCTGGCGCAAACCGTGCGAGAGGCGTTGCCGTCGCTCGACAGCGACCTGGCGTTGTGGGTCTGCATCAATGCGGCGCGCAAGGCGCTGGACGAAAAGCAACTGGAGCTGTTGAAATCTGGCAAGCGGCAGCCAGTGCCAGTGTCGAGCCGCTGCTACAGCATTCGCGATAAGCACTTTCGCTTTGCCGAAGCCACCCCAGCACAAGTGGAGGAGTTTGTGGCGCGCAAGGTTTTCTGGGGGAGCGGTAGCGAGCGCCAGCCGGTGCTGATCGCCGATCCTTGCGACGCGCAGTATCTCGGAGCTGCCGATCCGAACACGCTGGATAAGCTCGTTACGGCGGCGAAGGACTTGGCCGCCCGCGGCCTGGTCGAGCTGACAGGGGATTACGCTCGCGCCACCGACAGCTTGCTGGCGCAAGCGCAGACATTTCAAGCGGCGAAGGACCACGCGCTCGACGAGCTTCACGCCAAGCATGCCTACGAACGCGCGTGAACGTTATTGAAGGGGCGCAGCTTCAGCTGCGCCGTTGCAAGGTTTTTATTAATTGTCATCCCGAATCGACTTTACAGGTTGCTGAAAAAGTCNNGAAGGGGCGCACCTTTAGGTGCGCCGTCCTAAGCCCTTTATTCTTGCCATTCCTCGCGGGCTTCAGCCCGCGAGGAATCTGCTTTTCGAGTTTTTCAGCAAGCTGATGAACCGGGTAGTGCGGCGCCTTAAGCGCCGCGTCACGAAATCGATCCCTCTAGTCTAGATTGTCATCCTGAGCGGAGCGCCCGCCCTGACTTTCCGACCCGCGCCCTTGCGGGTCGTGCGGGCGCGCAGTCGAAGGATCTGCGGTTCGAAGGTCTTACGCCGCGACCGCCATCCGCCGGGCTTCCATGCCATCCAGCACATGCCACAACGACTTTGCCGCGATCTCAGCCGCGTTCAGCGCTTCGTCGGCGTGCTCGGGATTCGCTGAAACTTCCGCGCTCAACAGTTCCTGCCAAACGTGCGAATGCTCAACGTCGGCGAACTGGTGCAGCTTGAAATATGCGCAAGTCTTCGCGTCCGCGCCGTAGCGTTGCGCCAGGCCATCAGCCTTTTCCTTTGCTACGCGCGGAACCTGCGACTCGTAGGCGTAAAACGCAGCCAGCGCCTCGGCTGTCGATCCTTCGCGGGCGATGCGACGAAACTCGGCGATCAGCTCGTGAACTTCAGGCAGCGGTTCGCGTCCACGTACGTCGTCGCGATTCGCGCCCATGCCTTCGGCAAAGTCGAGCCACAATTCGCTGTGCGGACGCCCTTCAATCTCCTCGCCACACAAGTTGCGCAACACGGCGCGGCGCGTCTCGCCATCGTCCAGCCGCGAGTGCAACGCGCTCAAGTAAGCCGGGAAAGCGGCGACGTGATGATAGTAGTCGCTGGCATATTCGCGCAGATCTTCGCGCGTAAGCTGGCCCGCAGTCCACGCCTTGTAATAGGGATGGCACAACAGGTCGTAGCCGGCAATGCGCTGCTCAAGGGCGGTCAGAAAAACTTGCAATTCCATCATTTCCCCCACATAAGAATTGGCATTAGGAAGTGAGAACACTATACGGGAGGACGGCGCAGCGGTACAAGGGGCAGGGGTTGCTTCTCGCGGCGTTATCTCTTAAGCAGAACCAGAGGGTGTACTAAGTTCGATTCGGCTTTCACCGCATCCTTTTTGGCCGCTGCAATCTGCTTTTCCGATAACTTTGTGGCGAGATCATCAGCTTTCGTTTCCCCCTCGGCATCACCGTAGTGTGACGCCAGGATGTAGTACATAAAGGTTTTTTGGTTGTCAGCCTTAACTCCCCGGCCCTCGGCATACATACTTCCCAGCGCCGTCAGTGCGTTAGGTTGGCCATATGCCGCCGCCTGCTCATAAAGCGTTCTCGCCTTATTCAGGTCTTGCGGCACAGGGACGCCGCGTTCGTACGCCCGGCCTAACTCGAAGAGCGAGACGTCGTAATTCAGATCAGCTCCCTTCTTCAGCCAATCGAAGCTCTGCTGTTTATCCTGAGGCACGCCCAAGCCACGGTCGTACAAATAGGCGATCCTGTCGCAGGCAAGGCCATCCCCGGCCCGGGCAGCTTTCACATACCATTCCATTGCTTTCGAGTAATTCTGCTTGATCGTGGTTCCGTTGAGATAGGCCGTCGCTGTCAGAACTTCGCAATCGACCAACTGACGCGGTGGCCCTTCCTGTCTGACGCGCTCTACCGCTTCCTCACCCCTGGCATCACCAGCATCGGCAGCGAGCATAAACCACACACAGGAGTTCTGGTCGCTCACCCGCACACCATCTCCGTTGAAGTACGCCGCGCCAAGATTGAAATACGCCTTCGGATAACCTTGGCGCGCTGCCTTCAGAAACCAGGGAACAGCTTTGGCGGGATCTTTTTCAACATCCGTGCCCAGACGGTATCGCAGTCCAAGCTCGTTCTGCGCAGCCGGATCGCCGGCATCTGCCTGCTTCTGCAACTCAGCTATCGGCAGCTTGCCAACGGCAGTCGGTGTTTGTGCGGGCAGCAGAATTGCCTGCAAGACAAATGCTACGACGATGATGCAAAGTACAGGAAGGGAATATCGATAACAGTGATCGCGCATGATGGGGCCTATAAATAACGGGAGAGAATACCACTGCAATTCCAGAACGCATCCTCCGTACTTGCTAAAATCAAGTTACTGGCCACAGTTTGGCCCATTTTGGGGTAAATCTCTTTGCCGTTGCAATTCACTGAAACCTACGACGTTGTGGTGGTGGGCGCCGGTCATGCCGGATGCGAGGCTGCCATGGCTTGCGCGCGCATGGGCCTGAACACCGCGCTCTTCACCCTCAACGTCGATCTCATCGCGCAGATGTCGTGCAACCCTGCTATTGGCGGCATTGCCAAGGGACACCTGGTGCGCGAAGTCGACGCGCTGGGCGGCATCATGGGCGAGGTGACTGACGCGGTCGGCATCCAGTTTCGCTTGCTGAATACTTCGCGCGGGCCGGCGGTGTGGTCTCCACGGGCGCAGTGCGACAAGCAGCAATACCGCCAGAAGATGCGCGAGATGCTGGAGTCGGAGCCTAATCTCAAGATCAAACAGGCGGAAGTAGCTGAGCTGATTGTTGAGAGTCAAGTTTCAAGTGAGTCCCAACAGCACCTGGCAATTAGCGATCAGCAACTAGTCAATACTCCCGTCATCCCGAGCCCAGTCGAGGGATCGGTTGTTGTTCTCGAAACTGGAAACTCGAAACTTGAAACTTCTTACCTCGTTCGCGGCGTCAAGCTACGCGATGGCCGCACCGTCGGCGCGCAGGCCATCATCATCACCACCGGCACATTTCTCAACGGGTTGATCCATTGCGGCGAGCAGCAATATCCCGCCGGACGCAGTGGCGAACCGGCTGCCGTTTTGTTGGGCGAATCGCTGAAGGCGCTTGGCCTGCGCGGCTGCCGCCTGAAGACCGGCACTCCGCCGCGGCTCGACGGGCGCAGCATCGACTGGTCGAAGTTCAAGGAGCAGCCCGGCGATGCCGATCCCACGCCCTTCAGCTTTCGCACCCGGCGAGTGGCGCATCACGATAATCAAGTGCCGTGCTACATCGCGTACACCACGGCTGAGACGCACCGCATCATTCGCGAAAACGTGCATCGCTCACCCATGTACAGCGGGCAGATCCAGTCGATTGGTCCGCGCTACTGCCCGTCGATCGAGGACAAGATCGTCAAGTTTCCCGACAAAGAGACTCACCAGCTTTTCCTCGAACCTGAGGGCCTGAACACCCACGAGATCTATGTCAATGGCATGAGCACCTCGCTGCCGATCGAGGTGCAACTCGCCATCATCAAGTCGATCCCCGGCCTGGAAAATGCGGAGATGCTGCGGCCCGGATATGCGATTGAGTATGACTCCATCGATCCGACCGAATTGCAACGCACGCTGGAGACCAAGAAGATTGCGCACCTCTATCATGCCGGCCAGATCAATGGCACCAGCGGCTACGAAGAGGCAGCGTGCCAGGGACTGATGGCCGGGATCAACGCTGCGCTCAAGGTGAAAGGCGAGCCGCCTTTGATCCTCGATCGCACCGAGGCCTACACCGCGATCCTGATCGACGATCTCATCAGCAAGGGGACGAATGAGCCCTATCGCATGTTCACTTCGCGGGCCGAGTTTCGCCTGCACCTGCGCATCGACAACGCCGACCGCCGTCTGACGCCACATGGCCGTCGCGTGGGACTGATCAGCGATGGTGCGTGGGCTGACCATCTTGCCAAGCAGGAGCGCATGAAGGCGATGCGCGACTTGCTGGAGCGCACGCGGGTGAATGGCGACATGCTGGAGTTGCTGCAACCGGAAGTTTCAAGTTCCCAGTTCCCAGTTTCCAGTAAAGGCGCGGAAGCGACCGAACCTCGCGCCTCGCGGCAGGAATCGGACTCTTTCCTGGGAGTGACGCTCGCCCAGCTACTCAAACGACCTGAGGTCCGGATCGAAGCTCTGGCGCCGCTGCTGGCAAGGTTGATGCCAGAGTTCTTCAATCGCGACGACGCAGTTTCAAGCTTCGAGTTTCCAGTTTCGAGCAAGCCGCATCTTTCCGACTCGGCGGAACCGCAGATCCCTCGGCTCGGACTAAGGTCCTCGCTCGGGATGACAATTACAAGCGATGGAAGTGTCGAGAATGGAAGTGTGGAGGAGAATCCTAGCGAGCCGCCGCTTGAAACTGGAAACTTGAAACTTGAAACTGGTTTCCGCCTTCCGACGGAAATCCGCAACGAGTTGAAGTCGGTGGAGACGGAAATCAAGTATTCCGGCTATCTCGATCAGCAGACCAAGGCGATCGAGCGGCTGAAGCGCTCGGAGCAGCGCATGATTCCCGACTGGTTTGACTACGGAAAAGTTTCGGGACTCTCGCGCGAGATGAACGAGAAGCTCGCCCGCGTGCGTCCACGCACGCTGGGACAAGCAAGCCGCATCCCCGGCGTCACGCCCGCTGCTGTCTCGCTGATCAACGTGTTCATCGAGATTCAGGGGCGTCAGCAAGCGGCCGCAGCATCGCGGTGATCGCTGCTCCCGAAACCGGTTGCTTAATCGGAAAAGAAAATCCCATCCAAGCAAAAGCAGCTTGGATGGGGCATCCGGCTGTTGGCTCCCAGGACCGAACTCAAACTCGCGCAAGAAATTCCCACTCAGGAAAAATCCGCAGAGATATCTGCAATCTGCCCGCTACTTCTGCTTGGCGATAATCATGCTTGAAATCTTGTCATACGTCGCCGCGGGGATGATTTTCCTGGTCTTCAGATCAGTCTTGGTGTGGTAGGGACGTCCGTCAATGATCTTCTGCGAGTAAACGTCACCGATGCCGGGCAGGGTAGCCAACTGCGCTTTGCTGGCGGAGTTGATATCTATCGGAATGGAAGCCGGTGTGCTGCTGGCTGCGGTGCCAGTTCCGGCCGCGGGCTTACTGGCGGAGCCGCTCTGCGCTGTGCCCAGACTAGCGAACAGAAGCAGGGTCATCACCGCCGACAGAGTTCGCGCTACATATTTGAATTTCATGCTTTCTCCCGGTTCTTGTTGGCGCTCAGGACCTGAATTTTTCGAATTACGACACGGCAATACAGTAACGCTGGTGGCATCAGTCCGCAAGATCTCCTTTGAGTCGGCGCGCCCCGGCATCCTACAGGACAACAGGACTCGGCTTTCTGCCATGTAAAATCGCAGTCTGATGCCGTCTCCGGCCGCACTTACACCCAGCGACCAGCCGCCCAGCTTATGGTCTCGGCTGGTACGCACCCTGCGGCCTTCGCATCAGCACACCGCGTTTTCCGCCACGCTGTTGCTGATGACCGCGGTCATGCTGTCGCGCGTGGTGGGATATTTGCGCGAGGCCTACATCGCCTGGGCGTTCGGCGCCGGTCTCAACACCGACGCCTATGTGGGCGCGTTCAATCTGCCGGATTTCCTGAACTACATCCTGGCCGGCGGCACGGCTTCGATCACCTTCATTTCTATTTACACGCGATATAGCTCGCGGGGCCGCGACAAGGAAGCACACGAGGCATTCAATTCCACCATCAGCATCATGACCGTGGTGGTGTGCGTGGGCACGGTGTTTCTGGAGATCTTCACGCCACAAGTGGAGCGGCTGATCTTTCCCCATTTTTCGCCCCAGCAGTTGGACCTGTGCGTTCATCTGACGCGCATTCTGCTACCGGGACAGATCTTCTTCTACGCCGGCGGCATCGTGTCGGCGGTATTGCTGTCGCGGCGGATGTTCTTGTACCCAGCGTTCAGTCCGATTTTCTATAACGTTTTCATCATTGTCGGCGGCATCGTGGGGGCGAAGAGATTTGGAATTTCTTCGCTGGCGTATGGCGCTCTGGTCGGCGCGATCGTGGGACCATTCCTCATCAACGTAGTCGGCGCCGCGCAGGACGGCTTGCGTTACCGGCTGAACTTCGACTGGCGCAATAAAGAGTTTCGCGAGTGGGTGCGATTGTCCATCCCGCTGATGCTGGGGGTCTCGCTGGTGTCGGCCGATGACTGGATCCTGCGCTATTTCGCCTCCGGCGGCGCGGGCGACATCACGCGCTTGAATTATGCCAAGAGACTGTTCGCGGTCCCCATCTCGATTCTGGGACAGGCGACGGGACAGGCCTCGATGCCGTTTTTCGCGCGGCTGTTCGGCGAGGGCAAGCGCAAGGAGTTCGCCGAAACCGTGAACGGATCGGTGTTCCGGATCTCGGCGGCTTCGTTCCTCTCTTCCGCGTGGATGATGCCGGCAGCGTTGCCGCTTATCGATCTGGTCTACCGGCGTGGGCGCTTCAACTTTCAAGACTCGCGCGAGACTGCGGTCTACTTTTTCTGGTTCGCGTTGTCGCTGGCCTTGTGGTCAGCCCAGGCGCTCTACGCACGCGCCTTCTATGCCGCGGGCGATACCCTCACACCGATGATCGCCAGCACGATCATCGTGGCCGCTTCGCTGCCGATTTATTCGGCGATGTTTCATCACTTCGATGTGACTGGACTGGCCATCGCGTCAGACATCGGCATCCTGATGCATACGGTGACGCTGGCCTGGCTGCTGGATCGCAAGAAGCTGGTGCTCCTCGGCGGCATGCCATGGCTGGAGTTGATGAAGTCGTTGGGGACAGCGATCTTCGCGGCTGTGGCCGGCTTTGTTGTGGCACGATTCATCGCGGTGAATGGCAGCCGGAAAGCGGACTTGCTGTCTCTTTCGGCGATCAGCGTGGCATGGCTGGCGGCGGTAGCGCTGGGATTGTGGGTGACGAAATCCAGTCTGCCGCAAGAGTTGCGCCGTAAAAAGGCGCCGGCAACGCCGAACATCACCGCGCCGGAGCCGGTGGTGGAAAGAACGACAGGGGGAGTGGAGCCCTAAGCCGGTCGCACGCCAACCAATGGCTCACACGAGTTAACTCCTAAGCGACCTGGAACTCCATCTTTTTCGCTTCGGTCACGCGTTTGGAAGCGTCCAGTATCTCCATTGAAACCAGATCTCCCCTTTCGTCGTAATCGAGGATGACCCCAGGATTGCCCTCGTCGCTCTCGGCCACCGTCACGCCTTCTTTCAAAATGAAGCTCAGGGTATCGGTTTTCCGATCGTAGCTAGCTTTCATGGTTGCGTCTCCCAGTACTTGTCGATCTTGCTTGTACGATACACCGTGACCACTTCCGCCGGGTCTCGATCGATATCTACAAATACGCGCACGAGATACTCTTTTTCCGGCTCGCCCATCAGAGCTCTTGATTGTAGTAGGATTCGGCCAGGTCGTACGTTCATTCGCTACTGTGGCGAGCGCAAGACTGCACCGACCACGTCCTCACCCACCGCACGCCTTCTCATCTCGAAGAAAGCATGCTCACTTATAACGTAATCCTGTACGCCTAAGACAGGCATTGAGATAACAGGTTGAGTATAAACGCGCTGAGAATTGTCTGTGCGCCCCTACTTCACCACCCGCATCCTTGACCAGTCGTAGGCGAAGTGGCGGCCGCAATCCAGGCAGACCACATAAATCCCGGAATCTTGTTGCGAGACGCTCTCCCACTCGGCGTGGCTGGAAGTTTTCCCGCCGGAGCGGGCAGCCGAGAACGGCACCGACGTGTGGCGATGTCGGCAACCTACCGGAAGCAGTTGCAGCAAGCGGTCCCACATTGTGTTCACCTTCATTTCTCAGATTGCCGGCGGTGACTGAGCGGTCTGCACTCTGCAATCAGCTATCGGCGTTCAGCCATTACAGTTCCGTCGCGGATACTGGAGCTTACTGCTCATGCTCAAGCATTCCCCTCACCGGCTGAGTGCTGATTGCTGACCGCTGACCGCTAATAAACCACTGCCTTCAATCCTAAGACTCTCTCCATCGCCTGACAGAGTCAAGAAGAGGATCACCTTAGAGCAGGTGCCGGCAACCAGTTTCGGAACCGTCGGTAGTGATCCCCTTTCGGGAAATTTCTAAGGCCGGGCTGCGGCCGCTGCTGTAGGGGTCTCGGTGGTCGAAGGAGTGGCGCTTTCCTTGGCTTCGCCGTTGACCTTCTGACCCGGCTTGCGGATGTCGATGCCACCTTTAAAGTAAGCGCCATCTTCGATGCTGATGCGCTGGGCGACCACGTCTCCGGTGAGCGAACCTTCGCCGCGAATGTCCACCCGGTCGCTGGCGGCCATGTTGCCGCGCACTTTGCCGAGCACCACAATCTCGCGCGCTGAAATATTGGCCGCAACCACGCCATTGCGTCCAACGGTGACGCGATTGCCTGGCAGGTTGATGGAGCCTTCCACGCGGCCGTCAATGTACAGCGATTCGGAGCCGGTGACCTCGCCCTTGATGACCAGTGACTTGCCCAGGGTGGCTTGTTCCTGGGTGCTGAGCGGAGGGCTGGCGGGACGCGGAGGGCTAACAGGCTCGGCTGCCGGCGGCGCATAACTGCGCTGCGGATCGGGGCCAGGGGTAGGGCTCGTAGAAGGGGAATTCGCGGGTTTCCACATAATCGGTACTTAAATCCTTTCTGAAGTTGTAAGTGCTTTCACCCCAACACCCGTAAAAACTGGCGGTCGTTGGGGCCCCCCGCTTGGAGAGGCACTTGTTTTGCCAAACCTAACCTCCACAGCTCTGCTTCAGAATCTGCTGGTTTGGTGCGGCTCTTTCGGGCTCGCCGTTGGGCGCACGCGAAACGCGCGCCCGGTTTGCGATGTAATTATTGCTACCATACAGCGAGTTCTTATATGAGGGAATACCCCTGCGTGAGATTTTACTCGCTCCTGGCGCGCAACGAGTAAAGGGACGAGGAAGTAAGAACTAGAAAGCAGCTGTCAGGCTCTAGCGACAGCGCATCGAAGATTGCGAATCAATGCTTAACGACCAGGCTATCTTGCGGCATATCGAACGCCAGCCTCACCATTCGGCGGGCTACAAGCAATTGGTCCGCGAGATGAATCTGCAAGGCCAGGACCGGCAGCAGCTCGCGGAACGATTGCAGGCGCTGGTGAAGAGTGCCCGCCTCATCGAGACCGGCCGAGACCGCTACACGTTGGCCGAGCACGCCGCCGCGCGCCAGAACCTGATCGCCGGCCGTTTGACTATGCATCGCGACGGCTACGGCTTCGTCATTCCCAATGCGGACCAGCGCCGGACCGTCAGCGGCGACATCTACATTCATCCGCAGGCGATTGGTTCGGCGATGCACGGCGACCAGGTCCTGGTGGAGTTGGGCAGAAAACGCGATGAGGGCCGGGCTGAAGGACAGATCCTGCGCGTGCTCACCCGCGGGAACCCGACCGTGGTGGGAACATTTCATCGCGGACCGCGCCACAATTACGTCACTCCCATCGACGAGAAAGTCACCAAGGAGATCGTCATTCCTCGCGGCATGGAATGGCCGGGCGGGGAAGATGCGTCGACCAGTAAGCAGCGCGTGCCCCATTCATCCGTTTCAGTTGCGGATGAGTGGGAGACAGGTGAAACGAAACCTTCTCGCAAGAAGCATGCCGATCGCGATCGCGTGCTGGGCGCCGAGGCGCGACAGCACGAGTGGGGCGATCTGGAAGGCGTGGTCGTCGAAGTAGAGATCACCGAGTGGCCGTCGCCGACCGGCAATCCGCGCGGGCGCGTGATCGAGATTCTCGGCTATGAAAACGACTTTGGCGTCGATGTCGAAATCATCATTCGCCAATTTCATCTGCCGCACCGCTTTCCGGTCGAGGTGCTGCAGGAGGCACAGCTGTTTGATCCCGTGATTCCGTCGAGCGAGTTGCGCCACCGCCAGGATTACCGCTCACTTCCCATCGTCACCATCGACGGCGAAACCGCGCGCGACTTCGACGATGCAGTCACCGTGCGCCGCATGTCGAATGGCAACTTCGAGCTGCAAGTCCACATTGCCGATGTGGCGCATTATGTGCGCGAAGAATCTGCGATCGATCTGGAGGCGCGCCTGCGAGGGACGTCCGTGTATTTTCCCGATCGCGCCGTGCCCATGCTCCCGATGGAACTCTCAACTGACTTGTGCAGCCTGCGCCCGCAAGTTGACCGGATGGTGCTGTCGTGCGTGATGGAGATCGATCAGCAGGGTGAGATTGTCGGCTACACGCTGAACGAGGGCGTCATTCGTTCTGCCGAGCGCATGACCTACACCAACGTGAACCTCATCCTGGAAGGCGATCCGGCGCAACGGAAGCACTATCACCGCCTAGTGGATCTTTTCGACCTGATGCGCGAGTTGGCGATGATTCTGAACCGCAAGCGGGTCCGGCGCGGGTCGATTGATTTCGATTTGCCGGAGCCGGTGATCGAGTTCGACGAGCACGGCCTGATGAAGAGCATCACGCGCTCGGAGCGCAACATCGCCAATCGCATCATCGAAGAGTTCATGCTGTCGGCAAACGAGTGCGTGGCCAGTTATCTGGAGAGCAAACAAGTCGGCTCGCTCTATCGCATTCACGAAAAGCCCGATCCCAAGCGCGTCTTTGACTTCGAGACGATTGCCGCGAAGTTCGGCTACTCGCTAGGGGTTGGGGCGCTGCCGGTGAAGCGCGTGCAATTTAAAGCGGAGCGGCGCGACCGTTATGGCAGTGGCCGCCAGGCGAAGACCATCGAGCTGCCCGAGGAAGTACACATCACGCCGCGCATGTATCAGAAGCTGACGCAGAAGATTGCCGGCAAGCCGGAGGAGCGCATCCTCTCGTACCTGATGCTGCGTTCGCTGAAACAGGCGCGTTACTCGGAGAAGAACGAAGGCCACTTCGCCCTGGCCGCGCCCGCCTACACGCACTTTACTTCGCCGATTCGCCGCTATCCAGACCTGGTCGTGCACCGCATTCTGAAAGATGTGCTACGCGATTCCGCGGAAGGTGAAGAACACGGCGTGCCAGTTGGAGTGGGAGGGGTTGCGCACAGCGAGTCGCCGTCGCCGTGGTCGAAAAGGACACCTCAAGCGATGGAAGATTCGACGGGTCATCCGGCGAACACCCCCACCCCAGCAAAAGAGGCTTGGACGGGGCACCGTCAGGATTCATCGCCCAAGAAACACCGTCGGCAGAACGACGGGCACCACGCGCCGCTCAGTGGCCCGATTCCTGAGGACGAATTGCACGATATCGCCGACGAGTCCAGCCAATCCGAGCGCCGCGCCGACGAAGCCGAGCGCGGGCTGATGGAATGGAAGAAGATGAAGTTCATGGAGCAGCACATCGGCGACGAGTTCGATGGGCTGATCGTGAGCGTCACTAAGTTCGGGATGTTCGTCGAGCTGAACGACATGTTCATCGAAGGGCTGGTGCCGCTGGGCTCGCTCACTGACGATCATTATCTGTATCACGAGAACACCCGGCAGATCATCGGGCAGCGCAGCCGAAAGACCTACTCGATGGGCGATCCAATCCGCGTCTTGGTGGACCGCATTGACAGAATGCAGAAGCGGATACAGTTTGCGGTGGTCGAAGAGAAGCCTCTGCCAAAGAGGAAGAAGAAGAAGTGATTCACCACCCTTCGGCTACGCTCAGGCCAAGCTGCGACAGGGGAAGACACCGAGTTGTCCCCATGAATCAAGAATGCAAGTCGAGGGCGAGAGCGGATCACGACGTTGGAAGCGTCCCCCGCAGTTTAGAATGAACTCAACCATGCGAGTCGCTGCCGCTGTCTTTCTATTGCTGTCGACATACGCCGCTGGACAGACTGCGGCTCCGGCGTCGGCCAGCGCTCCGGCGACTGCCGCACAAACATCGTCCATCCCTGCCTCCTGGCCGACGGCGCAATTCGCTTCCACCAAAGATCCCGGCGTGCAGAAGGCGCTGCAGGTCCTCAATGACATGGTGCGCGGGCTGGGCGGAGATGCCTACTTGAACGTCCACGACATGAAGAGCGAGGGCCGCACCTATGGCTTCTATCATGGACGGCCCAACAGCATGAGCATCGAGTTCTGGCGATTCTGGGAGTGGCCCGACAAGGAGCGGATCGAGCTAACCAAGCAGCGCGACATTGCCGAGCTGTTTATCGGCGACAAGGGATACGAGATCACCTACAAGGGCACGGGGACCCAGGAGCCGAAGGAGATGGAAGATTATTTGCGCCGCCGCGACCACTCGCTGGAGTGGGTCATCCGGAAATGGCTGGGCGCGCCGGGCACCATGATTTTGTACGATGGCACGGCCATGGTGGAACAGAACCTGGCCGACCAGGTCAGCGTACTGAACGCCAACAACGACAGTGTGACCATCTCGGTCGATCCGCGCACGCACCTGCCGGTGAAAACCAGCTACAGTTGGCGCGATCCGCAGGACCGACAGATGGATGAGGAGTCGGTGGTCTACGCGAACTACAAGCTGATACAGGGCATCCAGACGCCTTACAGCACGGTGCGCAATCGCAATGGGGAGATGACCAACCAGCGATTCATCACCGCAGCCAGCTACAACACGGGCTTGCCGCCCACACTGTTCGAGACCAAGGGCATTACATACAAGCCGGGGATACAGCCACCTGCTAAGTAGGCCATGACTTCAGGAATTAAGTATTTTCGCTTCGGCGAGTTTCGGCTTTATCCCACCGAGCATCTGCTCTTGCGGGAGGAGACTGCCATTCCTCTTGCCCCCAAAGCTTTCGACATTCTGCTGTACCTGGTGCAAAACAGCGGGCGGCTGGTCAAACGGGAAACCCTCATGGAGGCGATCTGGCCGGACAGCTTTGTCGAAGAAACCAACCTCACGGTCAACATTTCGTTACTGCGGAAGACCTTGGACACGACGCCGGATGGTCAGCCCTATATAGAAACGGTGCCGCGCAAAGGCTATCGGTTCAACGCGGAAGTAACGGAGTGCGAAGAGGACAGCGAGTCCAAATATCGAAAAGGTAATGAAAGTGTAACGCCGCAGGTCGCACGCGGGCCGCAGTCATCTGGAGCTACGGTCGCCATGGCGCCGCTGGCAGAAGCTGAGATCATGCCAGTCGCCGTCAGCCCGACGCCGGTAACCGCAATGACGCCGCCGGCTGGAGCGGGCTGGAAGACCTCGGCTACCAGGATTTTTTTCATAACGGTTGCGATGGTGGTGATCGCAGCCGGTCTGGTTTACTTCTGGTCACACTGGAAGGCACGCTCGGCCACGGTGAGCGCGTCGGAACGATCGATCGCCATCTTGCCGTTCCGGCCGCTGGATGCCGCTGCCGAGGACGAGTATCTGGGGCTGGGATTGACCGACGCTCTTATCACTCGGCTGGGCACGCTGCACAAGATCATCATCAGGCCGGTGGGATCGGTCCGCAAGTATGTCAAAGCCGACGATCCCATCGCCGCGGGCAGGCAGCTCGCGGTGCAATCGGTCCTGGAGGGTAGCATCCAGCGCGAGCCCGGGGCGGACACGGTGAGGGTAACGGTGCGGCTGCTGCGGGTAGCCGACGGCGAAGTTCTGTGGGCCAATACTTTTGACGAAAAGTTTACCGACCTGTTCTCGCTGGAAGACTCGATCTCGCAGAAGGTAGTCGATAAGCTCACCATCAACCTCAGCGGCGACGAGCAGAAGGAGTTGTTACGCCCATTTACCGGAAACAGCGACGCCTATCAGCTTTACTTAAAGGGCAGGTTCTTCTGGAACAAGCGAACCGTGGACGGGGTCAAGAAGAGTATTGACTACTTCCAGCGCGCGATTCAGGCCGATCCCAACTACGCGCTGGCTTATGCCGGGCTGGCGGATTCGTACACCCTCGCCGGTTCGTACGGATACAGCATCCTGCCGCCCAAAGAAGCGATGCCGCAGGCCGAAGCCGCCGCCGCCAAAGCTCTCGCCATCGACGACAGCCTGGCTGAAGTGCATGCGTCGTTGGGTTATATCCGTTTCACTTACGATTGGGACTGGGCCGGAGCGGAACGGGAGTTCCGGCGCTCGATCGCGCTCAATCCTCTCTACGACACCGCGCATCATTGGTACTCGCACGAGTTGATCGCGTTAGGACGCTCGCCGGAAGGCCTGGCAGAGGCCAAAAGGGCGCTGGAGTTGTCACCTTCAGACACGGTGATGAACGAGCACCTGGGCTGGACCTACCTGATGGTGCGCGACTACGACCGGGCAATTCAAAGCGCACGCAAGGCCATCGAGTTGGACCCTGACTTCCTGCTGGCCCATCGCGTGCTCGGGATGGCCTATCAGTACAAGGGACAGCACGACCAGGCGATAACGGAATTTGAGCGGGGAGTGGAGTTGACGCGAGGTGACCCGGTAGCCAAAGCATTTCTGGCGCGGTCTTATGCGGCGGCGGGTAAGAACGATCAAGCCACCCAGATTTTGAATGAACTGCTGCAGCTCTCCACCCACCAGTATGTTCCGCCGACGGAGATTGCAGACACCTTTGCCGCGCTGGGCCGCAAAGACGAAGCCTTCCAGTGGCTGAACAAGGCCTATGAAGAACGGGCTGCAGCTTTGGTGTATCTGAAGGTTGCGCAAGTGTACGATCCGCTGCGCTCTGATCCTCGCTTTCAGGAACTGCTGACGCGGCTGCACTTGAGGTAGTTGCGGAGCTTTACGGGGCCGCACCTCCAACCGCTTCGATAACGGGCCAGCCTTGGCCGCACCGACTCACGTTGCCCCTCGTTCCGTAATGTGCACCAACTCCAACTGGAACGGCTGCGGGGTGACCTGAACCACTCCTGAATAAGGGCTATCAAAAGAGTCGATGAGGAAGAGGCTAAAAGCCAGAACTCCGGCCAAGGCCGCAGTCATCGCCGCCTGTGACCAGACGCTTTCGTGGCCAAAGAACCAGGTGAAAACGATCAGCATGACCCCGCCGACAAGCAGCAGATACCACAGCGTATTAGGTACGGTACCGCGGTTGGCAAAAAGCCGGATTCTGCGGGAGTTGGAAAGTTCATTGAGTTGGGTTATCGATTCCGCGAAATAGGTTTGCATGCGTGGATTATTGGGTTCGACCGTGTTGTAAACATCCCAAAGTCTTTGCATTGCCAGCCAGGTACGGGAACTGTCGCGCCCCTCAGCCATCGCAGGAAACTCATCCTGCACGACGGAATTGAGGTACTCGAGCAGCGCATTCCGTATGTTCGTGCGCAGCGGCTCGGGCATGACCATGGACATGCGGGAGAGGTCGCCGACCTCATTGGCTTCGCGCTCCAGGTTCGTCCCCGCGTCCTGAAACTGGCTCCAAACGACGAAGATACCGAAGGCGATCAGCACGGCGTAGAGGGTCCCGATCATCAGGAAGAAAAAGCTGGCCACCTCATGTTGCCGCTTCAGCCACTCGATGTTGAGATGACGCCGGACCAGAAACAATCCCAGCGTAGAAAAGATCATGGAGCCACAGACAAAGATCACACCGTTTAGCGGCGTATCCATCCCTTGCCCTCCTCACAATAAAACCGCGGATGGTTGATTTTGAGGGATGGCGAGCAATTGCGAAAGAGAAAAACGGCGGCAGCGCCCCCGCGATGACGATTCAACTACCCTCTGCAAGATTGTGGAACAGAGACCAAGATTAGGTTGACAGCGGTGGTGAACCGCGGCGTCCGCGCTGATCGTGAGACAGGGGGCGATGCCATGATCGCCCCTGCGCCAATCTAGTGCTTACCGCAGCCAGCGAAAACGGTAAGCGTGGTTCCGCTTAGTTTATTTCGGCGGACCGACCAGTTCCGTCTCTTTGATCGCAGCGCGTTTGCGGTCGCCGTTGAACAGGTCCTCTACTTCCAAGGTCTCATAAGCATGTTCGCCGAGGATGGACTCGTCCAATCCGATTTCTTCGCTCATCATTTCGACCTTTACCGGAGTGAACATGTCGATGATTCGCAGCATGCCGTAGGTGAAACCGAAGGCCCACACCGACGAGAACAGCACCGCAACCAGTTGTTTGAAGAAGAACCCAGGATTCCCATAAAGCCATCCATTGGTTCCAGCGGGATTAAACGTACTGTTGGCGAACAGTCCCAGCATCAGGATGCCGAGGAAGCCACCTACTCCGTGCACGCCCCAGACGTCGAGGGCATCGTCCCAGTGCAGTTTGTTCTTCATTTCAACCGCGAAGTAGCAAACCACTCCCGAGACCACGCCGATGATTACTGCCGTGGTGGGCGAAACGTAGCCTGCGGCGGGCGTGATGGTCGCCAGTCCCGCGACCGCGCCGGTCAGCAGGCCGAGAAATTTAGGCTTTCTCTCGCGGAACCACGCCACCAGTAGCCACGCAACGGCGGCGAACGATGCCGAGATGTCGGTGTTCAGGAAAGCGGTACCGGTCACCGAGTCCACGCGCATCTCGCTGCCCGCATTGAATCCGTACCATCCGAACCAGAGCAGGCCGGTGCCCAGCGCAACCAGCGGAATGCTGTGCGGACCGCGGTCCAAAACGCGCCGCTTGCCCACGTAAAGGACGGAAGCCAACGCCGCCAGTCCAGCTATGTTGTGGACCACGATGCCGCCGGCGAAATCTTCCACGCCCCAGCGTTGCAGCATGCCTCCACCCCAAACCATGTGCACGAAGGGGAAATAGACGAAGGTGAGCCACCCGGTGAGAAACAGGCAATAGGCCTTGAAGGTCACGCGGTTGGTGAAGGCGCCGGAGATGAGGGCCGGCGTGATGATAGCGAACATCATCTGATAGGCAATGAAGACCATCGCCGGTATGGTGTTATTGGGACCGGACGGCGTGGTCAGGTTGACGCCATGCAAGCAAACCTTGTCGAGATTGCCGATGACCCCGTGCCAATCGCCGCTGAAGCACAGCGAGTAGCCATACAGATACCAGATGACGGTCGTCCAGCCCATGGAGACGAAGCTCTGGATCATGATGGCGAGCACGTTCTTCCTGCCCACGAGACCGCCATAAAAGAACGCCAGGCCAGGGGTCATTAACATGACCAGGCTGGTACATAGAATCATGAAACCGGTGTTACCGGTGTCGAGGTGAAGCATGAAAACCT
Source organism: Acidobacteriaceae bacterium (assembly GCA_003165795.1). Classification (GTDB taxonomy): domain Bacteria; phylum Acidobacteriota; class Terriglobia; order Terriglobales; family Acidobacteriaceae; genus Bog-257. The sequence goes on from PMWW01000164.1 coordinate 40,050, forward strand.
CCGGGAGAAAAAGTGCGGTGGAGAACTGACTGTCCGCTACGCGCTAGGCGGGAATCACCGGACGCTGGAGCGAAATGGAACAAGGGGCAGCAGATTGGATCGCGAAGCGGTATAGGAACTCGCCACTTCATGATGAGGGGTGCGAGCATGAAGCGAGAACGCGTCGTGCGTAAAGGCTGGGAGATCGTACGGTGCCCCGCGCCAACGTCCGCTAAGCAGACGTCTGACTGCCGCGACACTAGGCTGCTCCGAGGGGTCACAGACTGTCAAGTACAAGTTTGTCACTTTGCGTGGTGACGAATGTCGCATAGCATGATCGTGGGCCGTAGGATGGGGGTAATTGTTACAAATTGAAAGTGGAGTCCCGTTGGTTAACCGTGCCGCGCCTTGGGCCCGGCCAAAGAAGATAACGATGCGCTGGAATCCCTGAAGGGGCATATAGTGTGGGGCTGTGGGGAGCTAAAACGGAAATCCCGGTTGATAGGAATGATCCTGCATGAACTTAGAAACTGAGAACCAACCATCGACATCGCGTTCAGCTCTCTTGACAACCGATTCCAATTCACACGCGGTGGAGCGCCGAACCACGGTCGCAACCTACCTGTTGGCCTTGCTCCTAGGTCTTGCCGTCACATCCTATATGTTTCCGCGGCGTGTGATCTTTTCCACTGACATCCGGGTTCATCCTCCGTACGGAATGGATGCGGCAATGAACGTCATGGGCCAACGGTATTTCACTAAGGATTCGTGGCGATGGCCTCCTCTGCTCGTCAAGACGCTGGGGACACCCGAGGGCACCAACGTCGGGTTCACGGATGGCATTCCGCTCATCGAACTTGTGGTGAAGTTGTTCCGACACTTCTTGCCTCCCGACTTTCACTCGCTCTATCTGTGGCTTGCGATTTGCTGGGTTGCCCAGCCGATGGCCGCCGTGTTTGCTCTGAGGAGCGCGGGGGAACGACGATTGCTCCCCAATCTGGCGGTTGCACTCATCGCCGTCAGTATGCCCACTCTGCTGTTCCGGTTCGTACACGTTGCTCTCTGCAGCCATTTCTTCATCTTGATTGCCCTAGGGCTCTATTTTCGGATCACGCGTAGTGCCAGGTTCGGGACGGTCATCGGAGCAGATGCACTGATGCTGGCAGCTTTGCTGGTCAATCCTTACATCATGTACATGGTGATCGCGGTCTTGGCTGCGGCGCCTCTTAGCTTGCTGATACGACACGACCGGGCATGGATTTCTGTCGCAGCAGGCATTCTTGGCGGCGTGGCGATCACTGGCATGGTTGCCTTGGCGCTCGGATATGGTCATGCCATCCCGCTGAGCGGGTACGGCCATTTCTCGATGAATCTACTTTCGCCCCTTTATCCGACCCATTCATTCTCCGGAGAACTCATGGATGCTACGGGCGGTCAGTACGAAGGCTTCCAATATCTTGGCGTCGGACTAATTCTGCTTCTGTTGGTGGCAGATTTTTGTCTCAGTCTGCCGGAAAGACTAACTTTACTGCGCCGGCATGGTGGTCTTGTCGTGGCCTGTGCGGTACTGACTTTGTTGGCGCTTTCCACCAAGATGTATGCCGGTCATCGCCTGTTGCTGGACCTTCCCAATCCAAGTTGGCTCTTAGAGTTGCGAAGTACCGGCCGGCTCTTCTGGCCGGTTGCCTATACGCTGGTCATCATAGGCGCCGTGATTGTCTGCCGCAAACTGTCTCCACGCTGGGCGGCTGCGGTGCTGTTGGTATTCGCGAGCCTGCAATACGTTGAATCGATGCCCATGCGCCGTGAGGTCCGTAAGATTTTCAAGAGCCGGGCAAGATATACGGTGGACACGGTTCAATTGCGGTCCCTGCTGGCCACTCATTCGAAGCTGACAGTCTGGCCTAAGTTCGGTTGCGGAGCTGACACTAGTACGCCTGAGTTCCAGCAACTGTTCCTGCTGGCATCCGAGGTGGCAATTCCAGTCAACATGTCGTATGTTGGCCGGTTCACCAGGATGCCGGACTGCAATTTTTCGGAGTTCCCGACAACTGTGGGCGCAACAGACTTGTGGGTATTTGTCCCCCCGTGGACTCCGGCAATGGTAGCGTCTGTTGTCGACTGGCGCAGTATCTGCCGCCAGTCTGGGGCGCTTGTAGTCTGTGCCCAGGACTTGCGAAATCGTACCGATCTTCCCCTCCCAACCGTGCCGCTGCTACGTCTGGGGGAGACTGTATTCACGGCCGCAAACGGAGCGGGCGACCAATGGTTGCTTGGTGGCTGGTACGAGCCAGAGACTTGGGGGATTTGGAGTGACGGACCGGTGGCTCATCTCCTCGTGAGTCTTTCCGAGGCTACTGATAAACCGCTTATCTTTACGGCTCGGGCCCAGGCACTGGGCGTTCGCCCTTCCACCAGCCAGCGAATTACAGTTTCTGCTAATGGGCAACTGGTTGCTACATGGGACGTTAAAGAAGGCCCTGCTGCCGACTACACAGCTCCGATTCCACCTCGGTCGACATCGGCTCAGCCTATTTTGATTGAGTTTCATGTCGAGCATCCAATTAGCCCAAGCGAACAAGGGTTGGGGGCCGATAACCGTGAAATCGGGTTTGGTCTCTCCGCATTCCGCTTTGCGGAACAAGGGCACAAGTAATCGCCCTTCGGGCTGAAAATCCTATGGGTGGACGAAACTGGCCGGGACGCTCTATTTCCTGTCCCGTCAAACCGACGGAAGTTGAAGTCTAGTCTGCGCTTTCTCGTTAGTCGGCTCGTGATGAACAGAATTAAAGGGCTGGTACGGCGCGCCCTTCGGCAAGCTCAGGGCAATCCCTGAAGGTGCGCCGCTGCAAGACATTGGCGCAGGTGGCTTTTTCAGTAGCCGGTTAGGATTTTGTACTGTGCCGCGGTCAAGGGCACCACGGAAAGCCTTCCCTGACGCACCAGTGGTGAGTCGGCGAACCGAGGGTCAGCTTTGATCTGTGCCAGGGAAACCTCCTGCGCAAGCGACTTCGCTGCCTTGATCTTCACTACCGGTTTCTTAGGATCGGCGGGCTCTACGGAAACCACCGAGGCGGTGCCGACTGCGCTCTTGTGGTCCCCTGTTTCGTAGATAATCAGCCTCGCTCCAGGCTGCATCTCGCGGAGATGTTTCACTGCGGCGGGATTGGTAACCCCGTCCCAGACGGTTACACCGTCTCGCTGAAGGTCGGCAAAAGAGTACTCGGAAGGTTCGGTCTTGAGCAAATAATCGCCGGGCATGAGATCTCCTCGTCTTCTGTTCCACATTTTACTCAATAACGGTACCAGCGTTCCTTCTTCCCTGGACGGGCGTAACAGTGTTCTCGCCAGCCAATGAAAATAATTGTTACGATCGATTCGCTTGCGGCCCACCCAGCCGTTGGGAACGCATCCAATACTCGAAAGGACAATTTTATGAACCAGCCTTTCAGCCCCAGCTGCTGCTGTCCTGGTTCTTGTGCCTGCCCGGACTGAGACTGCTGCTGTCCAGACTTCTGACCTTGGCGAGACTCATGTTGACTGATAGCCCGGCGCTAGGGACGATCTAATCAACTCCATGGCAATGCTTTCGGGGCTTAAAGAGACTGTGTCGCAGGCGCAACTGCAATTCTCTAGTGTGGTATCCATTTCATAGCAGATACTTACGGACGGCATGAAGACCATTCCCTTCAACGTACAGACCTTAATCAGAGCTTCCCTAGCTAGCTAGGCCGACGGTAAGTCCGCTACAATTACTCCACTATAAGTACAAAAGAAATGAGGCGCGCTTCCCGGGCACGCGCCGCGTGAGGAATGGTGTAGGTTAATTGGGAACTGCGATTTGTCGAGTTAGTTGACCCGTCCCCACTTCGTGCCTGTGATCACGCAGCGAAATCCGAGATGGTTGGTGCCGGTGCTGACCTCGCCCTTGCCGCGCGTGCCCACAATGTAGCGTGAGCAGTACTGGTCGGTACAGAGGAACGATCCTCCCCGATGGACCCTCTTGGGCTGGTTGGGTTCATCGGGATCGAACGCCGACGGGGGGCCTTGCGGATTGCGGGCCACACCGCCGGCGGTCACCAGTTGCTGGTAATAATCGGCGCGATACCAATCGCTGGTCCATTGCCAGACATTGCCGGCCATGTCATACAGTCCATATCCGTTGGCAGCGTATTGCGCCACGGGGGCAATCCCAGCGTAGCCGTCCTCGCCCGTGTCGGAATTTGGGAAGTGTCCCTGGTGCGTGTTCGCCATCCACTTGCCTTGCGGACGGAACTTATCGCCCCACACGAATGGCTTCCCCGCAAGCCCGCCACGTGCCGCAAACTCCCATTCTGCTTCGGTCGGTAGCCGCTGTCCCGCCCACTTGGCGTAGGCTGCGGCGTCTTCATAAGCAACCTGGACCACCGGATATTTGTCTTTGCCCTGGATGTTGCTGGCCGGACCGAGAGGATGTCGCCAGTTGGCCCCTGGCACATAACTCCACCACTGAAAATGGTCGTCCAGTGACACTGGGTGATTAGGAGGAGAAAAAACCACCGACCCCGCCACCAGATTTTCCGGAGGAGCGCCGGGAAAATCTTCCGCACGCGGTTTGCGTTCTGCCACGGTGATGTATCCGGTTGCCTTCACGAACTTGGCAAACTCAGCATTGGTAACGTCGTTCTTATCCATGAAGAATCCATCGACATACACGCGATGCACCGGGCGGGCGTCCTCGGTAGCTTTCATGCCGACATTGTCCATGTCGGGCGGGTCGGCGGCTCCCATGGAGAATTCGCCACCGGGAATCCACACCATGCCGGCAGGTGCTGCCGCTGGAGCAGCGGAGCGATTGGTAATCGTAGGCTGAAATGCGGAAGAACTCGCCGAGGCGGCGATAACTCTAGCGCCGCCCCGGCCGGGTGAATAGAATACCCAAGCCGAAGTTCCCAGCAGAACTATCAGCGGGACAAGAATCAGTTTGCGATGAGCTCGCTTTGCCGGCGGACTGGTCGCGCTCTTCTGTCGCCTGCTATTTCCTTTTTTCGCCGTTTCAGCCACTTCAACTTTCTTCATCGTCTCAATTCCGATCGATGTTAATCGCCGACCGAGGTAGCCATCATCTTACTCGGCTCGACGCGTTTGTTGCTAGAAGCCATAGCCATCTCGTAAATCCGTCGCTTACAACCTAAGAACCCCAGCGGCCAAAGCCCAACAGTAACAGGGTCCTTGCGGTACGGCTGAAGCCGTGCCCTTTCAAAGACGATTTATGAGATGAACTCTACTTAGGATGGCCGAGCCAGGAGTACTGCCACGCGACCGAGGCGCTTTGATAGTCTCCACCAAAACGGATGTAGGTGCCGTTGTTATAACTCACCTTCAAAGACTGATGTTTGGTCACGGGGAACGATGCGGTTGCTCCTATTCGCGAGCCGGTTTGCCGGGTATCGTTGTTGGCTATGCCGTTCAGGCTGGTAACGCCGCCAAACCAGAAATTACCATCCAGCGAGAACCAAAGCCGTGGCTTCACGTCATAGCCCAGGTGACCTTCGAACGAGCCGATGGGCTCTTGGGATTGAGGTTTGGGAACCGGAGGCGAATAGTATTGCGGATTGGTGGTGTAGAACCAAACTCCCGCATAGCCATCGACCACCCAGTGGCCCCAACGCTCAGAGTATCCAAATTCCGGTTTGAAGGCCCACCGGTTAGCACCCCAGTTGATTAGCTTGGTCGGATCATATTGGCCGGTCGGGGCGACTACCTTCAGGCTCACCCCGAGCAAAGTCTTCTGCTTCCACTTCGCAAAGTCCTTGGGCGCCATCGCCGGGCCGCCCTTGAGGTTTACCGACAGACGATACGTGGAATCCAGAAGTCCTGAACGATAAAGCTGCTTGTGCTCCCCAACCAGTTGGCCCTGAAAAGTTCCTACAGCGTAAGGCAACGATGCGTTGACGTTGGCCGAGTGGCCGAACAAGCCAAACGAATGATAGTAGGTAAAGATTGGCACGCTATAGGTTCCGGTTGCGCCGGTAATAGGCGCCGCTCCATTAAAGAAGAGGCTGCCATCGTAGAAGGAGTAAGTCAGAGTAATCGCATTGGAATGCAGCGGCGTGATGACATAGGCTCGCGGGGAGAGGTCCTGGGCTGAAAGCAGCTGCAATGAGCAAGCTGCGACTGCCATCAGCCATGCGAGTTGTAAAGCTAACCGCATTCAAAGTTTCGGGATCCGATCTCTCTTCGCTGCGCACAATACTCTTATTCTTGAGGAAGACGACAGCTTCGACCTAACTGTCGCCCGATCCTGACGAAACACGGCAAACCAACAGTTTGCAACTTCGCGGCCGCTATACTATCGAATTACTTGAGGTTGAAAGTTACGCCCAGCAGCGCGCCGCTTTCGTGCACATCAAAGACGGCAAGTTTAGGTGCATTGGTTTGATAGTCGACGTACAAATAGCGCCAGCCCAAATCCAGGATGGCAACTCTGCATAATCTGAAACCGAGAACCCCAGCCACCTGATAGTCCAAGCTCGAACCGCCTCCGCCCGCGTCCCCCGCGACTGTGACCGACGCCTTCGGCGAGAGCGCAAACATGAATTTGCCGCCCGCCACGCCGTCAACCCAGTTTTGGGTTGGCGACAAATTGTTGAACAGACCGGACGGCTGAAAGTTCAAGTGCTCTCCGAGATGCCAGTAACGAATACCGACCAGCGCATCGACCTTGACCTTTTCGCGATCCACGATCCGATAACCAACCTTGGGGGCCAGAATCGTCTCCGTCGACTTAACCTGTACCGAACTCAAGCCTGGGTCGAACGGAGTAGCTTTGCCGGCTTGCAGATTGATCCACATGAAATCCAGCGGTAACACCAGGCGATTTTTGCGAGCTTCGACGTTCGCCATGAGTCCGAGGTGGAAGTGCGAAAGTAAATCACCGGGGCTGACGTGCACGCTGGCGTCGCGGCCGAAGCCGCCTACCGTCCCGCTCACTCCCGCAAACCAAAGGTAGGGAGTGAAATCGAAGTGCCACTGATCATCGTCAGCCGAAGCCGCTGGTTTCGGTGTGGGGACGTTGGGTGTCTGGTCTTGCACGGTCAAGTTCGATGGCCCTTGTGCAACCGCAGGTATACAAAGTAGTAAAGCCAGCGTCAGCGCAAACGCCGTAAACCAGGTTTTATAGTACGAACGCATTCCTTCTCCTTGTGTCCCGCCGACGTACTGCGAGAGCTAAATCGCAAACTTATTAAGTGGTCTCATCTGAGCGAGGATTAACTTCTCAAGGTGAGTATTTCCTCGCTCAGGTGTACATAGAGTTTCTAGTTGCCTGCAATGCCTTTGTTCTGCAGGATCCTCACCACCACACGCCGGTTGTCAGCCTGACCTTCTGCGGTGGTGTCGGGCGCTACCTGCCGGCTGGTACCCATCGCGCCCGGAGCCAGAATGTTGGTCAAAGGAATATGACCTTGCTGCTCCATAAAATCCGTTACTTTGTCCGCACGCTCGGTACTGAGTCTCTGATTCAAGGCCGCTGACCCCACCGCGGAAGCATAACCCTTCACCTGAATCACATAGCCATTGATAGTTTTAGCCTTCTCGGCAAGCTGCAGCAGTTGTGGTTTGTATTGCGGGTCGACCATGACTTTGCCGTTGGCAAATAAAACGGTGACCTCGCCCAGGATGTTGTACTCACTCAGTTCGCCGAAGCGTTTGTTGGTGGCCGCGATGGCAGCTTTGTTGGCTGCTTCCTGCTGTTGCGCGGCGGTAAGCTGCGCCTGTTGCGCCTGCATCGCCGCCTGCTGAGCTTGGATCTGCTGCTCGGTCTGCTGGAGCTGCTGCTGCTGCGCCTGAAGTTGTGCCTCAGCCGGAGCTACGCCCGCCTGAATGTCCTGCGCGTTCTTCAGCTCGGAGCCTTTGAACTTCACGCTATCAGCCACTAACTGGTTTTGCGCGTTGTAGGTCCCCTTTACTTCCACCGGCAGGCCAGGCACCAGAGCAGTCATGCCCATCTGCTTCTTGCGCATGTGCAGGCCGCCTTCAACTTCTTGCACTTCCGTGTTATCGGTGAGCAGGACAACCACATTGCCGGCGTCCGCGGACTTGACCGTCATGGTGGCGCCGCTGCGCCCGTCAATCACTCCCTGAAGCTGGACGCTTTGGGCGATAGCCATGCCACCAAGCAACAAAAGCGTTGCCAGTGACCAGGCTGCGACAGTTGCGATTCTTGCAATCTTTGTTTTTCTCATGAACTTGATTCTCCTGAACAACAATTCCGCCAGCAAGTAATTCCGGTTAGCCTCTGCAGGGAGAGGTGTGCCATGGGTTGATCCTGCCGATCAACCCACGAACGAAATTTCCCTTCGACACCAAGGGTGGACTCTGCGCCAAAGCTCACCCCGATCAGGCCGGTTTGCAAACTACCGCTTGCGACAGCGGTCTTCGACGGCAAGACCCAGTTATCTATGCCGGCCTATGGTATAGACCGGACGCGCCAGCCAAGCTGCCAGTAACGCATGCAGAACACACGCCGGCCATAGGAGGTAGCTAACGAAACCTGCGCCGACTCTCAAATATCCAAGATAGAAGGCTGCCAACAGATTATAGGTGAACAGCGCCCGAGTAGCTTGAGCGGAGGTAACGTTTTCGTTCGGCCAACATGCCAGGCCCAGAGAAAGTAGGGCGATACCGCACAATCGGCCGACCGCAACCCCAGCGTCCGAAAGATGAGCACTCAGGAGAATGCGGACAACCAGACTAGGGGAGGTGATCAATAAAATGCCGGTCACGACCTCGATCGCCGCCGACAACTTGGATAGCGTCACTGTTGTCATCGTTTAATTCCTAACCGAGCTCACCGGCCCAGTATTGCTTCAAGCCTAGTCGGTTCTTCTGGCGACTGTGTCTGCCGCCTTCTTCTGCTCCTCTGCCGTCATCTGCGACGGCCCGAGCTTGTAGTTCAGCTTGTCGATTGTTCCGGTGAACGCGAAGGGAACGTCGTAGGTAAAGTCCGCTGGGGTTCGGGTGTCGAGTCCGATGTCGAAGGTCTCGTCGATCGACATGAGCAGCGGAATGGTGTGCGGGATGGTCTTGCGCGCGACCTCCTTGCCATCTACCGTCAACACGCCCGTGCCGCCCTTGGCGGGGCCGGGTCCGTCATACTTGAAGTCGAAGACGATGGTGTGCTTGCCGGCGTCGAGCGAGGACAGCCCGCGCCAGCGGAAGCGCTCCAGATCGAGGAAGTTGTAAACGAATACCGGCCTGCCTCTGCCGATGTGGAACACGTCGGTGGCGAAAGATAGAACTAGTCCGACGGCCGCCACCAGCAAGAATGCGTAGCCGAAACGTTTTCTCCACCTACCGGCCGTGCCAATGAAGATCAAAAGCAATCCGAGAATCAACAAACCCAGTTCGACGTACTTGAACGGTTGGCTGCTGAGCAACCAACTTGCGCTCGGACTCAGCATGAGCGCATAGCCGCCGAAGCGTCCGCCCATGGTTGCGATCACGCCTTCGGCCCCGCCATCGGGAATGGTGACATTGGCCGTGATCACATAGTCCCGGTCCAGAATGCTGGGAGCGTTGCCGACCGGAATGCCAGGATTCACGCCGGTGTAGGTGAAGTCAGTCACACCCGCAGTAGCGCTAGGTTTTGGTCCCAGCAGCCGCACGAAGCCTGAGTTATCCAGCGGGAAGACCTGGTACTTCTCCGCCTCTTGCTGGAACAGCGCCTGCATCTCTTTCAGCTTGTCGGGATTGCCGGCAGCGAGATCGTTGTTTTCCGTGAAGTCCTGGGCGATGTTGTAGAGCTCCCATTTGTATTCATTCATCGGCGGCATTTTGCCCGTGCCCATCAGCCAGGGCGGTGAGGGAGGAGTGGTGCAGGCAATCCACCCGTCGTGATAGATGGCACGATTGCCAACCATCTCGAAATACTGCGTATCGCGTTTGGAAGGTGCGTTGGCATTGGCCGCGTCAAAGGTATAGAGCATGCTGATGCCTTCAATCGGCTTCTGCTTGATGCCCTTGACCTCGTCGGGCGCCTGGATACCGGTGGCTTCGAGTATGGTTGGAACGATGTCAATGATGTGGTGGAACTGAGTGCGAATTCCGCCGACATCCTTGATGTGGCCGGGCCACGAAATCGCCATGCCTTGCCGGGTACCGCCGAAGTGCGACGCCACCTGCTTGGTCCATTTAAAGGGCGTATCGAATGCCCACGCCCACGCCACTGCCATATGCGGATAGGTCTTGTCGGAGCCCCAGTCGTTGTAATGCAGTAACTGCAAGGGCTCGGGGACGTCCATCACGCCGTTGTAAGCGGTCATCTGGTTGTAGGTTCCAGACAGACTGCCTTCTGGGCTGGTGCCGTTATCGCCGTCGATGTAGATGATCAGCGTGTTGTCCAGTTTGCCCATGTCCTGGACTTCCTGAATGACGCGGCCAATCTCATAATCGGTATAAGCGGTGTAGCCGGCATAGACTTCCGCCTGGTGCGCATAGAGCTTTTTCTGCACGGCGGTTAGCGAGTCCCACTTGGGCAGGTCATCCGGCCACGGAGTCAGTTGCGCATTGGCGGGAATGACGCCCAGCCGCTTCTGGTTTTCGAAGATCTGCTCCCGCAATTTCTCCCAGCCCATGTCGAACTTGCCTTTGAATTTCTCGATCCATTCTTTCTTGGGCTGATGCGGCGAGTGCGATCCGCCGGGCACGTAGTAGAGGAAGAACGGCTTGTCGGGTGCTGACGCGTTCAAATTCCTCATGTACGCGATGGCGTTGTCGGCCAAGTCGGTCGTGAGGTTATAGTCCGGGTGGCCGATCCAGGGCATTACCTCGGTCGTGTCTTTGAATAAGTAGGGAGTCCACTGGTCGGTTTCGCCACCCAGGAAGCCATAAAAATACTGGAAGCCCATGCCGGTGGGCCATTGATCGAATGGCCCGGCCGTGGTGCTGTACTGGAATCCCGGGGTGTTGTGGTCTTTGCCAAACCATGAGGTAGCGTAGCCATTTTCTTTCAGGATCTCGCCGATGGTGGCGTTCTCCGGACCGATGACGGAGTCATAACCCGGGTAACCGGTGGACAATTCGCCGATGACGCCGAAGCCGACGGAGTGGTGGTTGCGGCCAGTGATCAGGGCAGCGCGCGTAGGCGAGCAGAGGGCCGTGGAGTGGAACTGAATGTAGCGCAAACCCGCTTTGGCGACGCGGTCCAGCGACGGCGTCGGAATGACACCGCCAAAGGTGCCCGCCACACCGTAGCCCTGGTCATCGGTCATGATAAGGAGCACGTTAGGCGCACCCTTGGGCGGCACGATGCGGGGCGGCCACCACGGCGTCGATTGCGGCGCAGTTTCCTTGATCACGCCACCGAATTTTGGAGGCGGTGGCGGGACCTGCTTTCCGTTGATAGTGGTGGTGGCGTCGGCCTGACCCAATGTGCCCGTCACCTGCTGCGCGGCAGCGGCCCCCGCGCCGGCGAAAAAACTCGAGACGGCAAGCGCTCCCAGCGTCAGTTTCCGGATACCTGCTGCTAGATCCATTTCGATATCTCCTTGCAAGCGATACTGGGTTGGCCTCCGCCGGAGGAGGGTTGCGGTGTGTTGATCCCCACGATCAACCCACGGACATCCCCGGCGACGAAGCGCCGGCAGCTCTTGCGGGTGCAACGAATGCTAGTCCCGCCACTGTCCGGGGTCTACTGGCAAAAGTAATAGCGTCGCTGTGTCTTTCTTGTCGAGCCCGTCGGCGGCTAACCTCCAAGTGACTGGCGAAACTGTACTTACGGCTTACAGACAAGCGCTGCCAGCTTTGAGACTGACAGCGCCCTGGTTAGGGTTCTGGTCCTGGCCGCTGCTTCGACCTTTGCCTTCAGATCCGAAACGTTGAAACTCGCACCCGCCTGCATAGGCGGATACTCGATGAACGTTGGTATGTACTTGGCGATAACCTGCCCGGGAATCTGGAAGCGGCACATTTCGTGCTTGAAGGAGTCCCAGTAGCGCGGCCATCTACTGGTTCTGCGCCGCCATTTTCTTCGCCAGTTGCTCCTTGATGACCTCCAGGTTGAAGCTGGCACCCTTCTGCATCGGCGGGAATTCGAGTGCGCTCTGCGCTAGTTTTCCTACCTCCTGCTGGACATAGACAAAGCGCCAGAACTGGTAAGCGAACCAGTTGTAGAAGGCTAACGATCCCTTATCGCCGCTGGGCATGCCGGTGCGCTCAAAGGGATCCAGGCGCAGGTTGGTGAGGATCGGCCAATCAACTTTGACCGTGGCGCCCACCCAGCCGTTTGGCTGATCGGTGAAGCGATACTTGTAATCGTTGATACGCACCGCGCTCAACGTGCCCTCGGTGAAGTAGAAGATCTCATGACGGGCTGATGCAGCCTTGCCGGTAATCAGGTCAAGCTGGTTGTAGCCGTCGAGGTGGACCTTGTAATTCTGTCCGGCGAGTTGCTTGCCCTGCTTCAGTTCATCGACGATATTCGGGTCGCCGGCGGCAGCCACGAAGGTCGGGAACCAGTCCATACCAGAGAAGATTCCGTTCTCGACTCTGCCGGCCGGGACGTGGCCGGGCCAACGCACCATGGCTGGCACGCGGAAGCCGCCTTCCAGGGCCGTTCCTTTACCTCCGGCAAACGGAGTTTGTCCGCCGTCCGGCCAGGTGAAGTTTTCCGCACCGTTGTCGGTGGTGAAGACGACGATGGTATTGTCGTCAACCCCCATGTCCTTGAGTTTCTGCATCACCCCGCCGACAACGTCGTCGAGCTGCGCCATTCCGGCTTCTTCTTCCGACCAACCATTCTCCGGCGTGCGCATCGCCTCGTACTTCGGAGAGAGGTGGGTCACGACGTGCATGCGCGTAGGGTTCAGCCACAGGAAAAACGGCTTGTTATCGGCCTTGGCTTTGTCCAGGAAGTCGATGGCGAAACCCAGGATCGCCTCGTCCACCGTCTCCATGTTGTACTTGATGCCCGCCATCGGGTGCGGAGGCAGTGGCCCTGCATCTTCGATTTTCTGCTTGCCGATCTTGCCCCAGCGCGGCTGCACCGTAGGATCGTCCACGTTGGTTGCCCAACTGTGGACCATATTGCGCGGCCCGACTGTGTCCTTCAGCGCCGGCGGATAATTGGAGTGGAAGGGGTCTTCCATTGCGTCGAGGTGATAGAGGTAGCCAAAGTACTCGTCGAAGCCGTGGACGGTAGGCAGGAACTGGTTGAGATCACCCAGGTGGTTCTTGCCAAACTGACCGGTAGCGTAGCCCATGGACTTGAGCGCTGTGGCGATGGTCACCGCCTCAGCGGGTATGCCGATTGGCGAGCCGGCCTGGCCTACGGTAGTCATTCCAGTGCGTACCGGCAGCTCACCTGTAATGAAGTTTGCCCGGCCCGCCGTGCAGCTCGCCTCAGCGTAGTAGTCGGTGAACAGCATGCCCTCAGATGCCAGTTTGTCGAGGTTCGGGGTCCGCCCGGACATGATGCCGCGGTTGTAGGCACCAACGTTGAACCAGCCGACGTCGTCGGACATGATGACAACTATGTTTGGTTTCTGAGCGGTGACTGCTTGCGCATGTAAGGTCGCACCGCCAGCCGCGAAAAGGCTCGAGACGGCAAGTGCTCCCACGGCCAGTTTCCGAATATCTGCTCCAAGATCCATTTGATGTTTCCTTCCAAATTGTGCCGGTTAGTCTCCGTCTAGGAGGGTATTGCAGAGTTGACCGTCACGATCAACTCGCAGCTGAGGTCCCCGTGCGATGCATCGTGGGGCTCAGAGGTAAACTCTTTCAGTGCAACGGATGCTAATCTTGCCACTCTTCTGGGTCTACTGGCAAAAGTATTAGCGCGCTGCATCTTTTTGTAGATCGCGTCCCGAAGATGCCCCCTGCCAAGTGACTGACAAAACTGGACTTACATCTTACTGATGAAGCGCCGCCCGCTTGCGACCGACAGCAACGTCTCGAAGAAACAAGCGGTCTTCGAGTTCTGCGCGCAGTTCGATGGGCGCCGGGTTCATTCAGTTTTCTCGCGGCCTGCCGCCCCAAGCTCGATTACAACAAGCTTCTGCAAACGCACGGCTGCCTTTCGCGACCTATAATTGGGGTTGCCCGATGGTACTTGACGGGAGGGAAGGCGACAAGAAGAAACAGTCCGTCAAGCCCACCCGTAGACCTCGCTGACTTGCCGGTCACTAGCCTATCCCGTCCGGCTGTCTCTCTGCCTGATTCTCTTTTTCAGCGCCCTCAGCGGGAAGCGCATACCTTCGAGGAGAATCTTGCGGCTGAACTTGGACTTGCCCGCTTCACGCTCGCAGAAGATTATAGGGAACTCGCGGAAGCTGGCTCCGGCGCGGTGCAGGTTAAATTTCATTTCCATCAGGAAGGCGTAGCCTTCGGAGCCGATCTCATCAAGATTGATTTTTCTTAAGACGTCGGCCTGATAGCCCACGAATCCGGCGGTCATGTCGTGCACCGGCACACCGGTGAAAAGGCGCGCATAGAGATTTGCGCCAAAGCTGAGAAAGCGGCGGCGAACGTCCCAATTCTGCGCCCCGCCTCCCGCCACGTAACGCGAACCGATGACCACCGGGCTAGTCTTCAGCAGATCGATCATGCGCGGCAGCAACTCGGGCGGGTGGGACAGGTCGGCATCCGATTGGATCACATAGTCGGCAAGGTTCTCGTGCAATATCTTCTTCATGGCATCGCGGCAGGCGGAGCCATAGCCGCCTTTGCCCGGCCGCGCCAGCAGGTGAATGTTGGCGTCCGTCGCCTGAATGCGGCGGATCTCGTCGGCCGTACCGTCGGGAGAATTGTCGTCCACAAAAAGAACCGGTTCGTTGCCAGCGGCGCTGCGGATTCTGCCGACCAGCGGTGCGATATTGTCGCGTTCGTTATAAGTGGGGATGATGAGCATTAGCCTGACTGCTCTACTTTATATGAAAATCGGGCGGCTTTGTGGCCCGCCCCTCGGGTAAGGGAAGGCGACATCCCGACCGAACCGGTTTCTCCAGAAATCTCAAAAATTACCGCGAGCACCCAATCGTCATCGAACATGCCGGACCAGGGATGACGAGCAGTAACCACGCCTACGAACGCCAAGCAGAGGGCAACTGTGATGGGTAGACGTACGGGGCAGCGGGAATTAGACTCACATGGGAAGGGCTGTTGCGTCTTGCCGTAGCATTGCTTAAACTTAGCCTTAGAGATGGTCTGAAATAGGGGGTCCAACTGCCCCGGTTTGCCATTCTGTGAGTACCGACACGGGCCCATTGTGCCCGCTGGAAAGCACCGCTGCAGTGCGGCACGAGTGATAATAACCTGCCATGTCATCACCCCAGGATTTTAAGCAATATCAATGGGATTCTGACTTCCGCCTCTATCGGCGGAACAGTTCTCGCGAATTCGCATATTCAGACGGGATCGAAATTGAGCAAAGACTGCTCGCCATTGTCAGCAGCGCCGCTGACCGCAGTACTTTTTCCACTGAGCTAGCCGAGGCCATCACCGATTGGCCTTCCGAATATCACCTGAGCCGGATGCGATCCAACTTGCTCCGCGGATTGGGGATTAAGCAGGGTGATACAGTCCTAGAATTTGGTTGCGGCGGCGGGGCTATCACGCGGTTCTTGGGGGAACTTGGGGCGCAAGTGACCGCCGTCGAGGGAAGCCTGCTGCGTGCTCGAGTAACAGCTCAGCGCTGTGCCGACCTACCCAATGTGACCGTCGTTGCCGACGATTTGCTGGAGCTTGAAATCGCGCAGCGTTTCGATTGGGTCCTCATGGTCGGCGTACTTGAGTATGCCCCGCTGTTTTGCGGTGGACCCGATCCGACGGCCGTATATCTCCGCAAAGCGCGAGATTTCACCGGCACTGAGGGAAGATTAGTCATCGCTATTGAAAATAAACTGGGATTAAAGTACCTCAATGGCTGCGCGGAAGATCACGTGGGGGTCCCGTTCGTCGGGGTTCAGGGGCTATACCAGGACCGCGGCCCAGTTACATTTGGTAAGCATGAGCTCTCTTCCAAGTTGAATAGCGCGGGTTACTCCCAGTTGTCTTACTATTATCCTTTCCCCGATTACAAGCTGCCCAACGTAATCATCAGTCATTCGGCGCTCAATGATCCCCAATTTGACGCGGCTGACCTGCTTGCCCGGTGTCAAGCGCGCGACTACATGGGGGGACGGTATCGCTCGTTCGATGAGGCACTTGTATTCTCCCAGCTGCAATCGAATAAGCTGCTTGCCGACTTGAGCAACTCCTTCCTGGTTGTCTGTTCGTGTTTCACAAAAACCTCGGAAGACCCCGCACTGGCTCGCGCATTCGCCACAAACCGTATACCGTCTTTTGCCTCTCAAACTACATTTACCAGATACTCCGATGGCATATACGTACAGAAAACGCCTGTATTTGAGGGAATAGCGCGCAATAAAGTTGGGCCTACGGGAGCAACCTTTACCAACCTGGTGGGAGATTCCCCTTACTATCAGGGCAGACAAATGCAATGGCGCCTTCTCTTAGCAAGAGCCAGGGGCGCCGACCTAGGACAAATCGTTTTAGAACTGAGACCGTGGTTTGATTTCTTGCTGCACAATTCATCACGGAGCCGGCAATCCTGTTCCTCCCCTTCTGAGCCAGACTACAATCTCGCTTCATTTGAGGTTACCGGTGACTTCCTGGACTGCACTCCATTCAATATTATCGCGGCGGCAGAGACGCTCGTATTGTTTGACAAAGAATGGGCGGTCGATTCGCCAATACCATTAGGTTGGGTTGTAGTGCGTGGTGCCATCTATGCCCTGAGCGTGGGACCGAGAACTACGTCTGCCACTCCATCTTGGTACGACATCGTCCATGGCTTGTGCGAAGCCGTAGGCTTGCGCGTATCCCCGGACGACGTGACCGGCTGGGTGCGCGACGAACAGCGCTTTCAAGAGTTTGTGGTCGGCTATAGGTCGAGGCCAACGGCTGGTGATCTCTGTTCTTTGGGCTTTGCATTTTCTGAGGCTGTCAGCGATGTCAATGCTCTGCAATCAAAGACTGTGGAACAGCAAGAGAAGGTCCTTAAGTTCAGTAGCGTAGTTGCTGAACAGCACGATAAGATTGTCGAGCTGAGTAATGTAGTTGACGAAAAGGCTGCGCATATAGACGCGCAGGCTACGCAACTAGAGGATCTGCGCACCTGTAATTCGCGCTTGCAAGCAGAAGGGGAAGAGCTTCAAGCGGACAGGGAGCGGGCGTTTCGGGAACGAGAGGATACTGCGCGGGACATAGCGCACCTTCACGCTCAAGTGTCAACGACAGACAAGCAACTCAGTGCGGCGCGGCAGGAGGTTGACTTTTACCGAGGCGAGCACGGCAAAGCGTTGGCGTCTATTTCCTGGAAAATTACTCAACCGTTGCGCGCTGTCAATGCAGCAGTCCGGCGAGCCAAGGGGCGCTCCGCAGCTTGGGTGAATGAACCGGCAGAAAGGCCGTCCTCATCTGCAGATCATGGAAAAATGCGGGGCCCGGAACGACTGTGGACACCGTTTCGTTTATGGGAGGCAAAATCTCCCCGCGGACGCCGCCGTTTCTCCTCCGAATCTGCGCTACTCAACAATTCTGTACTCTTAGACGGCGACTGGTATCTTCGCTGTTATCCCGATGTTAAGTCTGCAGGGCTGACTCCAGCCGCCCACTATCTACGGCATGGTTGGCGCGAAGGCCGCGATCCGGGACCATTGTTCAATACTGATTGGTATTTGGGGCAGTATGGGGACGTCGCCCAGAATGGCATGAACCCACTCGTGCACTTTATTACCTACGGTGCTTCGGAGGGACGCTTCCCGAGCGCTGCGGTGGCCAATGGCCGGTGGTTTAAAGACCACTTCCCCGTTGTTCTTAGCTATCTATGCGGTCCTACCGAAGCTCTATCGTCACCGCCCGACTATGATCGGACAACTCCCGCTGTCTCTATTATTGTATTGAATTTTAACAAAGCTCTCTTGACTCTTCAGTGCTTGACTAGTCTTTGGAAGTACACACAGGGCCACCAATATGAAATTATCGTAGTAGACAATGGGAGTAGCAGCGAAGACCTAGCCATACTAGATACGATCAGGGGCCCGTTTAGAACAATTCCGCTGGGAGTCAACCGGTATTTTGGCGAGGCAAATAATATTGGGGCTGAAGCCGCCAAAGGCCATACCTTGGTCTTCATGAATAATGATATAGTGGTGACGCCGGGATGGCTAGATCCTCTGATCAAGACCCTACAGGAACATCCCGATGCAGGCGCTGTAGGCCCGACATTTGTTTACCCGGATGGACGTTTACAAGAAGCAGGCGCCCTAATCCGGGAGGATGGAAGGACCCTACAGCGCGGTAAGGGTAGCAAGTTTGATCTTTCCCAATATACCAATGTAGAGCCTGTCGACTATGTGTCGGCCGCGACTGTGGCGATCAAAGCGTCTAGCTTTCGGCGGGTATTGGGGTTTGATTTCTGTTGGGAACCAGCATATTACGAGGACGTAGATCTCTGTTTGAAGCTGCGGAGTCTCGGGTTAAGGACTTATTACTGTCCAAAGTCACACGTGTATCATTTCGAAAACGCGACCTCTGCCGACCTCGCGCTGGACCTCCGGTTAACAGACATTGTCGAAGTCAATCGTGAAAAGTTCCTGAGACGTTGGGGTGAGGGGCACGCGGCCAACGACTGGGTTTCGTTAAGCGAAGAGAACATTTCAGCTTCGTGTCAGCTTGAGAGCAGCCGAAGCGAGGCGAAACCGTCTCTCGCCCTGTTCTCGCCCTATAATATGATTCCCGGTGGAGGGGAGAAATATCTTCTCAGCATCGTACAAGCGGCCGGCGTTGACTGTGATTCGTACCTCGTCACTCCCCAACAATACTCACATATGAGGATGGCGACGGTAGCTCGGTCTCTGGATTTATCGCTGGGCGGTCTCCGCATGACCACCTTAGCAAAATTAGATGCTGACTTTAGACCCGACGTCTGGGTCGCCATGGGTAATTCTATGGCTCCTCCCGCCGCACCCCGCGGAAAGAAGAGCATATTTATTTTGCAGTTTCCCTTTCCGACCGATCGAGACACGATCGAACGAGGCAGATCGTGGCTGGACGGATATGATTTGGTGGTCGTATATTCCGAATATGCGCACAAGCGGGTCGCGGAGCTTTATAGAGATATAAGCATAGCTGGAAAGCGGACGGAGATAATTTCACCTCCAGTCAATGTGGCAGGCAGATATCAGGGGACGAGGAAGCGTCGCGGATCGATTGTAAGTGTCGGGCGGTTCTTTGCCGGGGGGCACTGCAAAAACCAGCATTTAATGATAGAGGCGTTTCGACAGCTGACGAAGGTATTGAGCCAAGAGCCCCTGGAACTGCATTTAGCAGGTTCGCTGCATCCCGAGCCTGAACACAGAGCGTACTTCACCAGATGCAAAGCTCTCGCGGAAGGTCTGCCGGTATATTTCCATTTGGATGCGGCACCGGATAAATTGGAGGAACTATATAGTAGCGGCTCGATCTATTGGCATGCCACTGGAATGGATGCGGACCTAGTCAATAGTCCTGAGAAGGCGGAGCACTTTGGCATAACGGTGGTCGAGGCGATGGCGCGGGGTTGCATTCCTCTGGTCTTCTCTCAAG
Source organism: Acidobacteriaceae bacterium (assembly GCA_003165795.1). Classification (GTDB taxonomy): domain Bacteria; phylum Acidobacteriota; class Terriglobia; order Terriglobales; family Acidobacteriaceae; genus Bog-257. The sequence goes on from PMWW01000164.1 coordinate 59,655, forward strand.
GAGGGCCGGCAGAAATTGTGGAGAGCGGCATAAGCGGTCTCACCTTTGACAGCATGCCTGAGTTGTTGTCCACAACCGCTAGAGTTATTTCCGAGTGGACTGGCGATCAGCTGGACAGCATGAGAAGCGCCGCGATCTCCCGGGCCTTGATGTTTGACATTGAATATTTCAATAGATCGTGGCGGCGTCTAATAGAACTGTAACGTCGATTGCGCTGGTTGTTCGCGGTCGTCGGGGCAGGAAGAGGTGAAGCGCGTACCGGTTTCCACACCTCCGTATCCCCCGCTTTGTTGTGTACTATCGCTGGCGCCCTCGTCATCGGCGCCGTCGGTTTGCGGCCCAGGACTCCTTGAAAGCCGATGATGAGCGATGCAGGGAACAGGTCAGTTTCTCAGCTCTTTCGGGCGTCGTCGGAACCCGCTACGCTTGGGCCGACGCCTTCAACTTCAGTTCCTTCCCCGAGTCAAGCTGCATTGCGGTGGCCAGTCAAGAGCCAGCCGGGAAAGAAGATCCGATCTTAGGGCACCAAGATTGTAGCTCCAGACGTGGTGCTCATGCTCGGGCTGCCGCCGCATGCAACCGTCATCGCTTCAGCCACACCCCGGCGGTTTCTATTTCCGCAGTATGTTGAGCCCCTCGCGGCCGTTATGCTGGGCCCTGTCCCCCGCATAAGGAATTTGTTTTCAACAGAATAGCTCGACACGTCGCGTCCCAACCTTTCTCCAACAAATTCCCAATCCGCTTTTAACTCAGCCTTTAGGACTTCAAAAGCGCAGCAGCGGTACTTTGCAATCGTCGCCGGTGATGGCACCAGGGCGGAAAGCACCAGTAAGCGGATTGGAAGCTTTCACCCACCAGGACATCGGCAGCAAATCAAATTTTCCGGCCGCCGCCGCGAATACACAATAAGGAGAACTACCATGAAACGCTTTTACCTTTCCCTGGCACTTGCCTTCGCCTTGACCCTCTGCACCTCTGCCTGGGCGCAGAGCTACAACTTCCTGTCGGTCAACAACCCCGGCGACCCCAACAGCCCCTTTACCCAGTTGTTGGGCATCAATAACAGCAACGTGATCGCCGGCTACCACAACTTTCTCCAAAACCAGGGATTCACTCTCGCATTGCCCGCTCACTACACCACCGAGAACTTTCCCGGCTCGATGATGACCCAGGTCATCGGCATCAACAACAGCCTGACGACCGACGGCTTCTATGTCGACCAGAACAGCATTACGCACGGTTTCACCCACACCAGTAGTGGCACCTATTCCAACGTCGACTTTCCCGGAACCGCCTTCAACCAACTGCTGGGACAGAACGACCTCCATCAGGCATCGGGCTACTACAGCCTGAGCACCAACAACACGACGCCCGATTTTCCTTACGTCTATGACGAGGTCGGAGGCGTGTTTCAGGTGATCTACATTCCCGGAGCCGTAGGTGGAGCGCAGGCTACGGGCATCAACAACTCGCAGGCAGTCTGCGGATTCTTCATTGACTCGAACAACGTGAATCACGGCTTTCTGCTCAACGCCGGGATTTTCCTGCAGCTGGATTACCCCGGCAGCACCTTCACCCAGGCATTGGGATTGAACAACACTGGACAGGTCGTGGGCGACTACATGGACGCCGCCGGCCTGACCCACGGATTTGTTTATACGGTCAGCAGCGGCCAATTCGCCTCGGTTGACGATCCCAACGGCGTAGGGATGACCGTAGTGAACGGAACCAATGACGCCGGCGTGCTCGTGGGCTTCTTCGGCACGGCTCCTATTAACACTGGTTTCGTCGCCACCCCGCGGTAACTCAGACCTAATCGACAATCTCCAACCCCTACGGCGACCGGGTGCTCCCCCGGTCGCTCTTTTCTTGGAAGCCGAAAACGATCGGCCTACGCCGAAAATCGTGTAAACAACAGCAGGATGAGCGAACATCTTTCTGACAGGAATCCGAGGAGACAGGTCCGCCTTCCGGTAAAACCTGTATGATAGGGGCAGAGCACGAGATAGGACGAACCGTTGAATCTTTTGGACATAAAAAGCAATCAAAATATCAAGATTATTTGAGATTGACTGAGGATTATGGCAGGAAGCTCTCGTACAACTTTTACCAAGCGCCAGAAGGAACGCGCCCGGCAGGAAAAGCGGGTTGAGAAAGCCCAGCGCAAAGCGCAGCGCAAGCAGCCGGGCGACGCCGATGCCACAACCGCTGCTCCTCAACCGGCCGACGAACTGGTAGTCACGCACGATGAAGACGGCCAGCCATTGGGATTTGACTTCCACGATTTTGGGAAGTAGCGCGTGGCAAGCAGTACCTAAGTTGGTGCGTTTCAACAGATTGTAAGCGCACTGTGATATAGTCTTACGTAGACGCTTATTGGCTGCGGCCGCTTGCAAGCGACATCCGATCCAAACTGATCTGATTTCCCGCCTTACCTGCTTCCGTTTCATTTTCGGCGCCGAATAAATCAGAGCGGCTTCAGCTGTATCATCGCGACTCGCATCTTGTATGCCTCCTCGCGAGACGCCTCTCCAAGAAAGAAAAATCGTTTTGACACAATTTAAAGATATGCCCCTATCTGCTGGGCTCCAGCAGAAGTTGGCACAGTTCCATTTTACCACCCCGACGCCGGTCCAGGCGTCCGCTATTCCCCCGGCACTTGAGGGCAAAGACGTGCTGGCGACGGCCCAAACCGGAACCGGCAAGACTCTGGCTTTCCTGATCCCGATAATCGAACGCCTCGCGGCCCCAGGCGTGCCAAACAAGGTTTCCGCGCTCATCCTCGTGCCCACGCGCGAGCTGGCGATGCAGGTCCACGAGCAGTACGAAAAACTGCGCGAGCGCAAAGCCGCGCCCGCCGCGCTGGTCATTGGCGGAGTCAACGAGCAGCGCCAAATTCAAGCTGTGCGCCGTGGCGCCAACGTGGTTGTCGCCACGCCCGGGCGATTGGAAGATTTTCTTCGCCGTAAGCTGGTTAACCTGCGCTCGGTGACGACCCTGGTGCTCGACGAATCGGACCGCATGTTGGACATGGGCTTTTTGCCGGCGATCCGCCGCATCGTGGCCGAACTCTCACGCGAGCGCCAAACGCTATGTTTCTCCGCGACGCTGGAGGCCTCGGTGGCCCATCTGGTCAACGACTACATGAAAAATCCCGTGCGTGTGGCGCTGGGTTCAACCTCCAAACCAGCCGATACGGTTGAGCTGCACGCCTTCGAAGTGCCGCTGGCGGAAAAGTCTGAAGTATTGCGGCAGCTCCTTTATGCCGACAAGGGACAGACCCTGATCTTCGCCCGCACCAAGCGCGGAACTGAGCGCCTGACCAAGACCCTGGTGCGCGATGGATTTTCAGCGGCGATGATCCACGGCGACCGCAGTCAGTCGCAGCGCACCGGAGCCCTACAGGGCTTCGACCAGGGTAAGTTCCAGATACTGGTTGCCACCGATGTCGCCTCGCGCGGTATCCACGTTACCAATATTGCGCACGTTATTAACTATGACCTGCCGCAGGTGGCGGAGGACTTCATTCACCGGGTTGGCCGCACCGGACGCATGGGCACCGCAGGCCGAGCTTCAACCCTAGTGTCAGGTACGGAGATTGGGGAGCTGCGCTCGATCGAGCGGGCACTCAAACTCAAGATTGCGCGCAAGCAGGTGAATAGCGCCGGAGGGACCGAGGCGCGGCGAGTGCAAAACACCCTGCCCACGCGCACCTTGTCCTGCATGGCGGGCGAAGTGTTCTCGTAAGGCGTACGTCCGCCTAGAGTATAATCAGTCTATCCTCGCAGTGCGCGAGATAGACTGATTTCCGCCATCCTCGCACCCGAAGAAGGCGGACCCTTAAATTCCCCTCACCCGTTTTCCCCTGACGCCGCTGCCGAAGTTTCTACTCGGAAGGGCAGCTTCCTGTCAGGCGCACTTCTTGTGCGAGGTCACCAGGCATGAGCGAGAAACAGCAGCTGTCTAGAACCAAAACGCCGGGGAGCAAGATCAGCATTCTGCTGGTAGACGCCATCTCGGAAAGACGGGCCCTGCGCAAGAAGATCATGGCGCTGCGCGGCGTAGAGGTCATCGGCGCGAACGATCTGGCGGAGGCAAGTTCCATCTGGCATCGCGACCGCTACGACATGGTGCTGGTGGACATTCGATCAGACCATCGTGGCTGTGTGGCCTTTCGCGATGAAATCAAGAAAGAGTCCCCGCATCAGATCGTCGCGTTCCTGGTGGGTAAGCCAAAATTCGTCGATTTAGAGCCTTCCCTGGGTTCCTATGTCGCCGAGGAACATGGCGTGGAGTGGGGAGATTCGCTGCGTAAGGCGGTCAGGGAAAGCTGCGGTTCGTTGTCGCAGCGCAACAGCTTTGTGGAAGCTAGCTGGAGAATCGCGGCCGGAAGACGGATCAACGGTAATACGCAACACGCAGCGGAACCGCTGCCGCCGGCGACAGAAGCGGAGGCGCCAGCGACCACACCGATTGACACCATCTTCGTTCCCCACGACGTATCGGGCGAGGCCGATGGGCTGAGCAGGATTTCGGAGCGCCTCGCATGACTCAGCCTGCCAGCAATCGATGGGTTGCCAACCAACCATCGCAGAAACGAACCATGATGCCCGAGAAACAAGACAATGCCGCTCCCGTTCTGCACCTCGACCACATCCTGACCAGCGTTGTGATCGTCAACTGGGACGCGCTGACTTCCTCATCGGCGACCGCCCGCATCAGGGTCGAATACCACATTGGCATGGATGGCTCGGTTGAGTACCTGAAACTCTGGATGTCTGCCCGTGAATACTGGAGCCTCATCTGCGACTACTCGATTCATCCCGGCTGGTCGGATGGCCCGCGCTTCTCCAATGGCTATCACTCCCGCTCGTTGGGCCGGTTGCTGCAGTCGATTATGATGAACCAGAAACTCTTCGGCCATGGCTGTGAACCCAACAGCAATGGGCTGCTGGAGATTGGTACTCCTACATTGCAGGACGCCGACGATGCCCGGCTGCGAGTGAGTGAGACCTTTCAGCGTTCGGTCTGACGCTCATACATCTGTACCTGCTTGTTGACCTGTAGTGAACTCAAAATTTTGAAGTGACATGGTAGAGCGGCGCTTTAGCGCCGCGTTCGCCGCCGAGGCAGAAACGGCTGGCTTCATACTCTCGGTGGTCCTGGACGCCAGCCTAAAGGCTGGCTCTATCCGGTCTACAGCAACTCTGAAGCCGGTCTAGTCCGTCCAGCGACGTGATGTTTCCTCCCGTTGAATTAGCGATGCCGGCGACGGAAGGTCTACACTGATACCCATGCTGCGAACACACAAAGAGGCCGTGGCTGCGATCAAGTCTGCCCAGCAACGGGTCGAGAAAGCTTTGCGCGAAAGAGATAAGGCGAAAGACAAGCTAAGAAAAGCCCAGGCTCGGTTGGCATGGGAAAAGGAACAGCTGAGAAAGAGCCAGGACAAGCTGGAGAGCTAGTCTCTTTCCCGACCAAGTAGCAGTTCCTTAATCACTTCCTGCGGTCCGAATCTACGGGGCGCGCATAGCCGGTCATCTCCAGGTATCCCACACCGTTCGAAGCGGCGCCGCTTCTGGTTCCACTGATGGTGATCGCGCCTTCCCAATAGGAGAGACTGGCGATACCGGCGATTGCCATCTCCTGGGAGCGCAACGCTGTCCGTATCTGCAGGTCCATTCCCAGCGAAGGTATTGCGACTCGCCACGCGATGGGATAAACGCCGTGCGTGCTCGGACTGGTATAGGTTTCCGCTCCTGCTTGCATAGTGAAGTCTGTGCTGCTTAGAAATGTGGATTTGCCCTTAGCATCCACGTACGTCCCCGAAGAGAAGGGATCGACGCTGCCGTCCCGGTGTCGCAGGCGATAGAGCATGAGCTCGGTGTTGTCGTCGAGTTGCAGGCTGAGCCAGTCCCAACCGCTCTGGTCTTCGTCGATACGATGGCTGAAGAATTCGTGGTCCATCCATGAGGTACCTTCGACCCGATGGGTTTTTCCGTTCAGGTCGATGGAGCCGGTGGTGAGCAGCCGGGTGAATGAAATGTAGTGTGAGGCATGACCCAGGCCGGCCGACTTCTGGCTGACGCCATTCTTGCCGTGGACCACCGGAGGCTTGTGCGAACTCATCACGAAATGCAGAGCGAAGTCGGCTGCAACCGCTTCCAGGTGCTGTTCTCCGTTGACCCACTGCACCTCCCAGTTGCCGTTCCAAACCTTTTCCAGCGGCTGGCTCGCTCCTGCCAATCCGGGGCCGGAGCGATTGAAGCGTTCGGTGTGATAGAAGTGTCCTCCGCTGACATCGCTGAGCGCAAGGTGGGCCAGATAGAGGTCCTGGATGTCCCAGTCGGTGTTATTCCCCTGGCTGCGGCTTACGGCCTCGCGAAAAAACGTAAGCTCGTAGCCAAACTTGTGTCCGTCCGCCGACGTCAGGTTGCCGGTGTAATACCACCACTCGGTTCTGTAGTCGGGATGATTGAAATAATCACGCGGGAACTGGTATTGGTATCCCGGAACCGCCAATTGATATTGCGCCGGCGAGGACACGGCAAAAAGCAATAGCAACAGCGCCGCAAGAACTTTATTCCTCATGCACGACCTCGATTGGGTCCAGCCGGGCCGCGACCCGGGCGGGATAGAATCCGGCGAGCACCGTCGCAACATAAACCAGGGTGAGGGCCGAAAGCAGCACCGCAATCGGCCAGTGGAACTGGATGGTCCAGCCAAACGACTGCTTGTTGATGACGAAGATCAGCAGCAGCGACAGTACGATTCCCAGCGCCAGTCCCGCCAAGTTAGCCAGCAAGCCGATCAGCCCCGCTTCCACCAGGATGAGCTTGCGTATCTGCGAAACCGCCGCGCCCAGAAAGCGAAGCAAACCCAACTCGCGGCGGCGATCGATTACCAGCGCCAGCAGCGCTCCCGCGATTCCGATGATGGCGACAGTCACGGCCACAACTTCCAGCGCATAAGTAATGGCGAAAGTGCGATCGAAAATGCGGATCGCCTCAGTGCGCAAATTACGGTTGGTGAAGATCATCAGGTTGTGGCCGGACGCAATTTTCTCAACCTCGGCACGGACCTGGTCCACGCTCGAGCCGGTAGCGACATAGACCGCGAGGTTCGAGGGCGCGGGATCCGGTACATATCGCAACATGATCGAGCGATCGACCACGATGAAACCTTTTTCGCTGCCGTAATCGTAAAAGATGTCCACCACGCGAAAAGGCACCTGGGCGGCGCCCAGGGGAAGCGTGATGACGTCGCCCGCCCGCACGTGATGCTTGTTGGCAAACGGCTCGCTGACGACGGCGTTAGCTCCGCTGCGCAGTTCTGCGTTGACTACGCTGGTGCGACGGCCCGAGAGAAACTGGATCTTCTCCAAATCGTGGGCCCCCACCGTGTCAGCCGAGCCGAGAGAAGCAGGCAGCCCCTGGTAGCTGATCTCATAGCCGCGAAAGCGGTCCACGCCCGCCACTCCGGGCAACAACGCAATCTTGTCGGCCAGTGAGGGATCGATGGTCGGGTGGCGATCGACGGCGGGATCGCCCGCGGGCCGGAGAAACAAGTCAGCCGTGAGTTGATTGTCCATCCAGACTTGCACCGTCTGGCGAAAACTGCCGACCATGATGCCAACCGAGGTTGTCATGGCGATTGCCGTGGCCAGTGCGCCCACCAGCACCGATGTCCGGCGAAGCGACGCGGCGAGACTGCGCGACGCGAGGAAGGCCTCGACTCCGGCGATCCGTCGCAACAGTTGCGACGACACGGCCGTCAACCCGCTGACCAAAGCAGGAATGGCGAACGCACATGCGGCGATCATCAGCAGCGCGGAGGCATAGCCGAAGAACGGTTTGCCTGCGATGGCCGGAGCCAAGGACGCCGCTGCGCCGAAGACGGCGAGCACAACCGCGATCCACAAGTCACGGACTTTGTGGACGCGCGCGGCATACTCACGCTCACCGCGAGCCATGGCCTCGATGGGCGCAACTAGAGAAGCTTCTCGCGCCGGGGAGGCTGCCGATGCGAGCGACATGCCCACGCCGATCGCTAGTCCAAACAGGATTGTGCCGGGGGTCAATTCAATTGGTGCAGGACGGCTGCTCACGTAGAGGTTGTCGACGGTTGCGCCCAGCAAGCCCACCGCGCCGCTGGCCAGCAGCCTTCCCGACAATATGCCGAGCAATCCCCCGATGAAGCCGAAGCACGCGGCTTCGCCCAGAAAAGCAGTGAGGACATCGGAGCGGCTGGCGCCGAGAGCGCGCACGATGCCGATCTCCGGCCGACGGCGCACCACCGACACCGAGATGGTGTTGAAGATCAGAAACGCACCGACCACCAGCGCGACGTAACTGAGAATGCGCAGGTTCCAACGGAATGCACTCAACATGCGGCGATTCTCGTCGGTCTGGCTGCCTTCGCGGCGCAGTTCCACTCCGGCGGGCAGCACGGCGCGCAACCGTTGCTCCCATTCTTCCAAGGAAGGCGTTGAAGGAACTTTCAGCAGCACGCGATCGACCCGGCCAAGGCGATGTAATGCGCGTTGGGCGGTTGCGATGTCCATCAGCACCAGGCCGCCGCTGTCGCCTGAATCCTTCAGAACTCCGCGTACCAGGTATTCGTTTGTCTGATCGTTGATCTGCAGCCGTATCTTGTCGCCAGCCTTCGCACCCAGGCGCTGGCTGATCCAAACACCCTGGTTCGCGGTGTCAGCAATCTCGTCAGCCTTGGCCGAATTCTGCCGATCCAAGTTGAGGTTCTCAGGATGCTCGGCGATCAGATCGAGGCCGACGAGAGGAACGGTCTGGCCAGTGGCTTTCACGACGGCATAGTCTTCGATTCGAGGCCGCACCGTGATCGAGTACGGCAACGTCGCCAGCTTGCCGATAACTTCGTCGGGGACACCACCGATTGCCGTGACTTCCAGGTCAGCATCGCCAGTGAGGGTTTCGATGGAGGAGCGAAACGAGCCGGCAGCCGCGTCTCCGGCAAGCTCAAGAGCAAGTACGACAGCAACGCCTAGAGCGACGGCCAGCACGACCAGAAAGGTGCGCAGCGGCTCGCGATGCAGCGGACGAAGGATGAGCCGGTAGAAGAGACGCAAGCGGGACATCAGGGGCGGACGACCTCTTGGATTCGGCCATCCCGCATCTTCACAATCGCGTCCGTAAAGGCGGCCGACTCGCTGCTGTGAGTGGCCATCAGAATCGCGGTTTTTCCTTCGTCCGCAATGCGCCGCAAGCCTTCCAGGATTACATTGCCGGTGACGGTGTCGAGATTGCCGGTGGGCTCATCGGCCAGCAGCAATTTGGGAGAATGCACCATGGCGCGGGCGATGGCGACGCGCTGCATCTGTCCCCCCGAAAGCTGATGCGGCATCCTGGAGCCCAGGTCGCCCAGCTCCACCAGGTCCAATTGCTGCTGCGCCCGATCGCAAGCATCGGACTCGCCCGCCAGCAGCAGCGGAAGTTCGACGTTCTCCAGGACAGTTAAGGTATTCAGCAACTGAAACGACTGAAAGATGAATCCGACTTTCTCGCGGCGCAGACGAGTGAGGCCGTTTTCGTTCACATCGGAAGTCGACACTCCGTCCAGCAGGACGCGGCCCGACGTAGGAAAATCCATTGCGCCAGCGAGGTTCAGCAACGTTGACTTACCACATCCGCTGCGTCCGACCAGTGCGATGAACTCGCCGTCGCGCACTGCCAGCGAGACTCCACAGAGCGCCTGCACGGGCTGGCCATCGCTAACATAGGTCTTGGTCACGTTGTCCAGCCGTAAAAACCCGGTCACATCTTTCGCAGTACCCAGCGGCGGAAACCCGGTTTGAGGTTCAATCAGGCCCATGAAATGTCCAGCAAAACCAGTCACGATTATGACACTTGTCTTGGATGTCCAGCAGCGCGGCAAGGACCAGATTCTGGCAACGGCTGCGTCAGATGTAGGGCAACCATGGCAAACACCGACCCGACTGCAGTAATTCTGAAAACGCCATAGAATTGATTCCGATCCACTAGAGGGCAGGGAATCAAATGAAAGCTGCGATCTTAAGCACTCCTCAACCCATTGCGGAACAGCCGCTTCGAATCGAAGAGGTACCCAAGCCGGCGATTCAAGCGGGACATGTCTTGTTGAAGGTCCGCGCCTGCGGAGTGTGCCGCACCGATCTGCATATCGTTGAAGGCGAACTTCCGCCGCGGCTGGGGCGGCTGATTCCCGGACATCAAATTGTCGGCGACGTGGTCGATGGCGCTACCGCCGCGTTGCCGATGGGGACTCGCGTCGGCGTCTCCTGGGTTGGAGGCACGGATGGCACGTGCTGGTATTGCCAGCGAGGCTATGAGAACCTTTGCGATGCGCCAACCTTCACCGGCTATTCCGTCAACGGAGGTTACGCCGAGTACGCCCTGGCTCGCGCCGACTTCGTATTTCCCCTGCCGCCGGAGCTGGATGACTTGCATGCGGCGCCGCTGCTGTGTGCCGGCATCATTGGATTTCGCAGCCTGCGGGTAGCCGGAGCTGAGCCTGGAGAGCGCGTGGGACTGTTTGGGTTTGGCGCGTCGGCGCATCTCGCCATTGAGGTCTTGCATTCGTGGAAATGCGATGTGTACGTTTCCACTCGGGGAGCTTCGCATCGCCGGCTGGCGGAGTCGCTGGGAGCCAAGTGGGTCGGTTCCGAGACCGACAAGCCGCCGGTGGAACTGGATCGCGCCGTGACCTTCGCGCCTAGCGGAGACGTGGTGATAGCGGCATTATCGAGTTTGCGGAAAGGCGGAGTGGTAGCCATCAACGCGATCCACCTCGATCGCATTCCGCAATTCGATTACGACAAGCTACTGTGGGGAGAGCGCCAGATTCGCAGTGTCGCCAACATGACGCGCGCCGACGCTCGCGACTTCCTGAAGATTGCGGCCGAGATCGATCTTCGACCCAAAGTCACGGCATTCTCTCTGGATCAAGCCAATGAAGCCTTGCTTGCGATCAAGAATGACGCCATCGACGGCGCGGCCGCAATCCTACCCTGAATTGCACTCTACTGCAACTTCGCGTAGTTGGCGCTGGTGGTTGTCACCTGAATCTGCTTGGCGGTCGCGTTCAGGACCGTCTGCTGGGCATAGTTGGTTCCATCCGGCAAGCTGGCCATTTGCACCGCCAGGGTGACTACGTCGCTTGGTCCGTCCATGAAAGTGTTGACGTTAATGGTGCTGATCTTTCGGGTGGACGTGTCAAAGGCAATCGTCATCTGGTCGCCCTGCTTGGCATAGTTCTTGAAAACCAGTTGAACCTGATTCCCTCCCATGGTCTTATCCATGGAAACGTTCTTCTTCTGGATGGCCTGCTGCATCAGCTGGGGATTCGGCGGTACATACAGAGACAGCAAACTTTGCACCTGCTGCATGTAGTCTTTCATCTCGTCGGTTTTCTTTTCGACGATTCTCTGCCGTAGCCTTCCCCCCTTCTGATCGGCCGGCTGCGGCGGCGCGCCGAGCAGAACCTTCTGCACTTGCCCGTCGGGTCCGTACGAACATTGATAGACCCGCTCCGGTTTCTGCTCGCCCTTAAGGGTTATTTGCGTGGTCTCCACCCACTGATATTGACGCAGTTTCTGCTTGTTCTCCGCAGACGCCTGCTTCAGGGCCATGAGTTTTTGTTGCAACTCAGGGTTCGCGGCGCCTCCCATCTGCGCCAGAGCCGTGGTGGACAACACTGCTAGCAGCGCTATGCCAACAACGGGCAGCTTCCAGCGGATGGGACGCGTGATGCCTTGGCCGCTCGCGATCATTTCGGTCTGTTCCTTCATAACGATTCTCCAGTCTGCTCTTAAAAGTGACATTCCCAGTCGCACTTAGGGTGAGCGGCGCCGCTCGGTCTGCTCTCATTCGATCTTATTGAGGGGATACCTAGCATTACAGACTTCCCGCCGGTTTGGCCACATCTTTTTCCACCGGGACCAGAGGGACTTCTTTGATCTGGTCGCCGGGATGGGGTGTGAAAGAAGTGAGCTGTGACTTGCCCAGCCAGCTCGAAATTCCGGAAAAATAGTAGGTGCCGTCTCGCAGGCTAAAGAGTAACTTCGATTCCGGATTCTTTCCCGGCGAGGCCGTCTGGAAAAAATACAAATCCTGCTGCAGTTTGCCGTCTTTACTTCGTATCGTGACGTAAGTCGGGGCGACGATGTCGAGCGTGTACTGTCCGGCCGGCATTTTATTTCCCGCGATGTAGAAATCGAACGGGACATCGGAGGTGCCGCTGCGAGGATGGCCCTGCGCTGACGCCGGACCACAGACAAGCGCGACCACGAAGTAGCTGACGATGCCCAGCCATTGCCGACTACCATGCTGCTTCATTCTTTTCTCCTGAGTTTGTTGTCCCACCCAATCCAACGTGTCCAACGTGACGTCGCCTGGCGACCGCGTCTTTTGCAACCGCTTCGCCCGGCGTCGGGTATTCACTGCGAAGCGCCGCCGCGGGGCTACCCGATGGCAGCATTGGCAAAGCCGAGCAGTTGTGCCATGCGGCCCTGCGCGGCGTCCCAATACTCGGCCTGCTGCACATTCACCTTCAGCAGGATGAGATTGGCATCGTCAAGTCCGCCGGGAAACCAGGCTTTGTAGTCAGAACTCCACAACTCTTTGGCTTTGGCATGGTCGCGCACCAGTTCGCAATATCCGCTGACCGAAACATAGCGTTTGCCGGAATGGTCAACGTAGGCAAGATTCACCCGCTGGCTGGTACGGATAGCTTCCACCTTCTCGGTATTGTTGGGGGAGAAAAACCAGATCACACCCTCGGGGGCGACTCCCCGGCTGGCCATGGGACAGCTATGTAGCGTGCCTTCGGGCCGGACCGTGGTCAGCATTGCAAAGTCGATGCCAGCGATGAGTTTGTTCAATTTTATGACCGGATCGGATATCTGCGTCATGCAAGCTCCTTGACCTTCGAGATCAACACCATGCCGGAAGCCGCAGGCACTCGACGACGATGTGTTACTCGGCAGCCGCCGCCATAAAGTCGGCGGCGACGTCTTCCGGCTTCCAACCGTTTCCAGAGTATACCTTGACGACTTTTCCATCCTTGCCAATCAAGACCGTGCTGAGGCTGTGCACGATCTGCCCGTCCTTTGCGTTGTAAGCCAGACCGAAGAAATCAGCGGCCTTGCGTATTTCTTCAGGCGTGCCTGTAGCAAACTCCCAGTGTTGGAACTTGGGATCAATGCCCCCGACATAGCGTTCGCCATAGCTTCGCAAAACCGAGGGTATGTCAGTTTCTGGATCAATGCTGATGCTGAGAAGCTGTGCCTTGTCAAATATGTGGGGATCTTTCTGTAGTTGTTGCATGACCTCTGCAAAGTTATGGCTCATACGCAGGCAATAGTCGGGAAAGGGACAGCGGGTATAGATGAAAGTCAGCAGCAGCGGCTTCCCGCGGAACTGTTGCAAGTGAATCTTCTGGCCATCCTGGTTGATCAGGGCGAAGCTGGGGACTAGCTCGCCCGGCTGAGGTTTATGCAAGGGAGATGTGCCGTCGCCGACGCTGTCAGTCGACTTGGTGAAGCTGATGTCCTGCAACTCGGCGTGATCGCTCAGAACCAGCGTGGCTTGAATCTGGTCGCCGGGCGCAATTGCGCGGAAGACCCAGTTGTTGGCTTGGCTGACCGTGAACGGCATGGTCATGCCTTTCATCAGGCCGGGCACATCCTGGTGTGCGATGGTCAAGGTGCGAGCAGTGGGATCGACTGCTACCACGCGGCCTTGTAACTCATAGCGCTTGGCAGCGGGCGGCCGGGAGCAAGCGGCGAACAACATGAGCAGGATGGAAACGACGCTCAGCGGTATGCGCTTGATCCGAGTACGCCATTGGTGAACATACATACGAGCTTTATTGTACGGAATGCGGTATCTGGACGAGGGGATGCAGCGTGCTCTAGCCCGCGATACCTTTTAGTACGTGATAGAACTCCTCCAAGCCGTTGAACATGATCTGTATGCCGATACAGACCACGATGAAGGCGGACAAACGGATGAGAACGCTGGTGCCGGTTGGACCTAGCAGGCGCTGCAGGCCTTCGGAAAACCAATAGCACAGGAAGATGGCCAGCCCAATCAGCAAAATGCCGATTACGGCGGTGAGCGCGCTGACGATCAGTTGCAAGTGGGCTTCCTCGTGGAGGTTGCTGCCCAGAGTGAGAGCGACGGCAATCGATCCAGGCCCTACGGTCAGCGGCATGGTGAGGGGATAAAATGCCTGCGACAGCACTTCCTGGTTGTCCGGTGGAGATTCGGGCTCACGCTCCTTCAGATCGCTTTGTTTGTTCAGGATTCGCCAGCCGGCGACGGTGACGACCAGGCCGCCACCGAACTGCACTGCCGCCAGACTCACGCCAAAGAACTGCAGAACATAAGACCCAATGAACAGCGATGCCACCAGCAGAACAATTCCGTTGATCGCGACCCGCATGGCGACGGTGCGGCGGATGTTCTCGGAATATTCCAGCGTCATCTCGGCGAAGATGGGCGCCATGCCCAGCGGATTCACAATCGGCAGCAAAGCGGCGAAGACGAGCAGCACATTGCGAACGATGGCATACATGTGAGTCTCACAGCATAGCCCAGTGATTGCGCCGGCACAATTGCCGGCGAAGTTTCCATCATTGACGAAGGCCCGGTTTACGGGTTGAATGGGAGCGTCGATTGACCAGCTGCAAAACGTATGGGCATCCCGCCAAGAACTTACGGTGCGCTGCAAGTGAAGCTGCGCGAGTCGCTGGTGACTCGCACGCTGGTCATGCCCATTCAGCGGTTCATTCACATTCAGGGAATCAGCAGCGTCATTCTGTTGGCCGCCGCGGTCGCCGCGCTGCTCTGGGCCAATTCGCCCTGGCATGACTCATATCATCACGTCTGGGAGATGGAGCTGACGCTGTCGCGGCTGCAGTTGCCGGTCCATGCCTGGATCAATGACCTGCTGATGGCCATCTTTTTCTTTTTGGTCGGCATGGAAATCAAGCACGAGATCGTGCATGGCGAGCTTGCCGACATGCGGCGTGCGGCATTCCCTATCTTCGGGGCCTTGGGCGGCATGATCGTTCCGGCGCTGCTATTTGCCACGCTGAATCACGGTCACGACGGCCATCACGGCTGGGGCATTCCGATGGCAACCGATATCGCTTTCTCGCTGGGCGTGCTGGGAATGGTGAAAGGGGTTCCCGCGGACCTGAAGATCTTTCTGCTGTCGCTGGCCATCGCCGACGACATCGGTGCCATCCTGGTGATCGCGGTTTTCTACAGCGGCTCTTTGGACCGGACGGCGCTGTTTGTGGGTCTGGTAATTCTCGGCCTCATTGCGGTCGTGCTGAAGCTGGGAATTTCGCAGCCGATTTTGTACTTCGTGCTGGGCGTGGGGTTCTGGGTAGCGATTCTGCGATCGGGAATTCATGCCACCATCGCGGGCGTGATCCTGGGGTTCATGGTGCCGACGACGGCTACTTTGTCGCTAACAGACTTCCAGGACCTCGCAACGGACATGTCGCGACGCTTCCGAGATGCGATGGCAGTCGGCGACGTCAAGAGCGCCAAGAACCTGCTGGGTGGCTTCGATCAACTGCTAAACAGCACCGAGTCGGCATCGGAACGTTTGACGCGGTTGCTGAACGATTGGGTTTCGTTCCTGGTGTTGCCCTTGTTCGCCCTGGCGAATGCGGGCGTAACTTTTTCCGGAGGAGCTTGGCACGAACTGCTTACCAGTCGCGTGGCCTGGGGAATTATGCTCGGGCTGGTGGTGGGAAAGCCGCTGGGGATCGTAGGATTCGCCAAGGCGGCGGTGGTGGGGCGACTGGCTCAACTGCCCAACGGAGTTACGTGGCGGCAGATCAGCGCGGTTGGGGTACTGGCCGGGATCGGATTCACGGTCTCAATCTTTATCAGCTCGCTGGCGTTCGACGATCCGGCATATCTGTTGCAGGCAAAGACTGCGGTATTGGCGGCGTCCGTACTGGCCGGCCTGCTCGGCTACTTTGCACTGCGAGACAGAGCAAAGTTTGAGGCGGCGCCGAAATCTGAGATGGTGGAGGACCCGCAGCTGCAGTAGTCCGCCGTCCTGAAGAATTGGCATTAAAAGAGGGACTAGAAGGCCCAAACGCGTTACAATTTTCGCGGCCTCTTCATAGCCGAGACCAAGCCGTCCGCAGTGCCTGCGTCTTGTAGATGTCCGACCCGGGAAACTCCCGGCAGCGCGGGATGAGTTGTCTGCGCAGTAGCTGGTTGGATCGTTCCCGATCCAACCCAACAACGAAAGCAGGAAGAACTATGCGTTCCCGAATGTCAGCGCTCGTGCTTAGTGCAATTCTCATGGTAAGTTTCGCGGCCTGCAGCAAGAAGGACCAGAGCCAGAACCAGTCGCCGATGGCGAACGACACTTCTTCTTCGGCCCAGGCTAATCAACCGGCGAGCACCACGCCGCAGGCCAATCCGGCCGCGCCAAATCAGCAGGCCTCCTCGGCTCCGGCGCAGCCGCCGCAGCAGCAAATGGCGCCGGCCCAGCAACCGCAGCAAATGGCGCCAGCCCAGCCGCAACCGCAGATGGCCCAGGCGCCACCACCACCGCCGCCGCCGCCATTGGTGGTTCCGGCAGGCACAAGTCTGGTGGTACGGGTAGGCGAGACCATCAACACAAAAATGGCGAACCCAGGCGACTCCTTTACGGGAGTGCTGGCGCATTCCGTGGCAGTGAATGGTGTGGTTGCTATCCCGTCTGGCGCGGGCGTGGCCGGAACCGTGGTCGATGCGAAGTCGCCGGGCAGGTTTAAGGGCGAGGGAACGTTGTCGATCGCGTTGACCTCGATCAACGTGCGTGGTGTTCCGACCACGATTCAAAGTTCCACCTATACCCAGACCATCAAAGGCAAGGGCAAGCGGACGGCAGTTATGGCTGGTGGTGGAACCGGAGCCGGCGCTTTGATTGGCGGACTCGCCGGCGGCGGTAAAGGTGCACTGATCGGCGGTTTGGTTGGTGCCGGCGCCGGTACAGCGGGTGCGGCGTTTACCGGCAACAAGGAACTGACGATTCCGGCGGAGTCGGTAGTTACCTTCAGGCTGGGACACTCGATTACCGTGCGGCGGTCGGCGAAACAGCCGTCGCAGAACCAGCCGTCTCAGTAGGTTCTTCGGTCGTAATCCAGTGAAGAGGGATGCCATGATGGCCTCCCTTTTTTTGTCCGCGGGTTGGCGTGCGATAGACCTGGCTGGATAACGCTACTTAACCTGTGCCCTTGCCTTTGTCCGCCGTTGCTCGGCCCAGCCTGCCTTCACAACTTGACGGCCGCGGGCCAGGGCCAAGGCATCGGCGGGAACATCTTCGGTGATGCAGGAAGAAGCGCCAATGTAGGCCCCCCGCCCGATGCGAATGGGTGCGACGAGAGTGGAGTCGCTGCCCACGAACACGCCGTCTTCAATCACGGTGACATTCTTATTCACGCCGTCATAGTTGCAAGTGATGGTGCCGGCTCCAACGTTCACCCCTTCCCCGATCTCGGCATCGCCCAGGTAGGTGAGATGATTGGCTTTCGATCCCTTGCCCAGCCGCGTCTTCTTGGTCTCCACAAAGTTGCCGACGTGGGCGCCCTCACCGATGTCACTGCCTGGGCGGAGATGCGAGTACGGTCCAATCTGCGCCCCTTTGCGCACCACCGAATCTTCCAGAATGCAGCCCGGCCGGATGAGTACGTTATTGCCAATCTCGCAATTGGTAATGATGGAGTAGGAGCGAATGCGGCAGTCAGCGCCGATCCTTGTCTTGCCGATCAGTTGCACGAAGGGCTCGATTACGGTGTCAGTGCCGATTTCGACATCGGCATCGATGTCGCATGTCTCAGGGCGAAAGATCGTGGTCCCGGCCAGCATGAGCTCACCTGCTTTCTGGTTGCGAAGCTGAGCGTCAAGTTGCGCGAGTTCCATACGGGTGTTGATGCCGAGCACTTCGTTGGAATCGTCGGCCCGCAAAGCCAGCACCTTTTCGCCGGCCTTGCGCAACAGCACTGCGATGTCGGTCAGGTAATACTCGCGGTGAGCATTGTCGGTTCCCAGCTTGCCGATGTGCGCATACAGAGGCTTAGCGGCAAAAGCGTAGATGCCGGAGTTGATCTCGCGCTGCTGCAGCTCCTTGCCGCGCAGCGCTTTCTGTTCGACGATGCGATCTACTTCGTCCGTCTCTTTGCCGCGTACGATTTTGCGGAAGACGCGGCCGTAGCCGGTAGGATCGTCGGGCTCGGCCGTGAGCATGGTCATCGCCGCATGGCTCGCCACATGAAAGTCGCGGACCCGCGCAATCGTCTCCGCCTTAATTAACGGCACGTCACCCGAGAGTACGAGAACGTTATCGAAGCCCTGTAGCGCGGCGCGGGCGGTCATCACGGCGTGTCCGGTACCGAGCTGTTCGCTTTGCAGGATGAAACTAATGCCGGTGGACCGCAGAGCTTCGCACACGCGCTCCGACTCATGGCCGACGATAGCGAAGATGCTACTGGGAGGAACGACTTCCACTGCCGCCGCCACAACGTGGGCCAATAGCGGCTTGCCGCCGATTTCGTGCAGCACCTTGGGGCGGCTTGACTTCAGCCGCGTGCCTTTTCCGGCAGCCAGGATGGCAACCGCAAATGTGGCCGGTTTCTTCTTGGTTTTCGCAGAGGTAGAAGTAGGCTTGGGCATTTCGATTCCAGATGTACGAGCGAGCTACGAGTCCCGGCGCAGAGCAGGTACCGGGGACTCGCGCAACTCCATCATAAGCTGCAGCAGGTCTTGCGCAACTCGGTAGGTGTTGTGGCGGGCGACCAAGCCATCCGGGCGCATCGCCTCCAGGAGATACTCGCCCAGAACAGGTTTCACCCCCAGGGCCTCTATTTGCTCCACGTCGGGCTCGATCTGCGACTGTTGTTTTTCCGCATACTTCGCGGCCAGAGCCGGAGATGCCGGGCAGCGATTGACGAACGCGTAATCGAAGAAGCGATGGCGGGCGTGCTTATAGAGGGCGCGAATGTGATCGGCAGCGGAAAGGCCCAAACTCTCATTGGCCTGGGTCATCAGGTTGCATACGAACACCTTGACGGCACGCGAATTAGCAATCGCCCGGGAAACATCGCGCACCAGCAGGTTTGGGACCAGGCTGGTGAACAGCGATCCCGGTCCAATGGTGATTAAGTCGGCATTCTCGATGGCCTCAAGCGCCGCCGGCAACGGTCTGGCGTTGGCCGGCGCCATGCGTAGTTCCACGATGCGACGATCGCTAGCCGTAATGTTGGTTTCCCCGCCCACGAAGGAGCCGTCGTCCATGATGGCGTACAGTTGCGCGTTACTGGTGGTGGCAGGATAAATGTGGCCACGAGTGGCTAGAATCGCCGAGGAATGTTTCACCGCCTGGCTGAAGTCGCCGGTTATGGCGGTCATCGCCGAAAGGAACAGGTTACCGAAACTGTGTCCGCCCAGTCCTTCGCCGGCAGGGAAGCGGTACTGGAAGAGCCGCGACAGCAGCGCTTCCTCCTCCGACAGCGCGACAATGCAGCTGCGCACGTCTCCGGGAGCAGGGAGGTTCAGTTCTCTCCTTAGCCGTCCGCTGGATCCGCCGTCGTCGCTTACCGTGACGATGGCCGACAGGTCTGCGATCGAAGGCAGACTGGGTGACTCGGCTTCGGCCGCCGTCGGCCTGACGTACTGTTTCAAACCGCGCAGCAAGGTGGAGAGTCCAGTGCCTCCGCCCATGGCGACGACATTCACGGCCCGCACTTCAGCGACGGAATTGTTCTGCATGGCTCTGCTCGATTCGCGGGCGGCTAGTAATGCCACTTTTCAGACGCAGATGGCGATTCGGCGCTGTTATCGGGATAGAGTAGTTCGGTAAATCTGGGATCGTCAGCCAGGTTCTTGAAATCGGAGTCGTTGCGTGCCTGGTAGCGGTTCGCGGGATTCAGACGAATAGCTTCGTTCAGGCTCTGGATGGCCTCGGGGAAGTGGCCGGTCAGGCAGTTTAAAGACGCCATTCCGTACCAGATAAAGTCGAGCTGGGGAGCGCGCTTCACCAGCGTCTCAAAGTTCTCGCGTGCGGTCACATAGTCGCCCATGTTCATAACCGACACGGCATAGTCAAACTGTTCCTCAGGCGTCTTGAACGTAGTGGAGGCCCGGCTTAACTGCTGGTTGCAGCTACTGAGGTGGACCGAGGCGCGGTCGGCGAGTTCTGGGCTGGGTCCGCCGACGACCTTTTCGAAATAGGCCTTAGCGCGGTCGTATTTGTGTACCTGGAGAGCTTTGAGTCCAGCCTCATAGTTTTGCACAGCCTGTGCAAAACGGGGGTCGTCGGCTAGTTTCATTGGCTTGGGTCCTCGGCCGCTGTTGTCGGAGCCTGCTGCTGGCGATAAGTTTCTATCTTTCTTAGGCTTGGAAGCTATTTCTTTAACATTTCCAGCGACTTTTTTCTTCATCCGGTGGCTTCCCTTAGGTCGTTCGCGACCGAGAACCGCTGCGGCTGTGGAAAAACCCCAAATCACAAACAGGTTGTTTGGCTGAGTTATACCCGCAACCGGGGAACTCGTCAACCCACTCTATAAATCAGGCAAGCACCGGAAAATAAATTAGCAAGCGCCGGAAATGTTGGGTTAGTCGCTCTTCGCTGCCGATTCCAAGTCAATGGATTTCCAGTCACCCTTAATGATCCCGGCCCGGATCTGAGCGGGCGTTTTCTTCCGCTTGGTCTGCTCGTACGTGTAAAAGACTTCTTTCATACAAATTCCGCAATGGGCGCCGTGCACGCTCTCGAAACACGTATGCAGGCTGCTGTGGCCGATACGTTCGCAGTAGCAATAACAAGGCATTTGATTCAGCACACCGGGAATCTTGGCCGCCAGTTCATAGGCGCGTACCTGATACGGAAACTTGAAAGCCTCTCCCCACAATTGGTCCTTGGGAAGGACGGGCAATGCTTCGCCGGGTTTCAAAGGGCCAGTGTTGAAGGCGGGAACGTGGTCACCCTGAGCGACGCAAACCACGGCGAGCAAAGCTATCAATATGAGTATTGCAGGTCTCTTCATGAGGGACATCCTAGCGATGCATTGTATCGGAGAAAGGCAGCTGTACCCAAACCGTCGCCCATGGCGATGGGCGCGGTGCGGCTGGAGGGTTTTCTTGGCCGTTAGCGAAATCCACAAGTAGCGCTGTTCTGCGCGCTGCCGCTGAAACTATAATGGTTCGTTGCCGTCTAAACCATTGAGATGAGTTTCGTCCCGAATCCAGAGAATCCGACCGGTGGTAATCCCCGTACATCTTCGGATCACGCCAATGCAGCGCCGGGATTGCCCGATCCGTCGCGGGCGAAGCCTTTTCTCGCAGGCTGGTTGCGGGACGTCATCATCTCGCTGGCCGTCTCGGCGTTCTTCATCATCTTTCTCTACCAGCCGGTAAGAGTCGAAGGCACCAGCATGATGCCGACGCTGCAGGACCAGGAACGCGTTTTCATCAATAAGTTTGTCTACAAGCTGGAGCCTATCGAACGCAGCGACGTGATTGTCTTTCGTTACCCGCGCGATCCCGCCAAGAGCTACATCAAGCGCGTGATTGCGGTTGCCGGCGACCGGGTGAAGATTGACGACGGCGTGGTTTACGTCAATGGTCACCGGTTGCACGAGACGTATGTCCCGGAAGTTTACGAAGACGTGCGCTCTTATCCCGAGACCGTGGTGCCACCGCACTGCTACTTTGTGCTGGGAGATCATCGCAACCTGTCCAACGACAGCCGCGATTTCGGCCCGGTCGATGAAGACTTCATCTACGGCAAGGCAGTCTTCGGATACTGGCCGGTAGCCAAGCTGGGCACGCTGCGGTAGAGAATCTTCCTGTCTGGCATTTCGATCGTTTAATGCAACTGACGTTGTTGAATCATCCCGCACCACAGACAGCGCCCGTTAAACACGAGTAAGCAGGCCATCCGAAAGAGGCTGCCGTGCTCGGTCTCCCTGCTTGGTATATAGTGTCGGGTTGTTGGCGTTAAGAGAGCATGAAGAAGAACAGACTCAAAAGCCTGCGCGTTCAGAATCTTTTGTCATTTGGTGCCGACTCCCCCGAAGTGGAGCTCAGTGACCTGAACGTGCTGATCGGCCCTAACGGCTCCGGCAAGTCGAATCTTATAGAGATCATTGGGCTGCTTCGGAGTGCGCCCAAAGACTTTTCGGAAGAGGTGGCCGATAGCGGCGGAGTCTCAGAGTTGTTGTGGAAAGGGAAGCCGAAAGCTAAAAATGTTACGGCTACTCTTGAAGTAAAAGCTGACCCCGTCGGGGTTAAGCGGACACTACTGTACCGCCTGTCGTTCACCAGGGCCGGCACGCAGCTCAAAATCGTGGACGAAAAGATCGAAAACGAAAAACCAGATGAAGGTCATGAGCGGCCCTATCTGTACTTTGATTACAACGGTGGCCGCCCGGTGCTTAACGTCGCCGGGCAGCCCCGCTCCCTCAAGCACGAGGAAGTAGACCCACAGAGGTCGATACTGTCTCAACGCCAAGATCCGGATCAGTATCCGGAGGTCACGTACTTAGGCAGATTTTTCGGAAGCTTCCGGCTGTACAGAAACTGGGACTTTGGACCCGATTCCGAAGTTCGTAATTTATACGGCTCTGAACAGAAGAATGACTTTCTCGAAGAAGACATCAGCAATCTTGGCCTTATGCTCAATCGGCTGCGAGCTGAGCCTAATGCGAAGCCGGAATTGCTGCGTCACTTGAAGATGTTCTACCAAGGGGCTGAAGACATATTGACGCCCATTCAAGGCGGATTGGTTGACGTTCGCGTTGAGGAGGAGAATGGAATTACCATTCCCGCCTCCCGCCTATCAGATGGTACCCTTCGCTGGCTTTCTCTGCTGACAATTTTGCTGCACCCCGACCCGCCGCCGCTGGTGTGCATAGAAGAGCCCGAATTGGGATTACATCCGGATATGATTCAACCACTGGCGAAGTTGCTCTTGAGCGCGTCAGAGCGGATGCAGCTAATCGTAACGACGCATTCTGACGGACTAGTCGATGAACTTTCGGGGAACCCTAGCGCCGTTATCGTTTGCGAGAAACGTAATGCATCCTCAATCCTAAAGCGGCTGAATTCGGAGCAACTTTCGGATTGGTTGAAACGCTACACGCTGGGACAGCTATGGCGCACTGGTGAAATCGGGGGTAATCGCTGGTGAGCGTTCGAATTTATCTCGAAGGTGGGTTTCAAGGAAGCACGAAGAGCGACTGTCGCAAAGCATTCCGATTGTTCTTCGAGAAGATTATTCCTCCTGGATCGTTCATGGTGATAGCCTCGGGGGATCGCGTCTCAACCTTTCGAGATTTCTGTGAAGCGTTAAGACAGCACCGGGATGATTACATTATCCTGCTGGTAGATTCCGAAGGCCCAGTAGGTAAAAGCCCTTGGCAACATCTAGCGGAGCGAGTAGGGGACCAGTGGCGTCGACCTGACGCGGTCGCTGACGATCAGGCTCAATTGATGGTTGAGGTTATGGAGTCTTGGTTTTTCGCGGATAAGGCAGCTCTGATTGCCTATTACGGACAAGGTTTCCTAGGCAATTCATTGCCGGGTCAAACGAATATCGAACTGATCTCAAAGCAAGACGTCTTTCGCGCACTTGAACACGCCTCACAACATGCGCAAAAAGGTAGGTACCGCAAGACCGCTCACGGCTTCGATCTAATTGAGAAGATTGACCCAGTTCGCCTACGAGCCGCGTCACCTCATGCCGCCCGCCTTTTCGACGTGCTCGAGCGGGAAACGACCGGCTGAGGTCACTGTTCCGAACCGAAATAGGTTCAGATCCTCAGTTCAAGAAAAATTTCGTGTACAGGGTGTCGCGCTGGGCGGGACGGAAACCGGCATCGCGGATGATGCGCCGCAACTCTTCTTCCGTGGTGCAATTGCTAACCCCGGCCGCCCGCACCACGTTCTCCTCGATCATCACCGAGCCTACATCGTTGCCGCCGAAGCGCAAGCCGGTCTGGCAGACCTTCAGCCCTTGCGTGACCCAACTCGATTGAACGTTCTCGAAGTTGCTGAGGAAGATGCGCGCGATCGCCAGCGTTTTCAGGTATTCGACAGCGGTGGCCTCGTCCCATCCGCGTCCGCCCAGAGACGTGTTCTGCGGCTGAAACGACCAGGGGATGAATGCGGTGAAGCCGCCGGTTTCTTCCTGCAGATCGTAGATGGCCTGGAAATGATTGATGCGATGTTCGTAGGTTTCGCCCACGCCGAACATCATGGTCGCCGTGGTTCTCATGCCGAGCTTGTGCGCCGTACGATGAACGTTGAGCCAGTCGTCGGTAAGGCACTTGAGGCGCGCGATCTTGTAGCGCACTTCGTCGTCCAGAATTTCGGCGCCGCCGCCGGGGATGGAATCGAGTCCGGCATCGCGCAGTCGCTTGATCGTGTCTTCGATGCTGAGCCCGCTGACTTCCGCGATGCAGATAATCTCTGAGGCCGAGAAGCAATGCATGTGGACCTGCGGGAAACGCTGTTTCAAGCCGCGGAGCAAGTCTTCAAACCACTCGATCTTCAAATCGGGATGAAGTCCGCCCTGCAGCAGCACGCCGGTGCCGCCCAGCTCCACGGTTTCTCGCACCTTGTCGTAAATCGTCTCGAAGTCGAGAATGTAGCCTTCTTTTGCCAGCTTGCCTTTCAGTGGGCGATAGAAGGCGCAGAAGGTGCAGTACTCGGTGCAAAAGTTCGTGTAGTTGATGTTGCGGTCGATGATGTAGGTGACCACCCCATCCGGATGCAGCCGGCGCCGCACCGCATCGGCTTCCATGCCGATGCCAATCAGATCATCGGAGCGATACATCTCCAGCGCTTCAGTTTTGGTCAGAGACATAAAAGGGTGACATCCAGCAACCTACAATCCCACTCATCATTCTAGCGTTCTCAGACTCGGTAGGGAAGCCGAGCAACCAGAAGCGGCGAGACTAAAGCCGCGCGAATAACCTGAATTGAACATAATGCAGCGCGAAACAATGTTCCCGAAAGCGAGTTTATAAAGCCGGAGTTCTGGCGAATTTACGTTTGTCAGATGAAAAATGCAGGATAATTAGGTTTCACAGCCTCCCGGAGGACGACTTGGCTTTCTGGGCCGCTGTGGAGGAGGAACCATGAAGCCTCTTAGGTGGGTTGGACTTCGTACTGCAAGTGGCGCCGGCATTCTGCTCGCGTCATTTCTTTTGCTGCTCCCGTTTCCCGCTTGGGCGGCCTTGGGCGATAACGCAGCTTCCGTTCTTACGGACCAAGCCAGAATGAAAGGGACGCTGCACAGCACCGACAATCGCACTTACGTTCTGCACGAGATCACGATGTCATCGGGAGCCAAAGTGCGCGAGTTTGTCACCCCCGGCGGCGCCGTCTTCGGAGTGGCGTGGGAAGGCCAATTTCCTCCTAACTTCGAGCTGTTGCTCGGCGCCTACTACCAGCAGGCGCAGCAGGCTGCGGAGCAGCGAGCAGCTACCCAGACGCAGCCAGACGGAGTACCGGTGCGACGTGGGCGCGGTCCCTTGGTGATTCAGACGCCCGGACTCGTGCTGAATCAGACGGGGCACATGCGCAGCTTCCATGGTGTGGCCTACGTTCCACAATTAGTGCCGCAAGGCGTCCAAGCCAGCGAGATTCGCTGAAGGAGACAATCGCGTGCGCAAACTAGGATTTTTGCTGGTGCTGGCAAGTCTGTCGCTGCTGGCTGCTTGTGGAAGCAGCGGTGGTGGCAGTAATACGTCAAGCACTGTCACGTCGGTCAGCGTGAGTTGCTCGCCATCGACCGTATCGTCAGGTCAAACCAGCCAGTGCTCGGCGACGGTGACGGGAACGGGAAACTTCAGTTCAGCCGTGACCTGGACCGCTAACAACAACGCTACTATCTCCTCCACTGGACTGCTTACGGCACCCACTGTCTCTTCGGCGACCACCGTTACGGTAACCGCAACTTCAACCCAGGATGCGACGAAGTCAGGTACGGCATCAGTTACGGTCAACCCGATGGGATCGATCACCGCGGTGAGCGTGAGCTGCTTGCCGTCTACTGTCTCATCAGGCCAAACCAGCCAATGCTCGGCGACGGTGACGGGAACGGGGAGCTTCAGTTCGTCCGTGACCTGGAGCGCAACTGCGGGCTCGATTTCAGCGTCCGGCGTCCTCACCGCGCCCATCGTCTCCTCGCCAACAACTGTAACGGTGACGGCAACATCGACGCAGGATGCGACGAAGTCCGGGACGGCATCAGTTACGGTCAACCCGATAACGGCAGGTGCCAACGTGGCGCCGATTATCGTAGATGCTGGACCTGACCCGGCGAACTTTACTTCTGCCAACGTGGCCTTCGTCACGGTCACGGTCTGCGTGCCGGGAAGCACGACGCAGTGTCAGACCATCGATCATGTGCAGGTCGACACCGGATCTTCAGGCTTGCGCATTATTTCCAGCGTACTGACCATTTCGCTGCCTCCAGAAAACGATTCCGGCGGTAATCCTCTCGATGAATGTCTGGTGTTCGCGGATGGCTTCGTGTGGGGACCGGTGGCTACTGCAGACATTACGGTCGCGGGCGAAACGGCTTCCGCCGTGCCCGTGCAAATCATGATTCCGGCGTCCAGCTTGCCGCCGGTTCCACCGACTTGTTCCAGCCAGAACCCGACGGGAGGAAGTGGCAATGAAGGCGGCAGCGTGGACGCGTTCGGAGCCAACGCCCTCATTGGGGTGGGACTCTTCCAGCAAGACTGTGGCCCGTATTGTGTTACCAATTCGACCAATCCCTATTTTTACTATGGCTGCACCTCGTCAGGCTGCACTCCCACGACGGCCACCTTGGCACAACAGGTGCCGAACCCGGCTGCTCTGTTTGCGACCGACAATAACGGTGTCCTGGTCCAATTGGAGTCCGTACCCGACGGCGGGTTGGCTACCGCCAACGGCTTCCTGATCTTTGGTATTGGCACGCAATCGAACAATGGATTAGGAGGCGCGACGGTTTACCCGGTGCCCGACAGCGGAAACAACGCCGGCGATTTCATTACCACGTTTACCGGCTCCAGCGGCGTACCCGAATCGTATCCCCAAAGCTTTGTTGACAGCGGTTCCAACGGATACTTCTTCCTGGACTCCGCGACCACCGGCATACCAACGTGCAGTGGCCAACTGAGCGCATGGTACTGCCCGACGACATCACCCGACAATCTCACGGCAAGCAACCAGGGGCAGAGCGTGTCAGGCCCGCTGGGTAGTCAGATTTCGGTCAGCTTCAGTATTGAGAATACGAACAATCTTTTCAGCGGCAGTAACAGCGCGTTCAGCACTCTAGGCGGAGTCAACTCGGGTGCCTTCGACTGGGGTTTGTCGTTCTTCTACGGCAGAAACGTGTTCACTGCGATTGAGAACATGAGCACGCCGGGAGGGACGGGACCCTACTTCGCCTACTAGCGCCCCGCGATCGAGCGAGACTAGGGTACAAGCGCCGCCGGGTTCCCCCAAAACTCGGCGGCTTCGTTTTGCTCAACCATCGTTGCGTGTTCGCCATCACGCGGGTTTCTGAACTGGCCGGGACCTGGGGCGGTCCTTGCCGCGTCGCTTGTAGCGCAGCCAGTAGTACAAAGCTACCAGTCCGGCCACGACTGCGAGCGCGATCAAGACGTAGAGCAGCGGCTGGTAATACTTTCCGAGCCAGCGGAGAATGTGGCTTCCATAGTGGAAGCCCAGATAAGCCAGCAGAGTATAGCGCACACCCCGCCCTAGCGTCAGTGCGGTCAAGAACTTTCTGCGCGGATATTGCAGCGCTCCAGCGGCGATAAGGATGGGAACGATGGGCATGGGAGGGGGACAGACGGCGCTGACCGCAATCGACCAGAATCCATAGCGACGAAAGATGCGGTAGACCTGAGCGACGCGCTTTTTCGAGAGTCTCTTCTCCAACGCGCCCTCGCCGCCCTTGAGGCCGAGGCGATAGGTGACGTATCCGCCGAGAACGCCGCCGATAGTCGCCATGATGGCGTAGTACCACCAGGGTTCATGTCGCGCCGCCGCCAGCAGAATGGTGGATGCGTCCATGCTGCCGGGAAGAGGAATTACAGAGTTGTCCAGCAGACCCAGCGCAATCAGCCCTGGACCGCCAAAGCGCCGAACAGCGTGCCAGATCGTCTTCTTAACCGTGGCGGCAGCGAGGAGATAAATCGTCATCTGTCAGTAAGGCGGCGGAAGCTCTCTTCCTTAGAAGCAGAACAGACCATGAAGGAGCAGGTCAAACGCTAAATGACAACCGGGATCTGGAAGAAATTGCTCTGAATTATTTTCGCGCGCTGCCAAACGCTACCGGACCGAGAAAGCGGAGATCGGGCGGCGCGGGAATCAGCCCTATTTCAGCCGAGTATTGCAGGAACAGCTTGAGGCCGGCGTGGTTCTCGCGATCCAGGAAGTAGTGGATGTTCTCGGTCAGGTAGCTGCGGATGTCGGCTTCGCCGAGGTGCAGCTTCGGAGACCATTGTCGCGCAATGGTGTCGACGTGCTCAGGCTGCAGACCGTGGTCACGCGATTCTTGAAAAAGCTTGGCCAGGTCCAGGCCTTTCGGCTTACGAGCGAGCGAATCCAGTCGCAAAGCCCAAAATGCGAAGACAAATGCGTGGCCCGTGGCTTCGCGCCACAAGTGCGCCAAATCGTAAAAGTGGTAGCCAGGAATCGACTCGACTTCCAGAGCCGCATCTCCGATGAGCAGTGCGGCGTCGTGCTCCCTTAGCATTGCTTCCAGTTGAGGAACGTGGGGCGTCAACTCGCGCGGGCCGCCAAGAAATTTCGCGAACAGCACCTGCAAAAGAGCAACTGAGGTTCGCGACGAGGTGTCGGTCGCTACCGTGCGTATGTCTTCGATTGGCTTCTTGCTGACCAGCAGGATGGAGCGCACCCTGTCCTTGGAAGCTATGGCAATGTTGGGGAGAATCACCAAGCCTGGGATTTGCGCATAGGTGAAGGCCGGAATGATGCCGATGTCGGCCTGGTTCGAGCCCAGCGCAGTGGCGCAGGCGGAGGGAATCGTGTATTCGATTTCGAAATCCCGGCCGGCGTCGCCGTGTTCGAAGTCCCACATCAGGGGTGCGGTATTGAGAAAGGAAATGGCAGAGATACGTAGGCCCGGCATGAAGGATTGAGTCTAACAAAACGATGTCGTGGGGGCGGCAGAAGTCATTGCGTAACCCAGGGCTGTGGCCGCATATCCCTCCGCTTCGCTTCGGTGGGATGATAAATGCATATTACGAACGTGGGACTTCTCACCAGGCCCTTAGCGACCATTCACCCGGTTCAGTGACGAGCATCCTTGACGGTAACCAGCCTTAAGGTTACCCTCCGCCCAAAGGTTAATTAATCACGTGGAGTCTGGCATGAACGCTGAAGCACCCGTCCGGGCGGAAGATTTTGCCCTCGCTCGCAAGTTGCAGTGGCTGGCCCTTTCCTTGACGCCGGGAGTCGGTGCGGGCCGAGGCCGGAAGTTAGTGGAGCGCTTCGGCGGCATTGATCGGCTGTACAGCGCATCGCTGACGGAGCTGGAAGCGGCTGGACTGCCCGCCGCGGCGGCGCAAAGCATCGCGCTGGGGAAATCGCTGGAATTGGCTGCAGCGGAATACGACCATGCCCGCGACGAGGGTGCGTCGATCATCGTGCCGGGTGACGCAGAGTTTCCTCGGCGGCTGCTGGAAATCTATGATCCGCCGCTCGTGCTTTATCTTAAGGGACGCGCAGAAATTATAGACCAGCCGGGAATTGCGGTCGTTGGGACGCGGCATCCGACGCCTTATGGCGTGGGCATGGCCGAGCGGCTGGCCTGCGACCTGGCGGCTCGCGGACTCATCATATTTAGCGGCATGGCCCGCGGAGTCGATACCGCCGCTCATCGCGGCGCGCTGAATGCTCACGGTCGCACCGTTGCCATCTGGGGCACGGGAATCGACGTTGTCTATCCCAAAGAAAACCAGAAGCTCACGGAGCAGATCCTCGCTTCGGGTGGGGCGGTCCTCAGCGAGTTTCCGCTGGGCACCTTTCCGGCACCGCAGAATTTTCCCATTCGCAACCGGATCATTAGTGGCATAGCGGTCGGCGTCCTGGTCCTCGAGGCCGGAGAATATAGCGGAACCCGGGTGACCGCCCGTTGCGCGCTGGAGCAGGGAAGAGACGTCTACGCGGTCCCCGGCAATGTGACCAACAAGCTCTCCTGGGGACCTAACACGCTGATAAAGCAGGGCGCTGCGCTGGTGGCCACCTGGGAAGACGTGTGGGAGGAGTTGCCGGCGGATACGCGCCTGGCGCTGACCCCTCCGGAACAGCCTGCATCGGAGGAGCAGGGTCCGGCATCACTCTTTCAAGGGGCGGAACTGCCGCCTCACGAAAAAAGGATATTAGCATTATTGCGTTCGGACGAGTCCACCCACATCGACGTGCTGGTCGAGCGTTTGGCTTCCCATCTGTCTTCGTCGGAGATATTCAGCGCTCTCTTCGAGCTGGAGTTGAGCGGCCGGATCAAAGCGCTGCCGGGGAAGTATTACGTGAAGGCGATGTAGGCGGCGCGTAGAGACTTCGCGGCCATCAGCCGTCAGCCGTCGGCTTTCAGCTAAAACCAAGAATTTGGGAAGGGGGGTGAACTGTGCAAGACTTTCGAAATCTGGAGGTGTGGACCAAGGCACATCGTTTGACGCTGGAAGTGTATCGGTTGACTTGAAGGCTTTCCGAGATCAGAAGTGTTTGGTCTGTCCAGCCAAATTCGGCGTGCGGCCTCGTCGGTCGCTACAAACCTGGCGGAGGGATGTGGGCGAACTCAACCAGAATTCGGAAGGTTCGTTCAGATCGCGTTCGGCTCGGCCTGTGAGGTGGAATACCAACTTTTGTTAGCACACGATCTTGGATTTCTTGCTTCTCAACCCTACGAGGATATGAATGCGAACGTGATCGAAGTGAAGCGCATGTTGAATTCGCTGTTGAAACGTATCCACCGCGACATAGGACATAACCCAACTGCAACACTTAGCGGCCCTAGTAAGGTACTGAGCCGTAGTGGTTTAGCTGAGAGCTGACGGCTGACGGCTGACGGCCAGGTTTCGCCGTACGGCGAAACCGTGCTAGCTTCTAAACGTAATCCGCAATCATTGAGGTTCCATTGGCAAAAGGCTTAGTCATCGTCGAATCGCCGGCAAAAGCGAGGACGATCCAAAAATATCTAGGCTCGGGCTACGAGGTGGAAGCCTCGCTCGGGCACA
This sequence comes from Acidobacteriaceae bacterium, assembly GCA_003165795.1. Classification (GTDB taxonomy): domain Bacteria; phylum Acidobacteriota; class Terriglobia; order Terriglobales; family Acidobacteriaceae; genus Bog-257. The sequence goes on from PMWW01000164.1 coordinate 90,946, forward strand.
TCAAAGACTTGCCCAAGAAGTCGCTCGGGGTCGATCTCGACAACCACTTCGCCACCGAGTATGTCGTCATTCCCGGCAAGGAAAAAGTGGTCGCCAGGCTGAAGAAGCTGGCGAAAACGGCGGATGCCATCTATCTGGCGCCCGATCCGGACCGCGAAGGCGAGGCCATTGCCGCGCACCTGGCCGAGGAGCTCGGCGGCGATCGGGTTGACGGGAAGAAAACCAAGAAGAGTGCGGTCATCATCCGCCGGGTGACCTTCAACGAGATCACCAAGCGCGCCGTGCAGGAAGCCTTTCTGCATCCGCGCGACATCGACACCAACCTGGTCGATGCGCAGCAGACCCGGCGCGTCCTCGACCGGCTGGTCGGTTACCAGATTTCTCCGCTGCTGTGGGACAAGGTGCGTCGCGGCCTGTCAGCCGGACGCGTGCAGACCGTCGCTCTGCGCCTGATTGTCGAACGCGAACGCGAGATCAAGGCGTTCATCAAGGAAGAGTACTGGACCATCGACGCGCATCTGCAAGGTCAGAAGCCGCCGGCATTCGACGCCCGGTTCGTGGGTATCGGCGAAGAGAAGACGGCCATCCCGAACGGCGAAGAGGCCGAAAAGATCAAGACCGCACTGGAGACGGCTGACTGGGCTGTCCGTTCGGTCGATACGCGCGAGCGCCGCCGCAGCCCCGCAGCGCCGTTCACCACCAGCAAGTTCCAACAGGACGCTTCGCGCAAGCTGCGTTTCAGCGTGAAGCGCGCCATGATGATCGCCCAGCGCCTGTATGAAGGCATCGATCTGGGAGGCGAAGAAGGCACCGTCGGACTCATCACCTACATGCGCACCGACTCGCCTCAGGTGTCGAACGACGCGCTGGCCGAAGTGCGCGAGTTCATCGGCAAGGATTTTGGCAAGGAGTTTCTGCCCGAGTCGCCAAACACCTACAAGTCAAGAAAAGCGGCGCAGGAGGCGCACGAAGCGATTCGCCCGACTTCGGTGGCTCGGCATCCCGATTCGGTCAAGCAGTTCCTGCAGGAAGACGAGTTCAAGGTCTACAAGCTCATCTGGCAGCGCTTTGTGGCCTCGCAGATGAATCCCGCGGTCTTCGATCAGACGACCGTGGATATTGACGCGAGAAACGGTAACGAAATTTACCGCTTCCGCGTGACTGGTTCGGTGCTGAAGTTCGAAGGCTTCCTCAAAGTCTATGAGGAGTCGAAGGACAGTAAGGACGAAGAAGATGAGGCGCTCAAACACAAGTTGCCGCTGCTGGTTGCAGGTCAGAAGCTCACGCTGAAAGGCTTGAGTCCGGAGCAGCATTTCACCGAGCCGCCTCCGCGCTTCAACGAGGCGTCGCTGGTGAAGGAGTTGGAAGAGCGCGGCATCGGCCGGCCCTCGACCTACTCTGCCATCATCAGCACCATTCAGGAGCGCCAGTACGTGCAGAAGATCGGCGGGAGATTTATCCCCACCGAGATCGGCCTGGTGGTTACCGACCTGTTGGTGGAGAACTTCAAGGACATCTTCGATCCGCAGTACACGGCGAGGCTGGAGGAAGAACTCGACGAGATTGAAGACGGCAAAGAACGCTGGACGGACGCCTTGGCCGAGTTCTACAAGAAGTTCGAGAAGGAACTCCATTACGCCGAAAAGCACATGGAGAACGTCAAGCGGATGGAGAAGCCGACCGACGAGAAGTGCGAACGGTGCGGCTCGCCGCTGGTCATCAAGTGGGGCAAGCACGGCTCCTTCTACGCCTGCAGTTCCTACGACAAGACCGATCCCAACAGTTGCACCTTCACCAAGGAAAATCCCATCGACCTGCCCGACCTGGATTCCGCCGACGTGCAGGAGACCACGCAGGAAGAGTATTGCGAGAACTGCGGCCGTCCCATGGTGCTGAAGCGCGGGCGGTTTGGGCAGTTTATGGCATGCACCGGTTATCCGGATTGCAAGACCACGCGCCGGCTCGATCAGGCGAAGAAAGTGCCGGACATTCCGCTCGATGAGAAGTGTCCGGAGTGCGGACGTAATCTTCTGCTGCGCCATGGCCGGTTCGGGGAATTCACTTCCTGTAGCGGTTATCCGGAATGCAAGTGGGTGAAGCAGAACTACATTGGAGTGAAGTGTCCAGAGTGCAAGACCGGCGATCTGGCGGAGAAGAAAGCGCGCCGTGGCAATTTGTTCTACGGCTGCTCCAATTATCCCAAGTGCAAGTTCACCTCGGCGTATAAGCTGGTGGCCGAGCCGTGTCCCGAGTGTGGCAGTCCCTATCTGCTGGAGAAAAACCTGAAGTCGGGAAGCTTCCTGGTTTGTCCCAACAACAAGCGGACGGAGAGCGCGGACAGCGACGAGCCCAAGCGCCGCGGGAAGAAGAAAATCGCTGATGAAAGCCCGGTTAAATGTGATTATTCACGGGAAGTAAAGCCCGAAGCTGTGGCATCATAGTCTCTCTGTGGTTTCGCTAAAAATTCGCCCGGCCACTGTGCCGGGCATCATTTTGAAAGGTAGGTGAGGATATGGCAGAAAAAGTGAAGGGCGTGCCCGAAGGAACTCACAGCATCACCGCGCATCTGATCGTGAACGATGGTTCCAAAGCTGTGGAGTGGTACAAGAAGGCATTCGGAGCGACGATCGCCGGCGTTCATCTCACTCCGGATGGCAAGGTAATGCACGCCGAAGTGAAGATTGGGGACTCCAGGCTAATGTTGGCCGACGAGTTTCCGGGCTTTGGCTGTGGTTCGCCGAAGACGCTGGGGGGCAGCCCCGTGGTGTTGAATCTTTACTCGGAAGATGTGGACCATTTGTTCAACCAGGCGGTTGCCGCCGGCGCAACCGTTACCATGCCGCTGGCAAACCAGTTCTGGGGCGACCGCTACGGCCAGATCACCGATCCTTTCGGTCACCGCTGGGCGCTGGGACAGCATGTGGAAGACGTTACGCCCGAAGAGATGGAGCGCCGCGCCAAGGAAGCTTTCGCGCACATGCCGAAACCGCCCCAACAAAAGTAGCGTTTGCTGAAGTCGATTCGGACTGGCAAACAATCGCAAGTCAATCAGGAAGCCGTCGCAACCACGGCTTTTCCAACCTAGATCCAATCTGGAGGATTCATGAGCAACTCGCAAGCCAATCAGCAAGATGCCGAACTCATCCTGAAACTTTATGATTTGCGCCGCGAGCCCGTAATGCGCGAAGCGCGAAACTTCGTGGCCACTTTTTCGCCAGCATCCATTGACGATGTGCTGGCCGTTGTCTCGAACTTCGGCGTCAAAGAAAACGCATATCTGCGGCAAGTGTACGGCTACTGGGAGATGGTAGCGGCGTTGATTGTTCACGGGACCCTAAATGCGGCGCTCGCCTACGACACGCTGCAGGAAATGTATTTTGTCTACTCGATCATGCAGCCGTATGTCGAGGAGTTCCGCCAGAAGGCAAACGCGCCTGAATTCTTGAAGAACGTGCAGAAGGTCGTGGAAAGTTCTCCCGAAGGCAAGGAGCGCATTACGGTCATCCGGAAGCGCATGGCCGAATTCGCTCGCATGCGAGCCGCGACAGCCAAGCAGGGAGCCTAACTCAAATACTCGCGAATGTAGGGATCGTTGCAGCGCAGCAGGTCTGCAGCGGTCCCTTCAAAAATGATTTTGCCGTCGCGAAGAATCAGGAACTTGGTGTGAACATCGCGGGAGGTGCCGTTAGCGATCGGCACCATCTTGTTCTGCTCGCGATCGAAGTAGTGGCTGGCCATGGTAAACGCGTCCTGCAGACGATGGGTGACCAGTAGGGAGCTGGTCTGGTAAACGTCGCGCTGCTTCACGATCAGCTCGATAATAGTGTTGGACGTCACCGGATCGAGTCCGCCGGTGGGCGAGTCGTAGAGCAGCACTTCGGGCTGGGTGATGATGGCGCGCGCAATCGCCACTCGTCGCCGCATGCCGCCGGAAAGCTCCGCCGGAAACAGCTTGACCGTGTGCTCCAGTTCGACGAAGCGCAGGGCTTCCAGCACGCGAGCGTGGATCTCATCCGTGACCCGTCCGGTTTCCTCGATCAGACGATAGGCAACGTTCTCCTCAACGGTCAGCGAATCGAACAACGCGCTTTCCTGAAACACCATTCCAATCTTGCGGCGAAGCGCAAACAGCTCCTGCTCCGGCATTTGGGTGATGTCACTGTCGAGAAATTTAATGACACCCGAGTCGGGCTTCAACAAGCCCATGGCGAGTTTTAGGATTAGAGTTTTTCCGGTGCCTGCGACCCCCATCAGGATTTTGGTTTCGCCCCGCGGCAGTTGGAACGAAATACCCTCCAGCACGGGATGATCGAAGGCGATGGCAACATCTTCGAAGCGTATGACGGGCTCTCCCGAGGCGGACACGGAAGGCTGGAGTTGCTCCAAGGGTGGGGCAAGGATCGACATGGTGGTCAGTACTGGAACACTCCCATCAATAGCCGGGTGATGAAGAAATCGCTGACCAGAATGAGCACCGAGGCCGCCACCACCGCCTGCGTGGTCGCCCTGCCCACGCCCTGCGTGCCGCCCTTGGCCGATAGTCCGTAATAGCAGCCGATACTGGCGATGATGAAGCCGAACATCACCGGCTTGCACAAGCCCATGAAGACGTCGCCGAAGCGTAGCGCCTGGTAAGCGGTGGTCCAGTACTGGTTGGCATCGAGTCCCAGCAGCATGTAGGAAATCATGAAGCCGCCAGTCAGTCCGACCAAGTCGGAGATGATGCTGAGAAAAAACAGCATGACCGAGCTGGCGATCACGCGTGGCGTAACCAATTTCTTGGAGGGATCTACTCCCATGGACCGCATGGCGTCAATCTGCTCGGTCACTTGCATGGAGCCCAGTTCGCTGGCCATGCCGCTGGAGTTGCGCCCGGCCACCATCAAGCCGGTCAGCACCGGCCCCAGCTCTCGCACCATGGAGAGCGACACCAGCTTTCCCGTCAACGAAAGCGATCCGAACTGTTGCAACGTGCTGGAGGTCTGCAGCGCCAGAACCGCGCCGGTAAAAAAACCGGTGAGGACGACGATGGGCAGCGAGCCCACACCGATGAGATCGGCTTGCATGATGGTGTCCGCGAAATAGCGAGGACGCGCAAACACGTTGCTGAGTGATCGGCCGGCGAGCAGGGAGTAATCCTGCACCGCCGTAACTTGTTCCTTCGCAAACTCTGTAGGCGAGAAGATGGGCATCCTGGGACCGAAATCGGCTATCACCGAAATATACCAGAGCCCTCACGGGATCACGATCACCGCCTTGAATTGGGAGCGGGAGGATTTTGCCGGAGGAATGCTCAACGAGCCGCGCGATCATTTTTTTTCGGCTCAAGGCCGCGAAACCACCAATGACAACATTCGCGACTTTGCACCTGGGCCGTGGTTGATTTAGTATGCAATCCCAAGTTGCGCGGCAGCAGAGGAGGCCGCCTATGGCATTTCAGGTGGATCGCAGCCCGTTCGATCCTGAATCCGGGTTCGAGTACTACATCTGCTTCAAGCCTCAGGTCGAGGTGGAGGGCGATGAGGTGCAGTCACGGATTTCGGTCGAAGCGGCGCTTTCAGTCTCCGAAACCGGTGACGTTGCCGACCTCAGCTTCATGCTGCCCAAAATGTGCCGCAACGATCATGCGCTGTCATTCTTGAGGCGTGATCCCACGGCGGCCTGCGTGGAAAACCGCGTGTTCATTGCGCTCCCCGGCCTGAGTGGCGACGCTGTTTTCAACGCTCCCGCAACGCTCGAACTGGACCATTCCGGACGCATCGTGGCCATCGAGATCAACGGTTGCATTCCCAAAACCAGCACCTTCAAGCCGGCACACGCGTAAAGGACGCTATTCGCTTTTTGCTAAACGTCAAGTCTCGGCAGATGCGGAACTCCTGCAGGCGAAGGCGCGCTCCGCGACAACCGATCAAGCCTGGCGTTTATTCTGGCGAAAGGCGAAAAGCGAAGAGCAGATTGGGAAAGCGGATTCCGGTATGATGTCGGCGTGGAAGATGTAACTGCTTTTGTCCTGGCCGGTGGCCGCAGCTCACGCATGGGCTCCGACAAGGCACTGCTGTCTTTTGGCGAGCAGAACTTGCTGCAGCGCGCCCTGCAAACCGCGGCGGCGGCGGGTGCCGGGAAAACATTTATTGTTGGCCCGCGGGATCGATATGCGGCGTTTGGCGAGGTGGTCGAAGATGTCTACCCCGGTTGCGGACCGCTCGGCGGGATTCACGCCGCGCTGCGCGCGACCGAGACCAAGCTGAACCTGATCCTGTCGGTCGACATGCCACTGATGAATGAGAAATTTCTCGCGTGGCTAGTAGAGCAGGCAAGAGCGACGGACGCGCTGATCGTGGTTCCCGATGCTCTCGGCGGCTTGCAGCCGCTGTGCGCGGTGTATCGCCGCGAAGTGAGCGCACAAGCTGAGCAGGCACTGCAAAGCGGTGACTACAAAATCGGTAACTTGTTTTCGCAGGTTCCGACACGGCAGATTTCCGGGCGCGAAATCGTTAGCGCCGGATTTTCGACGGCGGTTTTCAAGAACGTCAACACCGCCGAGGAATACCAAGAAGTTCGGCGGCAAGAATCCGTAGTTTCTGCCCACGACGTTGCAGTCCATGAAAAGGAGCATCGCGCCCCGGTGAACGAAGCCAAGCCCTACATCGAATTTCAAGATGTGCACAAGGCATTCGGCAGCAACGTAGTGCTTGACGGCGTCAGCTTCGACGTCATGCCCGGCGAGACCGTCTGCATCTTGGGACGAAGCGGTGTCGGCAAATCGGTCGCGTTGCACGAGATCATGGGATTCCTTAAGCCGGACAAAGGGAGAATCTGGGTAGCCCACGAAGACATCACTGACTACGGTGAGCCCGATCTGGAGCGCATCCGCAAGAAAGTCACTATGGTATTTCAGAACGGAGCGCTCTTCGATTCGTTGACCGTCGGCGAGAACGTGGCGTTTCCCTTGCGCGAGCGCGGTGGACTCGAAGAGGAGCAGATTTACCAGATCATCGACGGCTTGCTCGACATGGTGGGAGTGCGCGAGTTCCGCGATCTGCTGCCTTCGGATCTGTCGACCGGAATGAAGCGCTCCGTGGCCATCGCTCGCGCGCTGGCGGCGCAGCCCGACGCGGTGCTCTACGACGAGCCCACGACCATGGTCGACCCGCTGATGGCCCACCTGCTGGGCGACCTGATCAAGAAGCTCAAAAAGCAGTTGAAGCTTACTAGCATTGTGGTGACGCACGATATGGCTCTGGCCAAGAAGCTGGCTGACCGACTGCTGTTCTTGCACGAGGCCAAGGCCATCTTCTTCGGAACATTTCCGGAGATGTCCAAGTGCCAGGAGCCCATCGTGCAGGAGTTTCTGGAGCTGGATTCGATGGACTTCGAAAAATACTTTGGCGCACGGCGGCCGCCTCACCAGCCGCGCTTTGAAGCGCCTTAGAAGAACGTATTCACCACGGAAACACAGAGGCACAGAGAAATTTATAGAAATTCTCTTTCTCTTGCCGTAGGGCCTCTTCGTAGAACCGCACGCCAACCGCCAGGAACAATTTCACCAGCAAGATATACAAAGCACCAGGAGTTCTGAGATAGAAGTCCTCTGTGTCTCTGTGTCCCTGTGGTGAACCAAATTCAGAATCCTTGCGCCACCAGCCGATCGACCGTGAGCGCTCCCGTCTGCTCGTCCCGCCGGGTCCACTTCTCCAAATACTTGGCGACGATGTCGGTCTCGATGTTGACCGGATCGCCGGGCTTCAACGACGCCAGGTTCGTCATCTTCACGGTGTGCGGAATGATGGCGATGGTGAGCCGCAGCCCTTCCAGCTTGGCGACCGTGAGACTGATGCCTTCGACGGCAATCGATCCCTTGAAGACCACATATTTCTCCAGGTCCTCGGGGATGTCGCACAGTAGCCAGAAATCGTCGGCATTGGCAATAGGTTCGAGGGCGACGAAGCGCGCAGTGCCGTCGACGTGCCCCTGCACCATGTGGCCGCCCATGCGGCCATCGGCCTTGAGCGGCAGTTCGAGGTTGACCTGCGCGCCGTCGGTGATGCGGGACAACGACGTCAGTCTCCAGGTTTCCGCCGCAAGATCGGCGCAGAAGGAGTCTGGCTTGATGTCGAGCGCAGTCAAGCAGACGCCGCTGACGGCGACACTGTTACCTTCATGAAGCTCCTTCGCGGTATTGGGAGCGTGAATGGTGATACGATGATTTCCCCCGCGTTCCACGATGCTGGCAATGGTTCCCACTTCTTCAACTAATCCGGTAAACATGATGATGACCTCGCGTTACTGCTGAAAAAAGCCTTTCCCGGCTGAGAGAGCCTGACTCTAGCGAACAGGCTAGCCGGCAAACTTGTCGGTCGCTGCCACCAGGCCGCGACTATTCGGCGGATCGAAGCCGCTATGGCCGCTATCGGGAGTAATGATGAGCTCGGCTTCAGGCCACGCCCGGTGAAGCGCCCAGGCGCTTTCCATGGGGCAGACAACGTCGTAGCGGCCCTGCACGATCACCCCAGGGATGTGGCGGAGGTGCGCGGCGTTGCGCAGCAACTGATCGTCGGTTTCGAAGAAACCTTTGTTGGCGAAGTAATGGACCTCAATGCGCGCGAAGGCGAGGGCGAACTCATCCTCTTCGTAGTGGCTGGTGAAGTCGGCGTCGGGCAGCAGCTTGGAGGTAGCACCCTCCCATCCGCTCCAGATTTTCGCAGCCGCTAGGCGCACCGCAGGAACGTCGCTGGTCAAGCGCCGGTGGTAGGCGGAGAGCAGATCGCCGCGCTCGGCCTCGGGGACGTGGGCCAGGTACGGTTCCCAGGCGTCGGGATAGAGTACCGAGGCGCCGCGCTGATAGAACCAGTCGATCTCCTGCTTGCGGAGGAGGAAGATGCCGCGGAGGACGAGTTCGGCAACCCTATCGGGATGCGTTTCGGCATAGGCGAGGGCGAGCGTGGAGCCCCAGGATCCGCCGAACACCTGCCAGCGCTCGATGCCCAGATGCTGGCGGATTTTTTCGATGTCGGCGACCAGGTCCCAGGTGGTGTTGGCTTCCAGAGATGCGTAGGGCGTGCTCTTGCCGCAACCGCGCTGATCGAAATTGACGATGCGATATTTTTCGGGATGGAAGAAGCGGCGCTGCTTGGGCTCGGAGCCGCCGCCCGGACCGCCGTGCAGGAAGACCACCGGCTTGCCGGAGGGATTGCCACTTTCCTCGAAGTAGATCTCGTGGACGGGTGAAACCTGGAGGCGACCTGTGTTATAGGGTTCGATTGGAGGATAAAGCCAGGTAACCGGATCTTTCATTATTGATGTAGGCATCGCGAGCAGTATACCTCTGGCCGATGGAAGTGTTTTGGAGCGATCGTCGCAGCAGAGCTACGACGGCGGCACCAGCCGAATCTCATCCTCGTAAGGATCGCGCAGATAGCCCTCGACCGCAAAGTCTTCTCCGAAGCGATGTAGTGTGAGCGACTTGACGGAAGCCGCTTCGCTGATGCGGCGATAGCCCGCGCCCAGGGCAAACGGAATCGAACCCGTTCCCGCCAGGATCTTGGGTGCGTAGTAAAAGAAAATCTTATCCACGATGCCTTCGGAGAGCGCGGCCCAGTTGACCATGGCTCCTCCTTCGATGATCAGGCTGGTGATCTGACGCTCGCCGAGGCTCACCATCGCGCGGTCGAGATCGGGCCGGCCATCGATCCCCGGTGACGCGCTGGGGAATACGAGGGTACCATCGTCGGGAGGCCGGCGCATGGGAACTTGCTCCACCACGACGCCGCGTGCTTCGAGCTCACGCCGTTTATTCTCCTCCGCGAAACAGCAGAACACAATGAGGTCGTCGCGCGCGGTCTTTACTACGCGCGACTCCAGCGGCAAGCGCAGGCGCGAATCAAGCACCACGCGCTGCAGAGGCCGGCGGCGGGGAAGGCTGGTGCGGTCGGTCAGCAAAGGATCGTCGGCAATGATGGTGCCGACTCCGACCATGATGGCGTCGTTGGCGTGACGCATTTCGTGTACATGTGCTCGCGCCATTACGCTGGTGATCCAGCCACCGCTCGGAGCAAGCGAGCCAAGACCCGAATCGGATTCGGCATCGCCGGGAGGCGGAGCGATCTTGCCGTCAAGAGTCATCGCCGTCTTCAAGGTGACGAAGGGAATCTTGCGGCGAATGTACTTGGCGAAGGCCTCGTTCAGCCTCTTGGCCTCGGCTTCGAAAAGCCCCTCGTGCACTTCGATTCCGGCTTCGCGCAATTTTGCCAGTCCGCGGCCGCCTTCGCTGGGATTGGGATCGCGCAGGGCGGCGAACACGCGTTTCACTCCGGCAGCGATCACGGCGTCGGTGCAGGGACCGGTGCGTCCGGTATGGGAGCAGGGCTCGAGGTTCAGGTAAAGCGTAGCCCCACGCGCGCGCTTGCCCGCCTGCTCGATGGCCCATACCTCGGCGTGCTTGCGGCCTTCGTAGAGGTGAGTGCCGCGGCCGACGACTTCGCCATCAGCAGCGACCAGCAACGCTCCGACGCAGGGATTGGGAGAGGCGAGCGCCACGCCCTGGCAGGCAAGTTCCAGGGCTTGCTGCATGAATTGCTCGTCGCGCGTTTGTTCTCCACTAGACATGTGGGCTACTCACCGGCCTTCCGTGAAACCACGGTTTCAGGTCTGCTTCCGGAATGTAGCGGCACGCTTGCCGAAATATGGCTTGAAGGGTGCCAGTGGCGAGGACCTTGTGCAAAGGTACAGCGAGCGTCTGCCGTTCGCCACTCGGAAGGATGCGTCGGAGCTTGGCATGGCTCCCTCGGGTACTGACGACATGAAAACCGAAACTACCGAGTGCCTTCAAAACCTCGCGCGCGGACAGGTGCCGGAGCCTAGTCATCGGCTCAGAGGCATCTCGAAAATCATTTGGACTCGCAGCTGGTCTGACAATCCGAGGGCAGCCAGGTCCTCTCCCTCGAGAAAAAGAGCAAGCGCCTCGTTCAAATTGCGAACCACCTCATCCAAGGTGTTCCCTTGCGTAACTGCCGCAACTTCCAGGCACTCCGCAGTGAATGCGTCCTCACCAGCATGGATGACGGCATGAATCACATCGCGTCGTGCAGGATGCGTGAATTCTGTCCGTTCGGATCTCGATATATCTGACGAGATGGTCGAAATAGTCGGGGTTGCGGTCGCTGCAATCCGCATATCTCGGTACTTGGAGCGAACTTCATAGCGGCCGTGACCCACCCGACGGAAGTAGTCCCATTGTCGGAGGTGGTTCTTTGGGGCATTAATACAACAACGGCTGACTATGTCAGTGCGAACAGAACTCTCATTCAATGTTGGCAAAGCCTGCACTACCTCGTAGGGCGCAAAAGTCCAATCGCCGCGCTGACTCGCAATCTGTTTAGCCGCTCGCAGAACCTCTTCATGCACGTGAACGTTCATAGACAACTCCAAGTCACAGGCGAAGTTTTATCTCATAATCACGTGATTGTCAAGTGCAAAGTTGTTAGTCGAACAGTGAGTTCACGAAGTCTTGCGAATTGAACGGCAGCAGGTCGCCGGCTTTCTCGCCTACCCCGACATAGCGCACGGGCAGGCCAAGTTCCTTGCAGATGGCGACCACGACGCCTCCCTTGGCCGTCCCATCGAGCTTGGTGAGGACAATCCCCGTCACGCCCGCCGACTGGGTGAACAGCCGCGCCTGTTGCAGTCCGTTCTGTCCGGTGGTGGCGTCCATCACCAGCAGCGTTTCGTGAGGAGCAGTGGCACTGAAGCGTTGTGCCGTGCGCCGCATCTTTTCCAGCTCGGCCATCAGGCTGGTCTTGGTGTGCAAGCGGCCGGCAGTATCGACGATAACGTAATCCGTCTTGCGCGCCTTCGCCGCCTGCAGGGCGTCGAAGAGTACCGCCGCGGGATCGCCGCCCGGCTTGTTCTTGATCACTTCGGCGCCGGTGCGGTCGCCCCAAATCTCCAGTTGCTCGATGGCGGCGGCGCGAAACGTGTCGGCCGCGGCCAGCAACACGGTCTTGCCCTGCGCGCGCAACAAGTGGGTCAGCTTGCCGATGGAGGTGGTCTTGCCGGTCCCGTTCACGCCGACAACCAGAATTACTTCCGGCTCGCCGTCGACTTTCTGCACCGGTCTCTCGTTGGTGGAGTTGAGGATCGCCAGCAGCTCTTCCTTTAAGACGCGCTTCAGTTCGTCGACGTTCGCTACCTGCTTGCGATCTACTTTTTCGCGCAGAGCTTGCAGGACGGTTGCAGTGGTCGCGGTGCCGAGATCGGCGGACAGTAGTGTGGCTTCCAGATCGTCGAGGGTTTCGCGGTCGATTTCCTTGCGGAAGGCGACGACATCTTCAATGCGCTCGCTGAGGCTTTCGCGCGTGCGCGTGACCGCCTCTTTCATGCGTTTCAGGAAACTGGGCTTTTCTTCGGTGCTGCCAAACAGAGTTTGAATCATGAATAAATCCGTCGCGAGTTGGAAGTCCGGCGTGGAAACGCTGTCGTAGGAGCTTGGTTCGTCGCGAAAGTCAATTATAGACAAGGGGTCAGAACGCCGCTCTGATTCGCGATGGCGCGCGACATGTACGTATCCTTAACCCACGCTTACGTTCTGCTGAGCTGCTTAGCGGGAATCCGCGGCGCGTGCTCACTCATCCAACCAGATTTTAAGGAGGACTTCTAATGGCAAAATGTGAGCACGTGAAACTAGCCGACCCTAGTGTGCAACCCAGCGGCGACGGCTGTGCCAAGTGCCTTGAAAGCGGCCAGCGGTGGGTCCAGTTGCGGCAATGCTTGATTTGCGGACACGTTGGGTGTTGCGATTCCTCGCCCGGCCAGCACGCCAATAAGCACTTTAAGGAGACAGGGCACCCGGTTATGCAAGCGTTTCAGTCGGGCAGCTGGAAATGGTGTTACGAACACGAAGCGTACGTGTGAAAAAACACGCTGTTCGCTATTCGCCTTTCGTTTTTCGCTATTTGCTATTCGCTTCAGGCGCTTAGCTATTAGCTCTTAGCAATCGTCGTACTGGAGTTTCGTTCCCAAGCAGGCAAGGCTGGCCCGCCTCGTATGGTTGTCGAAAAGGGAAAGGCGAAAATTGCCAAGAACCAAACAGCGAAGAGGGCTCTCTGGCGAAAAGCGAATAGCGAAGAGCGAACAACGGCCGTCTTGTGTACTCTGTATGGATTGGCATGGAGTCCCAGGCTTTATCTAAAACCGATGATCTTTTCTAATTGCACTGCACGCCGGCCGTTGCGCCCCGGGGTGCACCACAGCACACAAAACACGCCGATTATGCGCACGGTTCGCCGCATGCCCGCATGCTTCTGCGTGCTTCTTGCGCTGACTCTGCTCTGGACGGCCGCATTCGCGCAGGTTCCGTCTCCGTGGGTCGACACCAAACCGCTTACCGTCGATACCGGTACCACGGGACTGAAGCTGATGCTGCGCCGGCTGCACACCACGGCGCGGCTGATGCACACAGTCGCTCATCCCGATGACGAGGACGGCGGCATGCTGACGCTGGAATCGCGCGGCCATGGTGTAACCGCCCTACAGCTGACGCTGAATCGCGGCGAAGGCGGCCAGAACAAGGTTGGCAGCAATCTATTCGACGAGCTGGGCATCATTCGCACGCTGGAGTTGCTGGCGGCCGATCGCTATTACGGCGTGGAGCAGCGCTTCACTCGCGTCGCCGATTTCGGCTTCTCGAAAACGCCCGAAGAGACTTTTCAGAAGTGGGGTGGGCACGACATCGCGTTGGGCGACATGGTGCGCGTGATCCGCACCTTTCGACCGGAGGTGATCTGTACCCGCTTCCAGGGAAATTCGCGCGATGGGCACGGCCATCACCAGGCATCAGGAATTCTGACGCGCGAGGCATTTCGTGCCGCTGCCGATCCCACGCGCTTTCCCGAGCAGATTAGCGAGGGCCTGCAGCCCTGGCAGGCCAAGAAGCTTTACATGGACAACGTTCGCGGCACCGAAGACTGGACCATCAAGCTGGAGACTTCGCAATTCGATCCGCTGCTGGGCGAAACCTATGTGCAATTTGGCTGGAAAGGCTTGCGGCATCAGCTTTCCCAGGGAGCGGGAGCCTGGACCGCTCCCGAAGGAGAGCGCTTCAGCTACTACAAATTGATCGACTCTGTCATGCCCAACCGGCAGGCTGCGGGATTTCACGAGAAAGACTTCTTCGACGGAATCGATACTTCCTTGCCGGGCCAGGCCTCGCGACAGGACGGGGACGAAGCGAAGGTGCCATGGTTGCGTCCGCAACTGCAGGCGATTGCCTCGACGGTCGATCAAGCGACAGCTGCAGCGGACAAGGACCCGCAATCGGCAGGCAAGGCTCTGCTGCAGGGACTGAACCTGACGCGCGCGCTCGTCAGAAGAGTTGCGCAGTCGCAATTATCGGAGGCGGAGAAAGCGGACTTGCTGGCCAATTTGAAGACGAAGCAACAGCAGTTCGAAGAGGCGGCGAATCTGGCGCTGGGCTTGGATCTCGGTGTGGGACCAGGAACGCCGGATGGCCGTCCGATGGCGGCATCGTTTCCCACCGGCGACGGCGATGTGCTGGCAGCGGTCATTACCGCAGGCAAACCGTTTCTGCTGATGGCCAAGCTGCACAATGGCAGTGCCGCTTCCATGGAGTTGAAGCAGTTTGCGCTGGATGTTCCCGCGGGTTGGAAGTCTGAGCTGTTCATGGACCATGTGCCGAAGAGAATTGCGCCCGGCGATGGCTGCGCGTTGACCTTTCGGGTGACGCCGCCGATCGGCGCGCAGATCACCAAGGCATATTTCCATCGCGATGATCCCGAAACTGACACGATTTACAAGATTGATCAGCCGGAGTATCTGACGCAGGCGCTTCCTCCTCCGCCGGTTTCGGCGCGCGTCGTCTACAGCATCGACGGTGAGGATGGTGTGATTCGCAGCGTTGCGCGCACGCCTATGCACAACGCGAAAGGTGATGTGTGGTCGATGCCGCTGGCGGTGGTACCGCCGTTCTCGGTGGAGACCTCGCCTACCACGCAGGTGATCCGCTCTGGCAAGAATCCTTCCGCGCAACTTAGCGTTGTGGTGCGTACGACGGCTGACCGTTCGGCTGGGACCGTGCGTCCCGAAGTCCCGCAAGGCTGGAATGTCCAGCCACAATCGGCAGCCGTTAGCTTCACCGAACCGGGTCAACACGCGGCTGAATTCAAAGAGCTGCCCGACGGCGCGAAAGAGGCCCGCTATCGCGTGCGCGCGCAGTTGGAAGCCGACGGGCGCGATTACAGCGATGGCTACAGCCTGGTCGCGCGTCCTGATCTCGGCGGATTTTTTTACTACCAGCCCGCGTTGCAACGCGCCAGCGTGGTCGAGGTGAAAGTGCCCCAAGGGCTGAAGCTCGGCTACATCATGGGCGCGGGCGACGACATCCCAACCGTGCTGCGGCAGCTTGGGTTCGACGTGACGCTGTTGACATCTGACGACGTGGGACACTCCGATTTGAGCCGGTTTGGAACCATCGTCCTGGGCATTCGGGCCTACGATACGCGCGACGATGTGGTGAAGAATAACCAGCGATTGCTGGACTACGTGCGGAACGGCGGCACGCTTCTGGTGCAGTACAACACCTCGCCCAGCGACTTCAACGGCGGGCACTATTTGCCTTATCCCGCCGATCTCAGCCGCGAGCGCGTCACCGTGGAACAGGCGCCGGTGACGGTTCTCGATCCCCAGAGCCCGGTCTTCCACTATCCCAATCCCATTGGCGAGCACGACTTCGATGGCTGGGTGCAGGAGCGCGGCTTGTA